>CAMLKF010000011.1 GCA_946480575.1 uncultured Nitrososphaera sp. | reverse complement strand
AGAAATCTTAAAAGCTCAGGATGCACATGAACCCATCAACATGACGAGGTCAAATCCCACTGGCCCCACTAACGTAATGAGGATACAGCTAGCAAATTGAAAAGGGCCCATACTAGTTGCAATTGATAGGTGTACTAAAGCTTAAAGCTAGACTTTGCGGTCAACTACGTTGCAGAATCTTCTAGCTCAGGATCTGAACACTGAACTACAAAATAAGAAATTTGTTGCCCGGGCTTGACTCTAAAAGCTGAGCCAAGAAAGAGAGCGAACCGAGGTTTGGCATTTATTCTTCGATTTTTAATCGACTATTATCGACATATCCCTTGTAAAATTGCACGTACTTTCTTTACATACGTTGCCCAGCGGGTACAAAATTGTCCCTTCTGGCAGCAAGACGGCAGTAAGCGATTTTCGCCACTCTGGCTGGATAGGTTTCTTCCTTGGCTGCATTCCGTCCAATTACCCGAAAATGCCGCACAGTAGGGAGATAATGGAAAGCATTTTTTTTCCTAACGCATAGCGACAATGAAGACCGACTAAACCTTTACAAAGATCTGCAATATGCTTACGACGAGGAAGGCCAAGCCATATAATGCATGTATCAAGCGTTGTCAATGAGCTGGTCAAAACAGCTTGCGCACTGCCTGAGCAGCAGTAAGCAAGCTTTTACTGCTAAATCCCTGCGAATAGCTTTCAGTCCTATAGATCAAAGGGGCACTACTTTAATAATTATCTATATAGCTGTACTATGGTTTAGCTCTAACCTTCAGTGCATATATATATATATACATTCAATCCACTAAGCGCATTGTTTCAAAAACCTTTAACCAATTTCAACCTGCTGGCCTAGCAATTTTCCAGTGTAGGCAAACTCTTGATTCATTATTGCGTCGACATACTTGGAAAATGCAGCTTTCTCAATGCAAGAGCCATGCATCGGATATACCATCTCGGGGGACAGCTTTTGCAGCCTCTTGGTAGTTTGCCTCACCGGCTTTTCACTTGCAAATATGCCTGCAGCCCTGTAAAGCCCGATCATCTGCTCTGACAGGTCTTCGGAAATTACCGGCCGGTTTTCGCCTGGCTGTATGAACAGGTCTGACGGGAAAAGCGACTTTGTCGTCTCTTCAAACACCATCATGCTGTCCCAGTGATGCACATGCGGGGTCATTATGAACCTGAAAGACCTCCTGCCCGTTTTTAGGACTTCGTTGTCCCAATACGATATGTGGTCCACTGGCACGTCATGCCAGCCAGTCAGGTTCAGTTTCGAGCTCAGGTCGCTGCAGACAAGCCTTGCTCTGGGAGCCTTTAGGAAATCCATGCCTCCCCATTCGTCGCTTTCAAAGTGCAGAAACGCAACATAGGTCAGCTTTTCAAGCGGGATCACTTCCTTTACCTTTGCTTCAATCCTTTCGTACATGCCGATGGGGCCGGTATGAATCAGCATCGGGCTTTCGTCGTCAATTAGAAATTGGTTAAACGTGATCTGGTATTCAGGCACAAGGCCAGCTATTCTGTAGATGCCATCCTTTATCTCAGAGATTGAAACATCGATATCCTTTCCTGCATAAAATGTCCGGCTGACTTCTGGCATTATTACATGGTATAGAGGATCGTCTTTGCAATAAAAAGATGATCGTGAAGCTAGCGCGACAGGTCCAAATCCCGGCTATATGGAGCCTTTATCAGACATGGACGCGTCTATCAATACGGCGCAAATATGTATGGATGCCTTTGAATGCATCGCAACCAAACTCGACGTGCGAGAGTTCAGCTCACAGGAAGTTTCTCCAGAAATAAAATCAAAAGTATTGGAAGCCGCACGGCTGACAGGCACCGGGCTTAACACCCAGCACTGGCGGTTTATCCTTGTAGAGGATGAGAGAAACCTGATGAAGCTCGCAGAGGATAGCACAACCGGAGGCTGGGTTTCAGGTGCCAATTTTGCAATCATTGTGCTGACAAACCCAAAGCACAGATTCTACATGATCGACGCCGGGAGAGTAGTTCAGGACATGCAGCTGGCCGCATGGAATTATGGCGTGGCGTCAGGCTTGTTTACAGGAGTAAAGGAAGAAAGGCTACGCAGCGACTTTAACATCCCAAAAGACTTGAACCCGACGATCATGGTAGGTTTTGGATATCCTGCCAAAAAGATTACTGGAAAGAGAAAGAACCGACTGCCACTGGATAAACTTGTCTACCATGAAAAATACGGCAATTCAAAAAAGCCATAAGGGTCCTCTATTTTGCTGAGGGAAGTACATTCAACTAGGAAACTCTTGCAGTATATAGTTTGACGTCTGATATATGGATGGGCGATCCAATTAGCAGCTAGGATCTCACTAACTAATGGGATCCATAGGTGGCAGCCAGTTAGCATTGTCAAGAAGAAAAATTCCAAATCATTCGCTAGTTATTGCCGCGGCCATTGTTATATCAGGTGTTACATCATACATAATTTCTGCAGAAACAGGTGTCATTGGGACTAGCAGCAATCAGACTTCGAATGCAAACGCGTCGACGCCGTTTCTATATGACGATTCGCTTGCACTAGAGCTGGTTGCAGACGGGCTCAAGTTTCCTACAAGCATGCGCTTTCTGGACAAAGGCAATATCTTGGTTTTGCAGAAGAACGATGGGCAGGTCCGGCTAGTTTCAAACGACAAGCTCTATGACAAGCCTGTATTGCAGCTCGATAACGTAGCCAATAAGGGAGAACGGGGGCTGCTTGGCATAGCCATTGTAAATGACTTTTACTATTATCACGGTCGCAATGTCAGCAGCGGCAATAACGATAACGACGAAGTGTTCCTTTACTTTACTGAAAATGATACTGGATCTGGGGAAGCAAAAGTGCAATCAGTCCAAAATAATAATGAAAGTAAAGTCCTAAGAAACAGGGTTTACAAATACGATTATGACCATAAGGAGAGAATTCTTGACAACCGAACATTGATTTTGGATCTTCCCGGAGAGCCAGGCCCCTATCACAACGGCGGCAAATTGTCAATCGGGCCGTACGATGGCCATCTGTACGTCGTTATTGGAGACGTAAGTGCAGGAGGGAGCAAGCTGGACAACCAGATTCCAGGCAGCGAGCCTGATGACAAGTCCGTGATACTTTGCGTTGACAGAGAGACCGGCCTGCCTACTAAAGATAATCCATTTTACGATTATTACATCACTGGTAATGCTACGATGAAAGACAAGCTTTCAAGGTATTATGCCTATGGAATAAGGAATAGCTTTGGCATGGACTTTGATCACATTTCACAATTATTATGGATCACAGAAAATGGGCCTGGTAGTTATGACGAGATAAATGTTGTGAGGCCGGGTTTTAACAGCGGCTGGCACAAGGTAACAGGGCCGATATCAAGAACCAACATGACGGTTGAGAGTGATCTTGTCCTTTTAGAAGGAGCAAGATATGACGATCCGGTCTTCAGCTGGCATATTCCGATCGGGGTTACAGACATTGAATTTTTCAATTCTTCAAAACTGGGTGACAGGTATAGAGACAATATCTTTGTAGGCGACATAAACAACGGCAACCTGTACTTTTTTACAGTAAACGGAACACGAACCGGGCTGTGGTTTGAAGACGATCAGAAAGGGCTACTACTGGCTGATCTAGTGGCGGATAATAATGGCGTCGATCCTTCTGAAGCGTCACATGAGCTTTCCCCCATAGTGCTTGGCAAGGGTTTTGGCAGGATAACTGATATTGAGACTGGCCCTGACGGTTTTCTGTACGTGTTGACGTACGAAGACGGCAGGATATACCGGATAGTTAGAGACGGAAGTTAGTTAGTTGGTTGGGGTCATCATTATGTTGACTAGTTCTATTCTCTGAAGCCCTGAGTCATTTCATGGGAGGCCCTGCTGTGCTTGATCGCTTCTTCCCTGTCCTTCTTTCTGTCAATGTCAAAAACAATGTTGCAGATGTAAGACCTGATTTTAGCATCATATAGGCCCTGGATTCACCCTAGTAACGATATAAGGATTTGCTATCTGGATTACGTCAGACGGATTTTTCTCTCTCTAGTAGTAATATCTTGCATCTGGTAGTGATTCAATCTCAAGTATCAGCTGCCATATGGACTGGTAGCGCTTTTCAGGAACTAGTTCCAGCATTTTCAGAATACACGCGTCAAGTCCTTTGGTGATGGTAGGGTGATACTTGGATGGCAGGTCAACGACATCTGATCTTTTCATGCTGCTGTCGTCTTCGTCATACGAAGGGGGCCTCCTTCCAGTCATCATTTCGTAAAATATGACTCCCAGAGAATAGATGTCTGCACGCCCGTCTATGTTATCAAGCGCAAACCATTGTTCCGGCGCGCAGTAGCCTGGCGTGCCTCCTATCTGGCCTGTTGAGGCCGTAAGGGCAATCGATTTTCTTCCAATGTCCCTGCCAAGGCCCCAATCTGTTATTTTTATATGTGCCCTGTCAGAGCTGGTATACATGATATTGTCCGGCTTTAGGTCGCGGTGGTATATCGACGCGGCATGGGCTTGCGCAAGCGCATGGCAAGCAGGGAGAATTACCGCGTTGATGGTCCAGTTCCTCTGAAAGACATAGTCGTGTTCGAATTTATCGTCCATGTGGTCTCTGAGAGACCCGCCGCGCAAATACTCCATTGTATACCACGGGCTAAAGTCAGGAGGGTCGCCGCCTAGATTCCATTCAACGATCTTTACGATATTTGGATGATTTAGCTGCGCAAGTATCTGGATCTCCCTTTCAAACCTCTGTTTGTTGGCTGGGCTCAGATCCTTCAACAATTTCATAGCATAGATGTTGCCGTCGCTGGCCTGCACTTCGTAGACATTGCCAAATCCTCCTGAACCGAGTCTTTTGGCTACCTTGTATTTCATTTATACATACACGCCATCCCTAAATCATCATTGTATAGACAAACAAATTTCTTAAAAGTACATGATGAAGCATTGAAATCCTGTTGCTTGAGCACTCACAGGTTTTTGAAACGTAGTGTCTATATGGAATCACTCTTTGTTGTAACGAAACACCTAATAACTTGTCCTTCTATGCTATTATGAGAAAATGTCTTCGAATATTCCAAATTGGGATGCCACGCTTCACCATATTGTAACTTCTAAAGAAGGAGATCTAATTGGCAATGTAGAGGCCACTGATGAAAATTCAGTATTAGTTTCTAGTGAAGGCGCACGCGGACATTACAGAATTCCAAAGGATATGGTAGAAGGATTTGATGGCCATGCTGTTTCACTCAAGGTTCCAAAGACAGGAGTAGAGCAATACAAATCTGATCGTGGAGAGGGTTTCCGCGAGGTAAAATAATAATCAGCTAGATGATGATCCTGACAATATGTTAGTTATATACGGGTTAAAAAAAGGCAGGCAGCTGCAGCGCGACACGAAGAAGCAAGCCAGAAAGAAGTAAAGCGCAAAAGAAGGTATCTAAAGAGAGACAAAAGAACAAAAAGTTCAAGGGTCAGCAGCCAGATCATTATTATTGTTACATTGTTTGGTAAGGCAAAATGCAAGCTGTGCGGCGACAGCGTGAGGCTTGCGCTAAAGCATCTGAAGGACAAACACCCCGAGATTTACGAGGGGGAGGTAAAGAGAATGAGGATGCCGCAGATCATGGACAAGTACTTTGTCGTATAATAATAATAATAATGACGCGAACTGAACAGACGCATTTGTATGGCGCATCTCGCTCTTTGGATGCTAGGATGATGACTTGTATTTCGCGTACAGCCAAGCCCCGCCCGCCACTGCTATGACCAGTATTATGATTTCTGCGAGATCACCGGCGCGAGCAGCCTTGCAAAAGCCGCAATTGGAACTATGAACTGCTCCATCATCGCCGCCTAGTTTTCCTCTAGAGACCGGACGCGCCTCCACTGGTGATTAGTTCAAGCACACCCGAGCCAGCCAAGCCCGTATATATCATTGCAAGCGTCACCGCTGCACCTCCGACATTCATTCCTATGAGGTTGGCCCATGCAAAGACGGATCTGATCCCATGGATCTTCTTTTGCAGTCTCACTTCGAGGCGGCTGTAGAATACCATCGTTGTTGCTATTGCGACGATTAGTATCATCATCATTTAGAATATATGTAGCCAAGGAAAATCCACTTGGCCGGCCCCTCGAAAGAAAGCGACAGGAGCCGGATGATGTTGACAGAAGAGAACAACAGCTGCATTCCAATGAATGACGCCGTGAGCAGCGTTATTACTGCACCTTGGAATATGGCCGACGCTATGAATCTGTTAGACCAGACGCTACTACTGCCTCTACCATCATTGGTTCACCTTTTACTGGCGCTTTCACCAAGACATATTGCACAGGTTCTCCTGATAACGTTTTTAGCCAAAACGGATTGTACGAAGTAAAAGCCGGGGCATAGGCGAGTTTAATAGGAGCAAGCATGCAGCGCACCTAAAAAGAAAAAATGTGTTTGCTGCTGCTGTTGTGCAGCAATCAGGTTATTATTATGATTATCATTATTGCCCTCCGCCAAACAGGTCTTCAAACGGTCTGGTCAGGTTCCCAAGAAGCCCGCCTCCACCTTCCTGCTGGGTTTGGTTTCCTCCGCCCGCCTGCATGCCTGTTGCACCGGTGTTGAGCAGTGGCCTGCCTTGCCCATCAGTTGCCGCCGTTACGATGCCGTAGAGCGGTCCGGGGAAGTGGTTGCCGGTGTCCTCAGGTGCCAGTTCCATAGTGAAAACCGTTTTCTTGCCTGTGAGAGTTACAGTAGTGTCCACTCCAGCCCATGCCATTGTGCCATTTGTCATAACATCCATTGTTCCCTTTATCGTCATCGGCTGGTCCTTGACTAATTGTGCCGTGCTGTTGCCGCTAAAGAACTTGGTAAAGTTGTGCGTGTGGTATCCAGAGCCGTCAGGTTTGACCATGACGAAGCCGGCCGCAAAGTCCGTGACGTTTCCGCCTTGTACGTTGGTTCTCCACTTTCCTGCCACGACGTACCGCTCTGGCTGTGCAGACGCAGTTCCTGTCATGTTACTGCCGCTAGCCGAGCTGCTCATATTTGCTCCTCCTGCTGTGGTAGTATTCTGTTGCCCTCCGCCGCTTTCAGGCAGAATTCCTATTATAAGGCCTCTTGCCATGAATGTGTCAATTGGAGCAGCTGATGCAGTGGTCGTTGCATTGCCTGCTGTTGTCTGGTTGCCCTGCTGCGCAAGGGCAGGCTGGCCGCCATTCGTGACCAGAAGCAGTGGCATTGCGCCAAGGAGCACTACTCCTGTAGCAATTGCAATCACAGATCTGCCAAGTCTGTTCTGCGATCCATCACTAGTTGTTGGATTCATCGGACATGACCGACCCTGTAAAGCACTTAACCATTTTATAATCATGATAGCAAACTAGAAACTGGAGGAGGCAACTCGTACTTCAGGCCCGATTTGGCTTTTATCTCATTCTACTAAAAAGGCAAGTCAGAAACAAATCGGAATACCCATAACTACCACTTTGTCAATTGCAGAATTGCCATTTACCAGCACTAGCGGCACACATTGCAGGCCAACCATCCTACTCATTGCAGGCCTGCTATGCCTTTTCTTCTTTTCACTACAGAAATGACAATGCCTCGCTCAGCGGCACGTGCACCGTTATCTTGTCAGTCGTCTTGTCGTAGATGCCATAAACCGAATCCAAATCAATCTCGTCGTATGACCTGCCAAGGCCGTTGGCTCCAGTCACGGTCGCCTGATCTGCGCGTATATCCAGATCAATTCTGGTTCTTTGATCGTCGACCCTCGAAGGGTCTACTGCTATCTTGACGTCTGACGCGTTGATGTGGTAGCCCATGATATCATATTCCAAGGTGGTGATGTTGTATTCAGATTGCCTGTACCCGTTGACGATGTCATTCTTGATAGTTTCATTTGGGAAGATTTGGCTACCTTCGATGTCAAACTTGTATTCAGAAAGGCCGGCAAGCGAGGAATAAACGTCGGCAAATATTATGCCGGCATTGCCTGAATGCACGCTGTAGCCAGTGGCAGCAAATGCTGCGTCGCTCCAGTCAGCGCATGCGAATGCAAGTGAAAACAGCGTCAGCACCAGCATCAGCAGCCTGCCTCTCATACATTACCGGACGCTTGTGCAAGTTATTTAATGATTAGCGGATTTTGTGCTAAAGGAAAATGCACTAGCCGGAACGAAGCGCCTAGTACCGGGTCGCAACTCTGCCTATTGTTTCCAGTTTGGCAGCGTCTCTGCAGCACGTCAAACAGGTAGCCCCGAGGATATCGCGACGGACATCAGAAACGGTGTCAGGATGATCCGGCCAACGACGGATGCGTGCCCGTCCTGCTGCAGCTCTTTCATTCCTGCACTCTATACTCAAAATACTAAAAAATGGCAAGGCACTGAGCCTTCGCAACTGGCTTCTGTGTAAGAATCAGCCAGTGTGTTGTTATAGAACTCTTGTCTTGGAGACCTCCAATAACAGCCCTTCCAAAGATCGTTTAAATAATGCCGGCTAATTAGGTAAGCCTAATTGTGCCATCGCGTGATGGCCGCCTTGATGTTGAGATAAAAATGATCAGCCCGCAAAAACCATCATCGGTGCTCGCTTTCGCGATTATCGCACTACTAATTCTCGTTCCTGTTTCAACCCTTGCGCAGCAGGTAAACGGCGACGATGCCCTCATTATCATGGTCAACCTTGAAAGGATAAGAACGCAACTTGCACTGGCTGAAAAGGGTCTGGACGCCGGCGACAGCGAAATGGCTTTTGCCCATGCGTTTATCCCGCACGCGGCGACCTTTCTAACAATAAAGACCTGGCTGAAACAGGTCGACGAGCGGTCGGCAACGCAGCTTGAGGCGCTCCTGACCGACCTGCCGCTCAAGATAAGGGCCGGCGACCAGCCAACCGACGCACTAAAGCAAGAGATCGTTACGATCACCGGCGTTATCGACGGCATTCTGGCCAAGCTGGAACCACACGCTTCGGACAAGGGGATGGTTTCGCAGACTGTGGCGTTCCTGCTGAGGGATGCCGTCCAGTCGTACCAGTTATCGAATGGCGGCTCCGGCCCAGTGGATCATGAGAACGCTATGGGTCTTGTGGATGTCGCCGAATCAAAATACCACACGATGATAGCCAGCTCTGTCGACGGGCCGCGTAACGCAGAAATCAAGTCCTTCTTTGCCGAACTAAAGGCCGCAATCGAGCAAAAGGCAGGCAATGAATCGATTGCTCGCCTTGCTACAGCCATAGAGCGCGACCTTGCAGAAGACCTGTCGCTGAGCTCCGGAAGCGGCAGCGCAAGCGAACACGACCAGTACTTTTCCACAATTAGGACGCTGCTGGGGAAGGTGGTAGACGAGGTCAAGACCGGCAACTATGACGAGGCCGACCAGCACGCAATTTCCGCTTACCTTGACAACTACGAGTACCTTGAAGCATCCATAGAAAAGCACAACCCAGACCTGATGCTTGACATCGAGATCGAGATGCGCGAAGACCTTAGGGCAATGATAAAGGCGAGAGAATCGCCAGCAGAAATCGAGGAATTTGTCAACAGCATCTTTGTCAAGCTGGATGAGGCGGAGGAGCTGCTGAAGAACGATCCTTCTTTCAGCCAGAATACGGGCACCTCTGCTGCGGGCTTTGCCGACATTGAAGGACTTGCGGCAGGCTTTGGCACGTACAGCGGCGAGCGCAGGGAGATGGGCGAGGCTGAAGGCCCTGCCAAGGCTGCAGTGAGAAATGACATCGACCAGATAAGGCTCAAGCTCGACGAGACGCTCAGGCTCTACAGGGAAGGCAACGTGGAGGGCGCTCTTTTAGCGTCGCGCTCGGCATACCTTGACAGCTATGAAAACATCGAGATCCCGCTCAGGCCAATAGACCCGGATTTCACGCTTGAAATGGAGATCAAGTTTGGCGAGGTGCGAAACCTGATTCAGGCGCGCGCCGCGTACGAGGAAGTTGAGGGCAAAGTCGTCGAGATTAGGCGCGGCCTTGATGAGTCAGAGAGGCTTGTATCGGGCACCGGCATCGTTGCGCCAGCAATAGCGTTTTCGACGTCATTTTCCATCATATTCCGCGAAGGCCTCGAGTCGGCACTTATCATCGGCGCCATCCTGACGTACCTTGAAGCATCAAGAAACGATCGATTCAAAAAGCATGTCTATTACGGCATAGTGCTGGCGTTTGCCGCGACAGCGATGACTTGGTTCATTGCCCAGTTTATCATCGAGATCTCTGGCGCAAGCAGGGAGCTGATAGAAGCCATAGCCGGCGTGTCAGCTGTCGCAGTGCTCTTCTGGGTCAGCTTTTGGATATTGAATAAGGTCGAGACAAAGAAATGGATCGAGTTTGTCAAGGCCAAGGTATGGAAGGCAACCACGACTGGCAGCGTCATGGTCTTTGTCATGCTGTCGTTCTTTACAGTCTACCGCGAAGGTTTCGAAACTGTGCTCTTTTACCAGGCCATGCTCTCATTTGCAAGATACATGGAGTGGTATGTCGCCGCGGGCCTAACGGCCGGCCTTGCAGTCATAACAGCCACAACCTTTCTTGTGCGCAGGCTGGGCAAAAAGCTCCCGCTGCGCGTGCTCTTTGCCCTGACGATGGGCATCGGCGCGTACATGTCAATTGCGTTCATGGGCAACGCAGTCAGGGAGTTCCAGGAGGTCGGTTACATCCAGACGACGCACCTTATAGGCACTGTGCCGCGCCTTGACATCAACCTTGCGACTATGACAGGCATCCACCCGACGCTTGAAACAATAGTGGCGCAGGTGGCGCTCCTTGCCGTATACCTGGCCGGCTCGTTCTACGTGCTCGTGCTGCAGCCGCGGCGCAACAGGGCTATCGAGGCTGCGAGAAAGTCCCGCGCAGATTTTGCAAAAAAGGATGGAGAGCCGGAAAAGAAAAGCTTGGATCTCGACTGAAAAAGCGCTTTCTGCATCTCATGGCGCCGAAATAATCCTCTATGTATATATGAATATACATATATTCCGCCTGCATGGCATGTTCAAGATCGGCTAACTTTTGGCGCGAATAATTATACAAGGTCGATAAGAACGCTTATTCGTTCCGTTTCAGACTATATAAGAGAACACGGATGCTTATAGCTTTTCTGATAGTTAATAGTGCCAACACAAAGCAAAAGCCGAAACAGCCAAAGACCGTGCAGAAAGAAACCCAAATTCTGAGGCCTTAATTGGGGCAGAGGTAAAAGAGAAGGATGCTACAGAAGACGTAAAGCAAGACCTCTAACCTTTGCTTTTTGTAATTTTCGAGAAGCAGATCTGACGTTGCGCTCTAGTCTGTCCGTTCTATTCACAAAATAATGACGACTGATATGAGCAAAATGTCCGGCTCCAGTCTTTTTGCAAACGAAACTAACTAGAGGACTTGTGAGATCCTAGCTCGGGCAGGAATATGCGCAAATTCTTTTCCTTAATTACCTATTGTGTCGTGTATATCATTGTATGGCGGGAAATAACATTTGACATCAGCGGCGATGGATGGCACAGCAATTGCTATTGCGGAGCAGCTAAAGCAGACTGCATTTGGAGAGCACAATATGCTGGTCTATCCGAGTTTGACTACATTTAGAAATGCATATTCTATCTATGCCAAATTTGCATTGGAAGACGGAAACGAAATTGTTATGCTTGTTCCATTTTACGAAACTACAGACAGTGTTGAAATGAACCTTCACAAAAATGGAATTGATGCCGTAGAGTACCTGAACAACGGCTCGCTCATAATCCAAGATTCAGCAAAGCGATATTTTGCCCAGGGGCTTTCAGATACTGACTTTCTTTTGAAAAGAATATCAAATGAAGTGATGGAACTTGTCAAGCAGGCAGAATATAACCACAAGAGCGGCGTATCAATCATAGCTGACATTGGCTCTTTCTTTCACTTTGGCCAACTGCACAAGCTTGTTGCCTATGAAACAGCGCTGCCCCAAAAATTTGATAACAACATAAAGGCGTTCTGCGCCTACCATTTAGCAAACTTTGAAAGCATGCATAACCAACAAAAATATACTTTGGAGCATGCCCACTATCGAAAAGTCCCACAGAGGTCTAAAAATCAAAGTGCACATGCTTCAGCGGCTTAATGATGCGCGCATTCTTCTTTTCTTGCCTGCCTCTTCCTGGATAGCTATATGGGTTGTAGTATCACAGTAGCTTTCGTAAGTAAGCATATGAGTTAGCTGTGCTTTAGAAGCACTTAGGCGGCTCCAATATGCATTAAATGCTCTGTTATCATTGCAATAGTGGCTGATAAGATCATATTTTATTGGTATAACCATCAAGCTTGAAATTGTATAAACAGACTGCAAGAGCTATCTAGATGCAAAATTGAAAATTGAAAATTGAGAAATAGTCAAAGGCTAGTCAATTTGAGCCAAACAAACAACCAAACAACAAAGTGCCAATGTGTGTGGTTAAGAAAATTAAGTACTCTTAGTTTTCTTTTCCTTTTATAGTAGTGATGTATAAGGTAATCATGTCAAAAGCTTTTATCTTTTTGAACTGTGACATGGGTGCCGAAAAGAGCGTCATAAAAGAAATGAAAAACATTTCTGGCGTTTCACAAGCGACTGGATTATCAGGTATTTACGACATAGTGGCAGAGCTAAACACTGATTCTGAGAATGGCATAGCCAAGATAGTAAAGAAATTTCGGTCAATTGCCAACATTAGATCATGCTTGACGATGGTTGTAGCTGAAAAGCATGATGATGCTACAACGTCTGGGAAGACAGGTAAGTGAACCATTGCATATGAGTATAGTTGATGATACTCCAGAAGAAAGGGACTTCAGAGAAAGATATGCCCTTGAATTGCGCAAGAAAAAAGTAGAACGCTATGTTAGTTTACATTTCGGATCTGACGAGTTGTCTGATGAACTGAAGAAAGTAAAACGTCAAGAAATGGTAAGCCCGGGGCGAAGAGGAGAGCAGATAAAGCTTGAAGAGATCAGCAAAGAAATCATTAGAAGGCTTAGTTTGAGCCATCATCACCAACAACTGAAAAAGAAGGAAATCGGTAATTCCTATGCCCCGGCTTATGTTGAAATGTAAAACCTGTGGAGAGGTATTCCCTGGCATCTACGTGCCTGAAGGAAGCAACAAAGAATTCAAGGCAGCAGCTGCTACCACTGATACCCTGCATATTTGTTCAAGAGGGCACGAAAATGAATACGCTGCAGATGACTACATGGACTGGTCCTAAGACTGTTGCCCGGCAAAAGCCCACGAAAAGAAGTAGCACTTGTAACGTACCCTGACAGCTTTACTCTTGAAGAAGCCAAAAGCTTGGTAGATTCGGCAGGCCGCAAAACTCTGAGGGTTTTCACTCAAAAATACCTCAACCACACAGAGTATGGGATAGGATCGGGAAAAGCAAAGGAATTAGAAGAATTCGTCAAAGAATCAAATGCAGAGCAGGTAATCGTCGATGAGCACCTTACGTCAAAACAAATACACAATCTGGAAAAACTGGCAGGAGCGCAGGTAATTGACAGAGAACGGCTGATACTTGACATCTTTTACTCAAGGGCAACGACTAACGAAGCAAAACTGCAGATACAGCTGGCCGAAATCAGGTACGAGATGCCTCGGGTAAGGGAAATTGCCAAAATGACTGCGGGCGATGAGCGTCCAGGCAAGGGTGGAAGAGGAGAATACGTGGTTGATGTAAAGTTTCGTGGCCTGAAGCGCAGAATGGCATTTATCAAAGAAAAGCTGGACGAGGCAAAAAACAAGCGTGAGCTTTACCATCAGCAGCGCCTGAAAACAGGAATGCCCATTGTATCTCTGGTAGGCTATACCGGTGCTGGCAAGACAACCCTTTTTAATTTGCTCTCAGCCCAGCAAAAGGAAACGTCGGCCAGCCTGTTTACAACGCTTTCAACAACTACGAGATCCATGAAAATCGAGGGCAAAAAGGTGGCAGTACTGCTTACCGATACTGTTGGCTTTATCAGCCGGCTCCCTACCTACATGATAGATGCATTCAAATCAACGCTGGAAGAATCGCTCGCAGCTGATCTTATCTTGCTTCTCATTGATTCTTCAGAAGAGCTTGAAAACATCAAAATAAAATATTACAACTGCTGGAATGTGCTAAAGGATCTGAAGGTTGACGAGTCCAAAGTTTCTGTCATTTTGACCAAATATGATTATGATAATGATAATGGTAATAATAAAAATAATGTCGCAGATGGCATCGGCGGCATGCAAAAGATAGATGCAATTGCAAAAGACCTACAGCTAAAGGATCCATTACTCATATCGTCAAAAACCGGGTACGGCATTCACAGGTTAAAAAATACAATCATGGCTTTGCTTAAAAATGGCTGACATGCAGCTATGAAGGTGTCACATTAGTCCAAGCACACTACTTTTGCATTAGAACTGTGGCTCTAATCGTATTTTTACTCCATATTACTTGATATTTGAATCAAGATAGTCTCTGCAGCATTTGTCTGAGCAGAATGCTAAAAGTCCAATAGTTGTGCTGAAATATTGTACCCCTTCTGACAGGTTCTTAAACAGTTTACCACATGATTGGCACCTAATGTACATTATTATTGCTGCATTGTATTGTGATGTTATCTACTCAATAAGCCTATTGATAGAATTGGAATGCGGCAGGCAATCTTTACAAGAAACAAAGCTTCACTTCAGTATCACGTTTTGACTTGCTTATTTGATACCTTGTTCATATAAGAATGACTGAAGATGACAGCAGCTAGTGAAGAACAGAAAGACGACAAAAAAGCCTACTGGCAAAGCGAATTGAAATCGCTAGGAATTGAATCGAGGCGCAGTAATGACCTTAACAATAACCAAGAACTTGAAAATCTTACAGATGCGGTGAAACAATCCATGTATCAAGATTATAAAATGGCTTATGGCAAAGACGGTGATAAGTACCAAAAAGAAGCAGAATCTACAATCAAATCATGGTGATGATGATTATTTCTGCCCAAGAAATGTGGTGGAGGAGGCCATACGATTTTGTGGAGCTCCGCAGCATCAATGCATGATCAGCGGTTTTGTTATCCTTCCAATAGAGCTCTGCGAAAGACAGAATTGATGCAGAGGCAGCATCGTGCGAAGTAGCGCTAGCCATTGCAAAGTTGGCGTTTGAAGGTCCAATCGTTCTAAAGAACTTGGCAGCCTACTTGCGCTGACACTGGCTCAGATGGAATTGAAAGTCAAGGCGATAAATGTCCCTTAGGCTGAGCGAATTTTATGAACTATGTCTCAGCCAAATATCGCTAGCGATATCTATGCAACATGTCCGTCATAGCTATCTGGAATTGAAAGGATCAACGATGGGAGGATGGAGATATAACGATCCTATAGAAAAGGGAGGCGGGATTTGGGGTTTTTTACCCAGATGAAAAGGCGAAGTTTTTGATCGTCGGTACTATCAGCTATGCTTTCCGATACTATGGTAAGTATACATATAGCAATAACATAATTTTTTACGAATCTTGGCAAGCGGGCAGGCTCTAGGAGCACTTGTTTTGATGGCTCTTGGTCTAGGGATTATTTTACCGCTTTTTTACTTCGGAATTCTGACATCGATTTTAACGTCTGTCTTAGCTTACCTCGACGGGATGAAGGAAAATCTGATACCGAACCTGATAAGTGAAAGTATTAGCATAGTCATCACAGTCCTCATAATTCAGCGCATCATCCAGTGGCGTGATGAGCGACGATGGAAGGAAGCGAGGAAGTTATTTCGACTACGTGTCAGGGAATACGCGGAAACGATTCTTAAGGAGCGCGAGCAACTGCTTAAAAAGATTGATTCATCTGCTTCGTCAGCGCCAAGATTGGGTGCATTGCCGCTTGAGAGCAGTCGTGGAATATTAAGAGGTCTCTTAGGTGAACCAATGGGCAGTATTGTTGCAGACAAGACTCCATTGGCAAAAAGTCCTGCAAGTCCATATTTTATGAAAACCGCGCTGTGGATAATGCCATTGGAAAACTCTTGTATGGCGGGCAATATCTTCTCAAGCAATTTTCTTTACATTCTGACCTTTGGCTGTCGGACCGACAATGCCTGCACATGTTCGTACCAAGATTTTAGCGGCTTGTTGTTGTAAAGGGCCGAATCCGCAATTTTATGCTGGTTTTTCAGATGTTCTACTATGTCGGATATTTGCATTTGGCTGAAGCAGAGTTGGCACTCTACTATGCCAGAATGCCTATACTCTGTATGCCTGTTGGATTTCAAGAGCTACCACAATATCAGTTTACATTCGCAGCTGCCGCCAAACTTAGTCGTCCTGCCGCACCTTGGGCATGTGCCCAGCAGTTGGTAATTCTCATCTTTGTCAAACATATCTTGTCAGACCTGTTTCTGCTGCGGGCTCGCTTCGAGCATCGAGCAGCCCGCCGAGTTTCCTTGAAGTCTCAAGAAACTTGATCCCCTTCCTTGTCGTTCGATAGAGGTCTTCGTCAACATCGCGCGCCATCAACCCGTTTTCAATCAATACCGCCAAGTATTCTTTCAGTTGAGCGTATGAAAGGTAAGCCTTGTACATAATCTTGGTCTTTGTTGCGCCACCATTTGCTGCTTCCAAAATATAAGAAGCAAGTTCTGTTCTACTTCTGTTTTTCATTTTTCTCAATCTATAGTAGACGTTTTCGCTATATATGCAGGCCCTGCAAAGTGTTGTACAAGCGTGTACTAGAAGCAGTGGTCTCAGGCTGGGAATACATACACTTTTAACTCAAATGCGTGCAGTTTCTATCGGTTTTTAACTTAGGGAAAAGAAAAGTACTGAACGAATCTGCTCTTAAAGAGATGGTGATGCCGGGCCAAGGTCAGCTTTTTGGAAGGGTCATAAAATTGGTCGGCGGCGACAACATCATTGTAAAGTGCACAGACGGCAAGGTGAGGACCTGCCGTATTAGAGGAAAGATAAAGAGAAGGATGTGGATAAGGGACAACGACCTCGTGCTGATAGCGCCATGGGACTTTCAGTCGGATAGGGCCGATATCATATGGCGCTACATTTCGGCACACGCCGAAAAGATCAAGGCAGATGGTCATCTGGAGGGTCTTTAAGCCTGACGGCGTATCGGGATCCCGCCAAAAGCCCTCCTTTGCGGAGCGTCATTTTCGTGTCCGGGATGGGATCTGATGTGTCCCCAGTACTGTGAATTTGTTATCGCCTGCTTGCAGACAGGGCAGTTGGCATAGCCGCACTTGTGGTGATCTGCAAAGTTGGGATGTATAGCCACATGGCATTTAGCGCATTGTTCCAAGGTCTATCAATACGATATGGAGAGTGTCGAATTAGTACTTTGTCATTTAGCCTTGATTTCAAAATAGACCTTGTCGCGGTAGTCAAAGAACCTGACCTCTGTTCCACCTTGGATACAGGTCTTCGCTGCAACTCGCCACGGTTCTCCTTCTGCATAGCCGTATGACGAAGAATAGTATGCGCCCTGTATGCCGATTGCGCTCAGGTCCTTGACGGTGGTCAAGAATCTGCGAATCGACTTGTTGGTCGCAGCATGCAGCTCTTCATTATTCTGCACGCCAACAGCTACCAGCTTTTCCGTATTTCTGCTATAGACCCCAACATCAAAGAAACATTCCAGCCCGGGCTTTACCGCGACTTTGTCGTCTATTACAAACTTGTGCATCATTGGGCTGTAAATAGATGATAAGAATACTGCAAACCTAAAGGCTGAAAAAGAATCATGGCATTCGAGAAATATCTGCTCAAGCAGCATCATTGCCTTGTCGTTTAGCCTTGAAAGCAGGACAGTCAGCTTGGGCTTTTTCGGATGATCCCTTCCGCTAACCCGTGGATCGAACTCACTCTCGCAACGGTCTGCTACCATTTGGAGAATCTGGACAGGGATGTTGTAGCGGCCAAGGCGAGCCTCCAGCTCTGCGCGCTGCTTTGGTGTCAGTATTTGTTGGGTTGTGGACAGGATAAAAACCACTTTTGGTGTGCTTGCGCGACTATTAAACACATCTAGTGGTGCCAGCGCTAAATCAAGTGATACCAATGACGAGTCAGGAGTGCTGATTTTGTAACTCGCAATTAATTTCCCTTAATCCCCTGCGTCACCAATATGGAATAGCATCCCAGCCCGCACTCTTCGCAAATCGGCTTCATGCTCTTTGCGTCCGCGCTCCCTATGCAGCATGGTTGCTTGACCCTGCCCATGTGGTCAAGCGACAGTATGGCCCACGAGGGGCAGTCCACGGGCGTCGTACCTTTGCCGCCCCAGTTGCCCTTCATGAGCAATAGTTGCGGGATAGGATTGACAACAAAGTTTGGATATTTTTTCTTCAATTCCACAATGTTGTCAACCACCTGATTGCGTACTTCACCAAACGGCATCATCAACGGGTCGCCCTTGACAAAGGGTGTGTGGAACTGGAAGCCGATCTTGCTGACCTTTCCATGCCATTCCTCCACCAAGTCCGATACAGACGCGTAATTCTTGGAATTTATAGTCATTGAGAGCCATATATCCTTCCATGCAGGCTTGCCATGTCTGCTAGGGCCACCTGTATAATCAAGGATATTTTTCTTTGTTTTTGCATATGCTCCCTTTCCACGAATACAGTCGTGAACCTCCTCTGTACCATCAAGCGATACCCAGTAAAAGTACAGCCCGTCATAGCGCTTTAGCGGAAAAGTTCCGTTTGTGACGACGCAGACTCTTTTTGGCATCTTTCTGCAAAAGAGCTCGACGATGTCAGGCCGGAGCGTCGGCTCGCCGCCAACCAATGTCGTGATAAAAATATGTGGCTTGTTAAATTTTTCTTCGATTATCTTCCTCCAATCTTCCACAGTCATGTCCTGCTCTTCCTCCTTGCGGTTGAGCCACCAGTAGCAGTGGGTGCAGTGGAGATTACAGACGTTGTTGACGTCGACAGAGCCGTACATCGGCTGCTTGATGTGGAACAGCCTGTACGCCGTCATCTTTTTGAATATGCTAATGTAAAACGGCATTTCCCTCAAAAGATCCGTTATGCCACGGCCGTAAATCAGGTGAACCATCTATTATAGAGCGAGTATCTACTAATTAAGCCAGTTAGTACAAGTTTAGCAGATAAATTATCGGTGGCAGCTGGATTTTGGATTGACTTTCTTGTTACTACTTTATGATCGAATTGAGATAATCCTTACAACATTCATCTGAACAGAATGCTAGAAATCCTCTTGTCGTACTTGAATATTGAACGCCTTTAGCCAGGTTATTGAATTCCTCTCCGCATGACTGACATAATATGTACATCCTATCTAGTATAGTTGCGTCTTCAATAAGGCTGTTTGTATCGCGAAAAGTGATTGTCTCAATTCCATACCTGAACCACGGTGAACTTGCCAACAATTGGCCCTTTTTGTTGGATTCCGGGTTCATAAATAACTAAAGTGGTATCAAAGGAAAACATTGAACATTCGGTTTGCGGTTGAATAGGTAGCTCAGTTAGAGTCGCAGTTCATAGCATTATCTCTGCACAGTAACAGAACAGCTCTTTCATACAATTCAATCACCACATAGTTTTCTTTAACTTAAATGCTATTAATATGTAAGAGTAGCATGTCACAAACATCAACAGCAGCAACAAGGTACAACGACGGTAACTTAGAGGCAAGAACGATCCAATTGCGCAATGCAAAGGTTGAAGAAGCACGAATTGAACAGCTGGTCAAATCACGATTTGAGAATTTAGCACCACACATCCAAGCAAAGCTGAACACCGTAGCATAAACAAGAAACAGTAGCAGCTAGCAACTGCTACGTTCTCTTCATTTTGCATTAAGGAAGACTGGTATTAGAATATGCCGCATCCAAATCTTTCATCAGTATGTTCCAGTACAACTGTCAATATCCAAGTTCATAGTATCTCCTCGATAGCCTGAACGCGTCGAATGTATCGTTGTATAATCTCGATGCTTTGTCAAGTACGCGTGTAACCAAGATTTAGATTGGCATTTTTTGCAGAACGAAAAGCAATTAGACTGGACGTAATACCATACTATATAAGGTAAAATCTTCTTTAACAGTCGACTAGTATACATATGAATACCTTAGATCAGATTAGAAGCATCTTGATCGCGTTTCTAATTGTTCTATTAAACTATCCCGCGACGGATAAAGGGTAAGTTAGTTACGCTATTATTAGAATCTGCACCAATCTTAAGTAGCGGAATGGACAGCATTAGAGAGGAGCTTGATATTGCGTCTGAGAGAGACATCAAGCCCAACCAACAAGGCCGGGCAAAGAAAACCCGCACGGTGACCTTTCGAATTGATTCGCGGGTGGTAGACGGACTGCAGCGCGAGGCGGACAACGCCGGAGTATCGCTTAACATATTCGTCAACCAGCTCCTAAAGAGATACTATGATTGGGGAAAATATGAAAGCAAACTGAACATGATGCCTGTTCCAAAGGTGATGCTGTCTTCCTGCATGGACATATCGGTGGATGTCGTTCGTGAGATCGACGCCAAAGGCACTGACGAATACAGAAACAAGATAGTCAGGCACGCAGCCGAGATAGCGTTTGACGCAATGAAAGACGCAGTGCTTTTGATGAAAAACCAATACAACCTCTGGGACGTGCTTGAAGTTCTGAGGGAATACATGAGGGCGTCCGGGATAAAGGCAGATCATCGGATTGCCGGCAGGAAGAACATTTTCGTTATACAGCACGAGATGGGTGAAAACTGGTCGCTGTTCACACAGGAGCTATTGAAGCTGATTTTTGAGAGGCTTGCCAAGGTTCGGATAGAATCCAGAATTACGGCAAATACCACCGTAGTAGAGGTGACCCTCTGAGGTATGCTTGCTTTAAGACGGGAGACGGGCTAAGATGGCAGGTCAGAAGCGCCTTCAAAATAAGGGCAAATCTGGAAAAAAGACGGCCAACCAAAGACTAGTCTTTGAATGCTTTGAACTTGCATCGCAGAACAGAATAGAAGAATTGCTAGATCTATTTGCGGATGACGTGACAATATACGAGCCATTCAGCAAAAAAGAAGAAGGGCTACATGGCAAGCCAGCAGTAAGGTCATTTCTCAACATGATGACTCTGGCAAGCGACGACAATCTGCGCTATGACATCTCGATAGAGGAAGACAAAAGCGACAAGGTGATTGTGCTGGTTGTCTTTGAAAAGGGCGAGAAGATAGAAGCAAGGTTTTCATTTGAAATGGCTGGCGGCAAGGAAAAAGATAAGAAAATCAGGGTTGTGAGAGTCGAGTTTCTCGACGACAATCACAGCTGACTCTATTCTTTGACGTTGATCATGCCTTTCATGTATGGATGGAGCGTGCAATAGTATTCGAAGACGCCTGATGACGCAGGCATGACCTGGTCTGATGACTGTCCAGGACCGATTATTCCTGTGTCAAATTTGCCTGACGGTCCGCTGTCCGGGCTTCCAGAAGTAGCGGTGTGCGGAGCTGAATCATCGTTAACCCATGTTACGGTGCTTCCCGGCTTTACATCAACCGGCAACGGGTCAAAGAATTTCGGGCTGCTTGGATTGATTGCTCCTTTGACGATTGATACAGTGGCAATGCCACTGGCGCCATCAGTGTCTGAAGATGTGACGTTTATCTTCGTCCCAGTGGCGTTTGCTGTTGGCTCAGTGTATGTGGTGATGTTTGATGGATTATCGGATGGTGGCTGTCCATGAGCCCCGTGACCGCTCAGTTGCGCTGTTTTTGCTGCATCTTCAAATGTCTGCTCTTCATAATTGATTACCTTGGGTTTTTGCAGCTGCTTCTGTAGCTCGTACTGCCAGTCAAACATTGATACGCTTTCTGTCAAGGCAGTTGTCTTGTTTTCAGACACTTCTATCTGACCCATGTTGCCCCGCTCTTCCTGTATGCCATGGCTGTGGAAAAGATATGTTCCCGGATACTTCCATTTTGCTTCTATGATGGCAGCGTCTCCCGGCCCTACAGGGTATGTCTGAGCGTCTATCGGCTTGTTTGACAAAAGCCCTGAAGGATATACCTTGAATATAGTGCTGTGGAGGTGGAACTGATATGGTATCGTAGTCCCGATGTTTATCACATACATCCTAACAAGCTCGCCATGGTTTACCTGAAGCGGGTTTGTGATATATTGGTCGGCATAGCCGTTTATCGGGTAGTATTCTGCTTCAAACTTCATGATGTCTTTGGAGTCGTATTCGCTCATGACCATGACAAACTCGCGTGCAGGCTCCAGAGGCTTGTTCTTGGGGTCGATTATCATGGCGCCATACATGCCCATCCTTATGTGAAGGGATGTGGGATGCGCATGGCAGTGGTACATCAGCGCGCCTGCCGGCGCAGCTGTTATGTTGTAGGTGTATGACTCGTTAGGCATTATCTGCGGTAATACTCCGTCGTTTTTGTCGTCATGGTTGCCGTGGAAGTGTATTGTGTGCGGAATAGGCGTCTTGTTGATGAATTTTATCGTGACATTTTCGCCTTCTGTAAAGCGCAGAGGAGGCGCTGGAACCGTCCCGTTAAATGTCCACATTTTGACCACCTTGCCCGGAGCAATCTCTACTTCTGCGTCCTGGGCTACCAGAGTAATCTGCCTACTCTTAACTGACGAAGTTGGCTCTGAAGTGATAACTCCTTCCTCAAAGCTGTCACCTGCCTGTTGAGCCTTTGCATTAAAACTATCCTGAGCCGCGAGAGTTGTGGCGATGGCGGCGGCTACAAAACCGATAATCAGGACTGCAGCCATTCCAAGGCTCATTGTTGCCTTTTTTCTACCGCTACTGTTCTCTCCGTCTGACACGCTAACTACTATTGCCAACACGAATAATTATGCAGAAGGTATACATCAGCAAGAAAACGCTTTATGTGCAAGCAACTGCAAACATATTGCAAAAAAGAAGGTGGGTTATTCGCCCATTTACTGATCTGTGCTGTTGCTCATTGTCGCATTGGCTATGTCGGTTACAGACGCATTGACCATGAACGGGTGGTCTACCAGCTGCACCTGTGGCGGGAACGATGGCATATCATCGTTTGGCTGCCATGTTATGATGACTTTGCCCCATGTCGGTCTCAACTTCGCCATCTCGGCTTTCGCTTCTTCAGGATTCAACTCTGGCATCATTGGGTCTGCCCTGTCTGGCGCAAACTCTTCGCTGTGAGCGTGCCAGTATGGCTTTTCTCTGTCAGGTAGGCTGTCGTATTGCTGCTGCATGATGATGTATTCAATTCCGATCAATGTTGCGTTTGCAGAAGGCCCGTCATAGAGTTGGCATACCATCATAATCTTGTCGTTTGGCTTGCAATAGTGGTCTACTCTCAACGACGAGTCGTCAAATACATGCCTCACTGCGTTCATGTGTCCTTGCGGTAGATTGTAGCCGTCAACTGGCTTTGTCGCATTTGCGGGCATTGCCTGTTGCGCCGCCGTGTACGATACAGAGATACTGAGCATGAGAACTGCTGCTATTGCAAAAGTAGTAACCGCGCTCCCCGCCAGTATCGCCCTGTTCTTTTTCGTATGACTCATAATGGTCGGCACAGGCGGCTCACGATAGCTTAAATGGAATTTGCATAAAACACAGTGAATGTGCTGTTTTTATCTTGTTCTATTGGATATGTTGATTTTACTACCGGTATTTTTGATTGATCATTGCCTTATGCTGCCGCTATATCAGCAGGCGCTCTGCTTTCAGTTATACTGTGCTTTTGTCTAGTAATATGCACTCGTGCCAACAGAGGTCAAATATTCACAGAATGAAACGATAACACTATTAGAATTTTATAGAAGACCGGCTGAAGCGTTGCTACCAAAATTCTGAGGCTCTATTTACTACATGCTTTCTCTGCAAGTTTAATTCTATCTGGAGAATCGATATTCGCTTCATCAGCATCGAATGACTCGCCAAAGTGTGAGATATCAAGCTCCCTTCTCAGGCGCCGTATCATCAAGGGTCCAGCAACAACAACTTTCCCTTGTTGCACTTATATATACCCGATTGGACAGGGCAAGAACGCTTATAAAAAAGGAGATTTCCTATACGTAGGAAGAAAAATACTTGGCAAATACCTCGTTCCGGGTGCAGTCCCACAAGTTCAGCCAGGACAGCATACAGACCACCCTTGTATGCAGCAAGTGCGACGAGGTCTTTTCAAAAGAGTTTCCGCTCGACCTTGAGGGCCAGACGATAGAGTTCAAGTGTCCGGTCTGCGGGGTGCCCGGCGAGGCCGACCTCCCTTACAAGAGCGCCGAAGAGCGAGAGGAGCTTGAGGAGGACTTTGAGGAAGTGGAAGAAGAGGAAGGTGGCGAGGAATTCGAGGAAGAATATTGAGGCATTTTTGCCAATTTTGTATGCAGCACAGCATGACTTTCAAATCCTTATCTAGCGTCGAACCGTAAAAACGCCATCATATGTCATGCCATTCATGCGGGCACCCAAGGATGTACGCAAGGAGATGATGCGGGCAGTCTACTTTTGCAACCAACATCGAAGGTAGAGTCGGATATTACCTTTACTCCTGAAAAAAGGTTCCTGAAAGCCCGCAGGCATCCGGCGAAGGCCTGCTTGCAGACCTGTACTGAAACTACGAGGCATTCAGGCGGAGCCCTTCTTTTTGACAGCCAGCCTGCCCAGCTGGGCAAGTAACGCTGACAGCTGGATCTCAGGGTGCGCGCCGGCTGCAAGGCGATAGTCGTACTCGGCCATTATGGCGGCAAACTCGTCCGGCCTTTCAATTTTTATGTCATACGCCTCTTGATTTGCGTACTTCATAAAGTCAGTCTCTGACATGCCGTACACCTGCGTTAGTTCAAGCAATTTTGCGCGTGCTTCATTGAACTTGCCTCCAAGCGCAAGGCGCAGCACTTCGCCCACTTTTGACCTGCCGGAAAGTCCTACCGCTGCAGTGACGTTGGCTGTAGACACCGACCCCATGCCGGCTGCAGCCTGCATGATGTTTATCGAATGCCGCAGATCGCCTCCCGTCGCGTCAAAAATTTGTGCAATCGCCTTTTCTTCGTACTTTACTTTTTCTTTTTCACAGATCGTCTGCAAATGATCAATGATTTCTTCTTTTGGAAGGCGCGTAAAGCGGAACACGACGCACCTGCTCTGTATCGGCTCGATTATCTGCGACAAATAATTGCAGATGATAATAAAGCGAGTCGTCCTTGCGCTATCCTCTATAATGCGCCTCAGTGCGGTCTGGGCTTCTGGGGTCATCTCATCGGCCTCGTCGAGTATGATTATCTTAGGCTTGCCAAATTCCTTGTCAGTCGCCAGCTTGACAGAGGCAGCAAATTCCTTGACCCTCTCGCGCACCATCTTGATGCCGCGCTCGTCCGACGCGTTCAGTTCAAGCGTGTTCTTTCTCCACTGCTCCCCGAGGAGCTCCACTGCAATGCACAATGCACTGGTGGTCTTGCCGACTCCTGCTGGCCCTGCAAAGAGCATGTGAGGTATGTCGGGGCTCTTGATTAGGTTGCCGATGCCCTTGACTATCTCCTTCTGGTCCACCACTTCGCTCAGCTTTTTTGGCCTGTATTTCTCTGACCACATGAGGTTTGCCAGGTCGTCACTCTTTTTGTTGGCCGACATCGAGACTCTGATTCTTCTAAAACCATTAATAGGTTGCTGCTAATGAGACATTATTACCCAATGCAGCTGTAGCTAGCTTGGAGCTTAACAAAAGCTGCCCTGACAAAAGATATAACAGAAGAAGGACTCTTACAGTTTACCTGCAATGGCTGACGGCTCACACACGGACCCTAGGATAGAATCTATCCAGAACGTCTACCAGGTAGGCTACATGACCGAGGAGGTCAGGGTATCGTACAAGAAGGATGTCAAGACCACGGCGGGCAACGTCTCAGTCGACGCCAAAGAGGGCGACATGTCATCGCTTCCGCGCTGGGTGGCAAAGATACTTTCAGAAGCTGGCGCTGTCGAGATCCAGTCAAACGACATCGCGGGATATATATCGCGGGCAATGAACCGCGAGCGCATCGCCAAACCTCACGACCTGTCGGGAATCGATGTCGACTTTTACGTCAGAGTAAACGACTACCTTGACGGGCTCCAGGAAAGAGAGCGGGAAAACCTGCTCGTATCGCTAAACACTTTTGTCGCATCGCGGCTTGAAAAAATCGTCAAGCTGGCTGCCGCGTCGCCGCTGTCGCCAGAGATGGAATCCAAGCTGGCGGCAGAGGAAAAAGAGCTATACAAGCTCATAAACAATGCTTCTTCAAAATTCAAGAAAGGGGTGCTAAAGAAATTTGGCTGAGCAGCAGACCGCTGCGGCGCTTGCAAACGACCTGGAAAAGTTCCTGAAGGCGTTCAAGGACAGGGACGGCAATTACAAGTATTTCAACAGGATAAACAACATGATGGCGTCAAACGCCCAGTCGCTTGTAGTCGACTACATCGACTTTGACTCTTTCAATCCCTCTCTTGCAAAGCAGATAACGCACGACCCGGACGAGATGCTCGAAGCGTTCAACGAAGCGGTGCTCTCTATTCTGCGCGAAATTCATCCGGATTACGAGCAGGAGATCCGCGACAAGATAAGGGTCAGGATGGGCAACTATACCGTCCAGAAGGGCCTGCGCGAAATTAATGCTGATCTAATAGACAAGCTGGTGAGTGTCTCCGGCATGGTAGTGCGATCGTCAGAGGTCAAGCCGCTTGCCAAAAAGGTAGCATACCGGTGCACAAACTGCAACACTGTCACCGAAGCGCAGCTGAAGGGCTTGGTGCTGAAAAAGCCACAGAAATGCCCCGCCTGCTCTGAAAAAGAGCTGGAAATGGATCCTGAGACAAGCATCTTTATTGACTTTCAGATGGTCAGGCTGCAGGAGCTGCCAGAAGACCTGCCAGCCGGCCAGCTGCCGCATTACGTCGAAGTCACCGTCATGGGCGACCTTGTCGACCAGTGCCGCCCCGGAGACAGGATAATGCTCACCGGCATCATCCGAATAGAGCAGGAGCAGCTCGCGCCGCAGGCCAAGACCAGCCTTTTCAGGCTTCGCATGGAAGGAAACAACATCGAGTACATCGGTGGCAGGGCGGGCAGCAAGGACACTAGGTCTGTTGAGCGCATAATGATAAGCGCAGAAGACGAGCGGCAGATAAGGACGATCGCAAGCAAACCGGATGCTTATGACAAGCTGATCGCCTCGTTCGCGCCCCACATTTACGGTCATGAGACGCTCAAAGAGTCGATCCTGCTTTTGATAGTGGGCTCGGTGACAAAGAAGCTTGAAGATGGCTCGACCAGAAGAGGTGACATCAACGTGCTCATGGTGGGCGACCCAGGTACGGCAAAGTCGGAAATGCTGAAATTCGCGGCCAAGATAGCGCCAAGGGGGCTTTACACTTCAGGCAGGGGCTCGACTGCGGCCGGCCTTACCGCGGCGGTCATTCGCGACAAATCCGGCATCATGATGCTAGAGGCCGGCGCCGTCGTGCTAGGAGACCAAGGGCTGGTCTGCATTGACGAGTTTGACAAGATAAAACCAGAGGACCGCTCGGCGCTCCACGAAGTCATGGAGCAGCAGACCTGCTCGGTCGCCAAGGGGGGCATCGTCGCCACACTCAACGCAAGGACGTCCATCTTGGCAGCGGCAAACCCAATGTACGGCAAATATGATCCTTACAAGAACATCACCGAAAACGTGAACCTACCAGTCCCGCTATTGACAAGGTTCGACCTGATATTCATAGTCCGGGACATCCCGGAGAGGGAAAAGGACAACTTGGTGGCAAGTCACATCTTGGAAATCCACAAGGATACCGAGCATGCTGCCAAGCCTGCAATCGAGATCGACCTCTTTAGCAAGTACCTTTCGTACGCAAGGGAAACCAAGGCGGCGCTCACGCAGGAAGCTATTGACATCATACGCAGCTACTACATGGACATGAGGAAGGTCGAGTCAGAGGGCATGATAACTGTGACCCCGAGGCAGCTTGAAGGTCTGGTAAGGCTTGCGACCGCCCGCGCCAGATTGTTGCTGAAGGACACAGTGGACGCCGAAGATGCTTCGCGTGCCATCTACCTAGTTGAGCAGATGCTGAGGACCGCCGGCGTGGATGTCAATACTGGCAAGATGGATGTCGGCGTGCTGTACGGCAAGCCCCAGAGCGAGGTCTCAAAATCAAAGACTTTGATGGACGTTTTCAAGGGACTGTCTGGAAGCGAGAACAACGATGTTGAGGAGAAGGCGCTAATAGACGAGCTGGTCAAGACGGGCAAGTTCACAGACGAAAACGACGCAAGGAAGTACTTTGAGAATGCCAAGCGCGAAGGCCAGGTATACGAGAGGAGGCCCGGCTTTTGGGCCAAGGCGTAATAATAATTATTATTGCTGCCTGCTCCAATGCCTTTAGCATTTAATTGCCAAGCACGCGAATTAGTCACGTGCCAAAGGCTTTTGTCCTGATTAACGTCGACCAAGATGCCAAGCGCGAAATCATAAAAGAGATACGCGAAAGGCCGGAGACTTCAGAGGTTCACACTATTCAGAGCGACAGCTACGACATCATAGCCAAGTTCGACGCCGAGACGAAGAAGACCCTGCATGAAGCGGTCGCGTCAATACGCACGATAGACGGAGTCAAGTCTACGCTGACGATGGATGTCATCGAAAACAGGCAGCACAAGAAGAGCAGGCCGTTGCAGATCTGAGATCTTGCTATTGCCGCATGGGTCCCAGCCCTTCGCGTGACAGCAAAAGGGCGATCTTTTTCCGGAGCCTGCCATATTTTCCCGAGTTGGTAAACGAGACTTGGTGGCCGCACGTGCCGCAGCGCACACGCTTTAGGTGCGCGATGTCAAGGCAGTACAGTGGCAAGAGCTTGCATTTGTGGCAGCGGTAATGGGTGAGAAACAGCCTTTGGATAGGCTTGAGCTTGACGTATGAAATTCCTTCAGCGCCGCACACTTGATCGGCCTTCTCTGCAAGGAGCTGCAGGGGTGTGCTCAGTGAGGAAGAATGAATCGTGGGTTCCACGCTGGCGTCTATCGCCGCCTTTCTTGCTTCAAAGTCGTCCATTATTGCATTCTGTATGTTCATGCTTCATATGCCTGAGTTCTACAAAACTAATAAGTCTCTCTCACTAGGCTGTAACTGATCAGCCGATCACTTATCAGCAAAAAGTCATCAGCTGAGAGCCGCTCTGACTGCCCTGATAAAGCGCTCCTTGCCGACCGGCTTTCTGATAATGTCTTGCGGGCTCACGCCAGGCAGTATGCTTAACAGCTCTTCCGCGGCATCAAGGGCTGACACGAAAACGACCTTGCAGGCCGGGTTCATGGCCTTGAGGCTCTGGTACAGCTGGAGCCCGTTCATGTCCGGCATCCTTATGTCCAGCACAACTAGGTCATAGTAGGAGGATCTGGACACAAAATCCCTGAGCGCGTCGTACGCGCCGGAAAACACGCTTGTCTTATAGCCGCTGGATGTCAGGAACGACTCGTAGGTCAGCGCCACGTCAGGATCGTCATCTACTACCATTACATGACGAGCTTGGATAGGGCTTTTCTGGACCAGCTCTTCATGCCTTGCGGGCTGCCGGACCCTGCTGGCAGTTTCTGCGCCTTTTTGCGATCTCGTCAGCAGTCTTATGCTGACCTGCCTCCCGAGGTCGGTTATTGAAATCTGCTCCCACTTGCCGCCCTTCTCGACCTCGAGCCACCCTAGGACCTGCAGCATGTTGATGTATCTCAGGCAGACGTTGTAGTTCAGCCCAGTCTTTATGGCAAGGTTAGTCTTTTTGATTGGGCTGCTTTCGCTCAGCACGCCAAGAATCCGTTTTGTAACGTCAAATGAGAACGACCCTTCAACGCTTTCTCCGGACATTATTGATCTGTTTTTTCACCAGTGCTGCAGGTGCCGACCCTGCCCTTATCGCTGTTGCTAACCATGCTGCTATACTCCTCTGGATTGTTCTTGCTTGGATCGCTAGGAGGCGTCGTATGATTTGATTGTGCGGATAAAGTGTTCATGATCGATAGGCTTTCTTATCACGTCGCTGCTCTTGACATCTGGCAGGACGGTCACCAGCTCTTCTGCTGCATCGAGACAGGAAACAAAAATGACCTTGATCCTTGCGTTCATGGCCTTGAACCTCTGGTACAGCTGGAGCCCGTTCAGCTTGGGCATCCTGATGTCCATGACAACAAGGTCGTAGTGCGAGGGGTCCACTTCTGCAAAGCGCTTCAGCGCGTCGTGCGAGTCTGAAAACGCGTCGACGTTAAAGCCTTCGGCGGCCAAAAACTCCTGGAATGTCATCAGGATATCCGGCTCGTTGTCTATGACCATGATGTTGGACGGCGGCGCCTCGGTCATCGCTGTTCTGGGGCCAGCAGCAGCGCTTGCGGCAGCAGATACTTCAGGATGCGACAGTGGACCTTTCCCGTCCTTCCTTCTTCCCTTCACCGCATACACTGGGTAGGCGTACTTGAAGCCGACAGAATAGTCGCTCACCTTGCCAAAATTATAATGGTCGTCCAGAGAGTGGGATTTGATGATCTGGTACAGGTCGCCTCCTATCACCATCCCATGACTGCCTGCCTTGGAGTTTATCTTGGCGCATATGTTCATTGTCGGGCCAAACAGGTCTGCAGCCTTTGAAGTGGTCGATCTGGCCACCTCGACTCTCCCGTAATCGGCGCTGATCCTATAGTCTACTGGCGGAAGACTCTCATCCACCAGCTTCTCGTTGATAGGCAAGTGAGCCTTCATCGTCTCGATGCCGCATTCAAGTACGTTGTTGAAGGCAGAGCAGTTGGCGCAGTCGGAGGTCTCGGGGAAGTAGAATATTAGGCAGTCGCCAGCGTTCTTGACTATCTTTGCATCGAAATTCCTTGCGATCGTGGAAATGGAGCCCAGAAAAATTGTATAGTACCTCCTGATATTGATGGCATCAGAGATCTGGGCAACCACTTCGGTGGAATTCATCATATCGACGTAGCAGACGCAGCAATCCTGCGAGCGGAGGAAACAAATTTCTTCAGCCGGGATATGCAGATAATGGTGACTACTGTTATCGTGGCCGTCGCTGTTGGGCACTGGATCTGGCGATGTCATACTACGGCGTATAACGAGCTTGACTTATATAAGAAATGTGCAATCACTTTTATTTTTCCTCTCGCCTTTATCTCTCACTCACCTTGAGCGTCCAAGCAGGAGGAAGCAGAGCAACAAACAACGGCAACAAAATAGGGACAGAGGTCCTGTATGGCGTCGAGAGCGCAGTGGGCCGGGGCATACAGTTCATGAGAAACGTGCAAAAGAAGATGGACATCTCCTTTGACAGCAAGGGGCCATCCATAGTCATCGAAGTTGACGCCTACAGGAACGGGTATATCGACATCCAGAAGAGGGGCGCAAGAATAAGAGCCCTTACCGTGGTTACCAAGGAAAATGTGCACTATTGCAAAAAGCTGATGAAAATAGTCGACGAGCTGCGCCACCTTGACGGGATGAAAGGAGGGATAGCGGTCAGCGAAAGCGAATACATGGCCACTACCGTCCTGCAAGAAGCAAAGCCTCTGACGCAGGTCATATACAGCAATGTCCCGGAAGCAATAGAGCAGGGGCGGTACATCTTTGAAGCCATGTGGAGCAACGCAATGCCTGCCGAGCAGAGGATAAGGGAAATTGAAGAGGGCATAGTGCGCTACAAAACTCGGCTGGTGCAGGTGCCAGAAGACATTTTGGGCCAGACAAAGCAGATGATCTGGAATTCAAACGAATATGCCACTTGCTCTGCTCCTGGCGGCTTGCTTTACGGGTACAACCACCTCTTTGACACGATCAGGTACGTGCTGGATAAAATTAGGAAAAGCGAGCACAGGGGATACAGGTGGGTCACAGAGATAAACAGCAAGGAAATCGCAAAAGTTTCCAAGATTTTTCTCGACATGGGGTTAGAAATAAGGCATGTCAACAACCTCCCGCCCCTGAGCTTTGGCATATCAGACAAGGAGATGGGCACCACGATAGACCAACTGGAAGGGGGCCGGCTCAACCAGAACGCGCTTTTCAGCAACGAGCCTGCCTACATCAAGCACTTTTCTTCTCTTTTCGAAGAGCTGTGGAAAAATGGGATCGACGCCCGGATAAAGATAAAGGAAATAGAGGAAGGAGTGGAGCCAGAAGGAACCGAAATCATTTTTGGAGCAGAGAACGTAATCAAGAAAAATCTGGAATGCTTCTCCCGGGTACAGAAGAGAATTGATGCCTGCTATGATTCAACCGGGCCGTCAGCAATCCTTTCCGCTCCGCCAATAGTCCAAGCAGCTACTGACTTTATCAAGAGGGGAGGTAAAATGAGGATGGTCACCGAGATCACTGACAGAAACATTTCCTATTGCAAGGAGCTGATGAAATACCACGAGATCCGGCATCTAGAGGGAACCAAGGGCAATTTTGATGTAAGTGAAAGAGATTACTTTGGATATTTGATCTCAAAAGAAAACGAGCCTATGACACAGGCAATCTATAGCAATGTCAGAAGATTTGTGGAGGATCAGCAGTATCTCTTTTCTACACTGTGGGAAAAAGCGATACCTGCAGAGCAGAGGATAAGGGAAATCGAGCAAGGCGTCAAGCCAGAAATAATCGAAACTCTACGCGACCCTTTTGAGATACAAAAACGTGTCTTTCAAATGATAAAATCCGCCAAATATGAAATAATGGTAATATTCTCTACTGCAAATGCGTTCCGCCGTCAGACAAAGGTGGAATCGATGGCACTGATAAAAGAGCAGGCAGGGCGCGGCATAAAGCTCAGGATCATGACCCCGGCAGACGATTACGTAAGAAAGACTGCCGAGAAAATGAAGGAGGATTTCAAGCAAGTCGATGTCCGTTATATTGAGCAGCCTATGCAGACCACAGCTTCAGTCATAATGGTTGATAAGCTGCTTTCAATGGTCGTGGAATTAAAGGACGACACGAAGGAGAATTCGATCGAAGCAATGGGGCTTGCTATCTATTCAAACAGCAAGGCAACAGTCCTGTCCTACACCTCGATATTTGAAAGCCTCTGGAGCCAGTCTGAACTATACGAGCATATCCGGTATCTTTACGAGCAGCTAAAGGCGCACGACAAGCTGCAAAAAGAGTTCATAAACATTGCCGCGCACGAGCTCCGGACGCCCATACAGCCGATCCTAGGGCTGGCAGAAATACTGCGCGATCAGTCGCCCGGCGAAAGCCAGAACAAGCTGCTCGACGTCATAATAAGAAATGCAAGGAGGCTCCTTCAGCTGCAGGAAGACATTCTTGACGTCACAAGGATAGAAAGCAACCTGCTCAAGCTCGACAGGAAGCGCTTCAGCCTGAACCAGATGATACTGCAGATAGTGGAGGACTATAAGAACCAGGTCGACAGCGAAAAAGTAAGGCTGCTGAGCAGGATTGAGAGCGACGATGACATCGCCATAGAGGGGGACAGAGACAGGCTGACCCAGGTCGTCAGCAACCTGCTCGGCAACGCGATCAAGTTTACCGAGGAAGGCGCTGTAAGCGTAGAGGCGGAAAAGAGGGACGGCTACATAATAGTCAGAGTGCACGACTCGGGAACAGGGATAGACCCAGACATCATGCCAAGGCTGTTCACGAAATTTGCGACCAAGTCTGAAAAGGGCACCGGCCTTGGGCTGTTCATATCAAAGAGCATAGTCGAGGCGCACGGTGGGAGGATGTGGGGAGAGAACAACAAGGATGGCAGGGGTGCAACTTTTACGTTCACCCTGCCCGCAAGATGAGGATGATGAAAAACTAAAAACATAAGGACATTGTGCCAGTTAAGTGAAGGCCTTGGTGGCGGAACAGCACAACATTGTCAAGACGCTTGTTGATAATCTGGGGTATCCTTCTCTCTACCCGCCACAGCAAATGGCCGTTGAAAGGGGCATACTGGATGGCAAAAACATACTTGTCACCACGCCGACTGCCAGCGGCAAGACCCTGATAGCCATGATGGCTATAGTAAAGGCAATCGAAAGAGGCCTCAAAGCAATTTACCTCACACCGCTGCGCGCCCTTGCAAGTGAGAAATACGACGACCTGAAGATCCTCGAGCGGCTCGACCTTGGCAGCGGCCGGAAAATCAAGGTGGCAGTCGCAACAGGCGACTATGACTCGTCTGGAAAAGAGCTGGCGTCAGCGGACGTTGTCGTGCTCACGAATGAAAAGATGGACACGCTTTTCCGGCATAATGCCGAGTGGCTGGGCGACGTCGGGCTGTTCGTTTCAGACGAAGTCCACCTGCTCGGGGACAGGGAAAGGGGGCCGACCCTTGAAATGATGCTTACAAAGATCCGTAGGCACTACACCCAGGCGCAGATAGTTGCCCTTTCAGCCACAGTGGCCAATTCAGACGAAATAGCAGGCTGGCTTGCCTGCGAGCTGGTGGAAAGCAATTGGCGCCCGACCAAACTGGTAGAGGGTGTCTACGAGTATCGCACGGTCAAGATGAGCGACGGCACAAAATTCCAGGTGGACAGCTCAGACGCGTCGTCCGCAGTGGACATCGCAATCGACTCGCTAGACGGCGGCGGGCAGGCGCTGATATTTGCAGAGACACGCAAGCGCGCCGCTTCGCTTGCAGCAAAGGCTGCAGAAGGAGTTTACCGGCGCCTTGATAAGGCAACAAAGGAGCAAGCCGCTAGGGCATCTTCAGAGATCTTGGACAGAGGCGACGACAGTGAGCTCACAAAGACGCTCGCGCAGCTTGTGGCCAAGGGAGTGGCCTTCCACCACGCTGGCCTCGGCTCCTCAAGCAGGGAGGTAGTCGAGGACTCTTTCAAGAAAGGCGTTATTAGGCTCCTGACTGCCACGCCCACCCTGGCGGCGGGCGTGAACCTGCCGGCGAGGCGTGTGGTAATAGCGAGCATCCTGCGCTATGACTCCGACTATGGTGGGAGTATGCCGATAAGCATCCTCGAATATAAGCAGTTGTGCGGCAGGGCCGGCAGGCCAAAATATGACACTGCCGGCGAGGCGATAATCGTGAGCGAGTCGGGCGTGAACGCCGAGGAACTCTATGATCATTACGTGCTTGGCAGCCCCGAGCCGATACGGTCGCAGCTGTCAAGCGACAGGGCAGTCAGGTTCCACCTGCTTGCCACGATAGCGACCGTGCCGGGAATGAAAAAGCCCGGAATCCATGAACTATTTGCAAGCACGCTCTTTGCCCAGCAGTACAAGGAAGCGACTGTCTCGTTCAAGGTCGACTCTGCTCTCGAGTACCTTGAGCAGGAAGAGCTTGTCAAGCTAAAGAACGACCGGTACATCGCCACGGAGTTTGGCCGGAGAACGTCGCTCCTTTACATCGACCCTGCGACTGCGGTGGCATTTAGGGATGCACTTGAGCGCACCGAGCGAATAGACGGCGGCAAGCACACACTTGGCTTTCTGCACCTAATATCAAGCAGTCCGGACTTTTACCCAAAGCTTCCGCTCCGCAAAAAGGACTATGAAGAGCTGAGCCTGCTCATTCAGGGGTGCAGAAGCGAACTCCTATACCAGATAAGCGAGTACGACTGCTCGCGCAGCTTCTGGGCGCTCTGCGAATGGATAGAGGAGACGGGCGACAAGGTATTGAGCGATATTATGGGAGTAGAGCCTGGCGACATGTTCCGGATAAAAGAGTTAAGCGAATGGCTTGCCTATTCGCTTTATGAAGTTGCCAAGCTGCTGCGCCGGGTAGACCTGCTACCAGAGCTTTATAACCTGCGCATCCGGATACGTTACGGCGTGAAGGAGGAGCTGCTGCCGCTTGTGGCGCTTGAGGGCATCGGGAGGGTAAGGGCGAGAGCGCTCTATAGCGCCGGCCTGACAGACGTCAACAAGATAGCCAAGGCGCCGCAGGCCAAGCTTGCAGCTATCCCCAAGATAGGGCCGGCGGTAGCAGAAAAATTGAAGGATCAATTAAAGAATAAGAGGCTGGGTCAGTAATAGCAAATGGTGGACGGCACATCTCTGTTAATAATCTACGGCGTGGTCGTGTCTGCCATCTCTTTCCTCGCTGTCTTTTTCATGACTCCTATCGCGATAAAGTCGCTAACAGCCAAGGGCAAGGTTGTGCCTGACGCGCACAAGCCAAACAAGCCCAGCGTCCCGCGCCCGGCCGGGCCAGTGCTCATGGCCGGAATAGCGGCTGCAGAGATCGTGCTGTACGCCATGACGCTCAACACCGCAGTCCTTGCGGTGCTTCTGACTACTGCGATAGCATTTGCCATTGGCTACATCGACGACAACAGGGTGATGCCCGGCTGGTTCAAGCCTGTCGCCCTGCTGGCGGCTGCAATCCCGCTGGTTGTCCTCGGCGCGCATGACAACTACCTCAACCTGATATTTGGCAGCGCGTTCATACCGCTGCTCTACATTCCGCTTATCTTTGTGATCATCCCAATCACCGGCAACACGATCAACTCAATTGATGTGCTCAACGGCGTCGCAAGCGGCTTTATCATAATCGCCACGATCCCCCTTCTGGCAAGCATCGCCATTTTTGGCAGCGACGAAGTGTTGTTCCTTGCGGCCCTGCCGCTGCTGTTTGCGGCAATCGCGTTCTACAAGTTCCACAAATTCCCGAGCAGGATATTCCCCGGCGACTCCGGCACGCTCCTGCTCGGCGCAATGTACGGTGCGGTGGCAATCGCCGGCAGGTCAGAGATAATTGGAGTCATCGCTCTCTTGCCAGCTATCATGAACTCGTTCCTCTTCCTTGCAAGCGTCAAGAGGCTAGTGGAGCATCGGCAGGTCAAGGCCCGACCTGTAACCCTGCTGGGCGACTTCAAGTTGGCCGCGTCAGAGGATAGGGCCGCGCCGGCAACCCTTGTAAGGCTCATACTGGCAGGCGGGCCGCTTGGCGAAAAAGAGATAGGCTACCAGATATTGAAGCTCGCAATATTTACAGCACTTCTAGCGTTTGCATCAATCGCCATCCAGTATATCTTTTGGCTGTGATTCAAAATGGGCCTTGGCAGTCTTGCGCTTTTTATGACGGGGATGTGGGCCATGGTGCTGGCAGTAGCTGCCTTTCTGGTAGCCTTTGTCGCCCCAATTGGCTTTTACTTGTTTGGAAGCGAGGGCAGCAGGGTCACAGTATCGGCCATCCAGGCAACGATTGCAATAGTGGCAGTAATTGCACTTGTCTTTGGGCTGAGCAGGATGAAAAGAATTTACCTGCAGAGAAAACTCCGTTTATAGAGTACTATCCTCCTCTAGAGATAGACTACGTAACGGTTATTATTTTACAACAGGTTTGTTAGTACAAGAGAGGCAGCGTGCCATGTCGATTAGAAGCTACGCACCAGCGTTGATGGCGCTCCTGCTTACAACAGGAGCAGTAGTAATAGGCATGCCTATTGGCGGAGCAGTGGCCCAGCCAAGCTACGACGATGGAATACCTAGCGCAGACGAGATAACACATCTGATCGGAAGCGCTAGCAATGCCAGCAGTAGCAGTAGCAACGGCAACGACGATGGTGGTGGTGATAACACCGACTCTCTTTCTACCGACA
>CAMLKF010000010.1 GCA_946480575.1 uncultured Nitrososphaera sp. | reverse complement strand
CATTTGGGTACTTCAAATTGATGAATCGATAGTGATGAAGTTAATGATGAGCAGCAGCAGCAAAAAAGGAATGCGGGGGGTTATACATAGAGAGAGAATAGGTGTAGCGGCCTCTACTATAATAGGTTCCACTACATCATCGCTCTGGCATTCAAATGGCTCAGGAAAGGCGTCAACATGGATGATCCCAGAGCGATCCGAATTTCAGGAATCTAGAAAATGTCCGCTTTGCAAAGAATTCTGATGACGGCTCATAGCGGGTGTCTTTGGACCAGATAAGGATCGAGGAATGGTCTCCAACGAATGAAAAGTGGCTCAACGTCGAGATAACAGCGTACGCAAAGATCGAGAGCGGGTTAAATGAGCTCTTGCAGCTGTATTCCCGCAGAGGCGACCAAGCAACAAGTGCCTTGGAAGCGCGTACAAGGCCCAGCTGTATGGAGATGGCGAGGCGGCATGGACCAAGGAAGTCACGCACCCGGCATATACGAGCAACCGCGGGAACGTAGATGTCTCAAACAAGCCGCTTGAAGGAAGATGGGTCGGCTTCAAGGCAGTCATGTACAACTTTGTTGAAAATGGCAAGACGCACATAAGAATGGAGTTGTACATAGACGACGACGTGACAGACTCTCTACTAATGGCAACTTGGTTGTAAGGAACAACAACTGGAAGCTGGCGCCGGTGGTAGAGGATAGGGGAGGGTGGGAAAAGCGTGAGAGCGACTTTGAATCCTCCTGCGGCAGGGACAGGAGCGAAATACTGAGCAAGCCCAGAGGAACCAGCACGCAGAATATAGTAGAGTAGAATTTCGCGGCCTGGAGATCCGACGGCATAACATGGAACTTCAAGTACCTGGCTGTTAGAGAAATAACTCTTCCATTACCCTGATCCCTTTTTTCAACCTTCCTTTTTCTTTTTTATAAAGCTGACCTGTCCATTCATTTCTAGGTACGAGAGCTCGATTTCTGATACGTCGCGGATGCCGTGCAGCCGCATGTAGGATTTGTATTCGTCTTCGTTGAGCTGGGCCTTCTTCAATCCGTCCTCTATGTACTGCCCGTCCTTTACTATCAGCGTGGGACGGGGATTGGTCACCCTGCTGAACCTTCTGCTTCTTGCTGTTATGAAATCAAATCCTTTGAACAGCGCTATCACGATTACTATGGCGGTAAAGGCCTGCGCCAGCGTGACATCTTCGTAGAACATCGGGTCGCCTACGGCCGAGCCAAGCCCTATGAGTATTATCAGCTCGTACATGCTCAGTTGACCCAGGCCCTTGTGACCCATCCACCGTATTGCAAATAGCACAAAAAGGCTCACCATTATGGTCCGGATTACTACGGACATGACAAGGTCCGTGTCTACAGATAGCGCGTTGTTTATGAAATTGAGAGGGAATGGCTCGCCGTCTGTTGCCATCAGCATTAGGATAATAACTTTATCGCATAATAGAATTGTAAAAATAACTATAGAGTAATTCTTTTAGAGCTATTATATCAGAGATATAAGAAAAAGTTGGCGGCGTCCGGTCACTACTGCAGTACCGGCTCGCCCTGGAAGGTCAGCGACCTTAGCGTTTCTTGGTTGTGCTGGACCACGCTGTCAGGCAGAGGGACATATGCAAGCTCTCCTGCGAACTGCTGCCCGTCGGTGATCGCCCAATCTACAAAGTCAACAAGCGCCCTTGCCTTCTCCATACTGTCTATCCTTGGATTGTCGCTTAGCTCCTTGTACAGCAGTAGGTACGAGAAGCTGGCAATTGGGTACGAGTCTGCGCCGGGAGCGTCAAGCAGTGAGACTTTCTCCCATGACGCGTCGCCGGCTGGCAGGGTGGTTGACGTAGTGTTGCTCGCGCCAGTAGTGCTGTTGTTAGATGTCTGGGTGTTGTTGTTTGTAGCTGCTGCCACTGCTGCCCCTGTGGATTCGAGCGAAGGCTCTACAAAGTTTCCTGCTTGGTTCTGCAAAAATGCATAGTCCATATCTGTCGTGAGCACGTATGCAAGTTCTACGTATCCTATCGAATTGGGGGTGCTTTGGATCGTGTTGGCTACCCCTTCATTGCCTGGCGCTCCTAGGCCGACAGGCCACGACACCGATTTGCCCACCCCTATCGCCTGGTTCCATTCAGGGCTTACCTTAGAGAGATAGCTTGTCCAGATAAAGGTAGTGCCAGAGCCATCAGACCTGTGGACAACAACAATGTCTTGGGAAGGCAGCGGCAGGTTAGGGTTTAGTTCTGCAATCTGCGGGTCGTCCCACCTAGTTATCTCGCCACGGAAGATGCCCGCCAGAACAGGGCCGGTCAGCCTGAGCCCTTTTTCCTGCACCCCATTGATGTTGTAGGCGGCTACTACAGAGCCGATTGTTTCCGGTATATGCACTGCTCCCGGGGCTGCCTGCGTTTCATTTGCTGTTAAGGGAGCATCGGTTGCGCCAAAGTCCACCGTCTTTTCGGTGAACTGCTTGACGCCTCCGCCACTTCCAATCGACTGGTAATTGATGCTCACGTCCGGCTTGACTGTCGGGTATTCAACGCGCCAAGTATCGATCAATGGAAACGGAAAAGTTGCGCCCGCTCCATCAATTGTGACGCTGCCCTGCTGTTGCTGCTGTTGTTGTTGTAGCTGTCCCGGAGGAGGAAGCTGGCCAAAAGCGCTTCCTGCCGTAACAAGCGGCAGCAAAAGCATGCCTGCAAGAATTGCTGTCAAATAGAAAGGGTTTGCTTTGCCCATGCAAAGCACAAGAAGCTATGCTATAAATCGGTTCAATATACGATCTCTATTGATCTAAGGATTCTATATTGGGCCGTGCTGCGTTGGCAGGCTATAGCAAAAGCAGTGTTGCAACACCTATGGCAAAGCAGTAGAACGCAAAAAGGTAGAATTTGCCCTTTATTACCAGCTTGATCAGGATGCGGATAGACGCGTAGCCAACAGCTGCAGAAACTATCGTGCCGGCTATGTAGGATTCAGCGCCTATCGAGGCTAGCTGGGCTTTCTGCTGCTCGTCCATCGCCACGACATCAATTGCAGCGGCGCCAAGGATCGCGGGAATGGAGAGAAGGAAAGAGTATCTCACAAGCTGCTCCCTCTCCACGCCTCTGAACAGCCCTGCAGAAAGCGTCGCGCCGCTCCTCGATATGCTGGAAAATATCGAGATGCCCTGGCCGATCCCTATCAATATGGCGTCGGCAGAGCCGAGCTTTTTCTGGCCCGGCTTCAGGAGCCCCGTGACAAGGACAAGCGCCCCGGTGATGATAAAGCCGACAGCGATTGAAACCGGGTCGTAAAATGAGGATTCAAAGAACGAACGAAAAGCCAGGCCGATTATCCCGGTAGGGATCGTGCCAAGTATTATGAGCCAGAGCATCCGCCTTCCCTGCGGGTATTTTGCCACTTCTTCTCCTCCTCCTTCTTCTTCTATCGACTTGCGTTTGCTGCTGCCCTTTCCGAAGGCAACAGTAGAGCGCAGGATGCCGGCAATGTCTCTACGATATATCGCAAAGACGCCCGCCAGCGTGCCGATGTGAAGAATCACGTCGTAGAAAATTGGTACCTCAAGATCCATTGCAAGCTGGACCAAGGCGAGGTGACCTGAGCTAGAAATTGGCAGCCATTCTGTCAGCCCCTGCACAATGCCCAGCACTATCGCCTGAAGGATGTCTATTTCTGCCAACTTTCAATGCAACAGTCTACTAACGCCATAATTATCCATAACGATATATCTGCCCAGCCTAGCAGGCGAAGGACTGCAAAAAAACTACTGGCTGCCGGCCATTACCACAAGGATGGCGGCGATGGCGATCACCGCGCCGAGGCAGACTTCTACCGCAAAATCCACCTTTCTATCCCATCAGACATACATACATGTATGGATCGCCAGGTGTCACAGCCGCCATTATATAACATTATCTGCTGCCGCTACTGCTCTTGCTGGCGCTGTGCTTCTCTACCACTTCGTCTATGGTCTCGTTCATCGCAGCCTCAGCGATGTCGCTTGCATATTCGGCCGTCCTGCGGATGTTTTCAAGTGTGAGCTTGACGTTTGCCGCGTCGTGGATCCTGTCCTTTTCTACCGCCGCTGCCGCGTCGTCCTCCAGCGGCCGTATGTGCTCAACACTGTCGACGGTCTTATCAGCAAGCTGGTAGTCGCGCCGGAGCAGCGCCTCGACAGAGTTGTCCAGAACCGCCAGCGCCAGGTGGCTCATCTTTTCTATCTTTTGGAGCGAGTCCTTTGGCAGCTTGTCCTTCAGCTTGATTGCCTTGTCAGCGATGCCGCAGGCATGGTCGGCAACTCGCTCGATGCTCTTTACCGCCACGCGGTAGCTCAGGCAGTCAGACGGGTTCTTTAGCCCCATTTCGCGAAGCACCCTGCCATTCTGCGTCGCCATGACAAGGTTGCGCAGGACGTAGAGGCTGAACCTGTCGACCTCGTCATCCGATTTTATCACTTCCCTTGCAAGCTCGTAGTTCAGCTCTGCAAGGGCAGACATGGCGTCCCTGTGCATCGACGAGGCAATGAGGTACATCCTCCTTATTGCCGTGTTGACCGACAGCTCTGGCAGCGATAGCAGCACTTGGAGCGTGATGTTGTCCGACGCGTCCGCTATCATCTCTGTCCCAACAAGGTTCCGCCGGACGACTTCCCTTACTGCGTCGCGGAGGACAGGGTTTATCCTGCCTGATTTTAGCTTCAAGTGGATGATGTTGTAGCCTGCCAGATACATTGACACTACTTTTCGCTTGAGCGTGCTGCTGCCTTCGCCCGCCCCGATGATGGCGGTGACCTCGCTGAGCGACTCGGATGGCCCGGCCGCGATGGGGACTATAGAAAGCGAATTGTCTAGCTCGCGCATCAAGGTGACCTGATCGCCAGCCTTCAGGTGCATTTCCTCGATCCATTTCTTTGGCAGCGACAGGACGTAGGTCGACCTGCCGGTGAACTGTACCTTACGCACCTCCTTGTGATCCGCAAGCCCCGTTCTCAATATGTGTCTGTCTGGTGATGATATGAATAAACGGTTTGCGAGAATAGACTATATGCAACTATATATGACTATATATCGGCAAGTATTCTATATACCTCGCTAGCGCCTTGGGCTCGACGTCCCTGTAGCGATGTAATGGACAGAGTCGCCGATGTAGCACGCATGGTCAGCTATGCGCTCCAGGTACCGCAGTATGAGCAGCGTCGAAAGGTAGCAGCGCGGGTCTCTAGCCATCTCTTTCAATTCTTTTTTGTTCGTAGGCGTAATGATTTCCCGGAGGTATTTCCTGTAGAGCGCGTCGACTGTATCGTCCATTTCGTACAGCTTTTCTGCCGCGTTCTTGTCCTGCGTCTGCAGAGCCTTGATGCTCATATGGATCATCTCCCTTGCAGTGTTCGCCATCTCAAGCACAGAGCTCTTGTCGCAGTGGGAAATCGAGCCCATGGTCCCTATGATGTCCATAATGTCGTATGCGTAGCGGCCGAACCTTGAGAAGCCGTACGAGATTTCCATGCAGGAGCGGATGAAGCGGAGGTCGGTTGCGACAGGCTGGTATCGCGCAATCAGCTCCATGGCCAGCTCAGCCACCTCGTCCTGCAGCACTCTCAGTTGCTCGGACCATTCGAAGATCTGCTGCTCAGAGCCAGTTCCCTTTTCGTACGAGTCAATGGCGGTGTCTACGGAGCGAACAGACAGGTTCGCCATATCCATTATGATGTTGCTGATGCGATTCAGACCGAGGTCAAGGAGCCGGGTCAACAAAGAGGATACAGGGCACCTTATTATTTATTTATCTTCTTGCGTAATTAGCCGAATTTTCCAGAGATGTAGCGCTCGGTGAGCTCCTTGGTCGGGTTTTCAAATATCTGCTTTGTTGGCCCGTACTCGACCATCTCGCCCAGGTACATGAACGCGGTGTAATCGGACACGCGGGCAGCCTGCTGCATGTTGTGCGTGACGATGATTATCGTGAGATCCTTTTTCAGGTCGTTTATCAGCTCCTCTATCTTGGACGATGCAATCGGGTCAAGCGCAGAGGTAGGCTCGTCCATGAGAAGCACTTCGGGCTGCATCGCAAGCGCCCTTGCTATGCACAGACGCTGCTGCTGGCCGCCGGACAGGCTCGAGCCGGGCTTGCCAAGCTCGTCTTTTACCTCGTCCCATAACGCCGCGCTCTTTAGGCTATCCTCTACTATTTCGCCTATCAGCTTTTTGTCCTTGACGCCGTTGAGCTTCAGGCCGGCCGCCACGTTGTCGTAAATGCTCATCGTGGGGAACGGGTTTGGCTTCTGGAAGACCATCCCGATCCGTCTCTTTATGGTCACAGGATCGACGCGGGTGTCATAAATGTCCACATCGTCGAGGTAGACGCTCCCCTTGACGGTCGCGCTGGCGGTCATCTCGTTCATACGGTTCAGGCAGCGGATAAGCGTAGTCTTGCCGCACCCTGACGGGCCGATGAGTGATGTGATGGTGTTTTCCTTGACGCTGAAATTGATGTCCTTGAGGGCCTGCTTTGCGCCAAACCATGAATTCAGGCTCTTGACTGAAACTTTGTAACCTAGTTGAGAACTATTATCACGAGAAAGCCTGTAATCGACACTACTGTTAGCATATTCCTCGCTCGTCATCTAGCCCAACTCCCCTTTTTGCATACTTAATGATTGTCTAAATAGATCGTATAGGGACATATAGAAGCTGGTTTACGTGTTCATTTTCATATCTAAGGAAGCCTGTTGCGCTTTTCAAAGTCGATGCCAAAAGATGTCGATGTTTTGAACGATGATCCTCTCTCTAATAGCAAGAGCCTGAGCGCTATGCTGAGCGAAAGGATCATCAATATGAGTATTAAAGCGGCTCCCCACCCAAACGATTGGGCGTGGTCGTAGGGCAGAGATGAAAGCCTCCACATCCTGAGAGACAGGGCGTCAACAGGGTCAGAGAGCCCTTGGAAGAACAGGCTTGTCCCCAATATCGTCATGATGAGGGGCGCAGTCTCGCCGGCGATCCTAGAGATCGCAAGAACTACGCCTGTCAGCACTCCGTTCTTGGCGCTTCTGAGAGTGATAGAGAGCGTCACCCTCCACTTTGGTATGCCAAGCGAGTGGCCGGCTTCCCGGATAGAATTGGGGACGAGCTTGAGCGTCTCTTCAGTGACTCCTACCACTATCGGTATCATTATTATCGAAAGCGCGAATGCTCCTGCCGTGATGTTGAATGAGCCTATTGTAACGACCAGCAAGATGTATCCTACGATGCCGATCACTATCGATGGCATACCTGTCATGACGTTGTTGAAGAACCTGACAAAGTAGGCGAATCTGCTGTTGCTGGCGTATTCAGAAAGGTAGATTCCCGTCAGAATTCCTACCGGGACTCCGATCAGCGACGCATACCCAACCACGAGTAGCGTTCCCTGTATTGCAGGCGCTATCCCTCCGTCGCCGCGTATGATAGAGCCCTGCGGCTGCGTGAGGAATTCGACACTTATCGCAGCAACGCCGTTCTTGACGACTTCTATGAGGATGCTGCAGAGCGGAACCAAGGCAAGCGCTACGCAGGCTATCGTTACGCCGGTAAAGATCCTGTTTGTAATTTTCCGCTTGTAGTTCTGGCGCATAATTGCGTCCTGGACGGCTTTTCTTCTTTCCTGATCTACCCTGATCATCTTCTATTCTTTTGCCCCCGGCGTTACCTTGACCATCCTTGACACCAGCAGCTGCGCGCCGATATTGATTCCAATGGCGATTATGAACAGTACTGCTCCAAGCGCTATCAGGGCGGACGAATGATATGTCGTGACCGCCTCGTTGAACTCGTTGGCAATAGTGCTTGCGAGAGTCTGGCTCTGGTCGAAAAGCGACGTTGGAATGGCATTGATTCCGACCGCGTTGCCAATTATCATTGTCACAGCGATGGTCTCGCCAACTGCCCTGCCAAGGCCGATTATTGAAGCCCCAAGGAGCCCTGCCTTTGCGTAGGGGAAGAGCACTCTTCGGACAGTCTCCGATCGGGTAGCCCCGAGGCTGTATGCCGCCTCTCTCTGCGAGTTGGGGATTGCCTTCAATACTTCGCGACAAATAGCCGAAATTATCGGGATTATCATTATCGCAAGGATTATTCCTGCCGTAAAGACATCTAGGCCAAAAGGCGCCTTGGCAAAGAGAGGCAGCGTCCCGCCAAATGCCTCGTAAAGCGGCCTTTCAACGAAATCGACTATCCAGAACCTGAAAACAAACAACGCCCAGAAACCATAAACGATGCTCGGAATTGCGGCGAGTATTTCCACAATGTATCCCACAGGCGCTGCGACCTTTGAAGGCGCAATCTCTGAGACAAATACCGCAATGCCCAGGCTTATCGGGACGCCTATTGCCATCGCAATCCCGGCGCTAATGAGGGTCCCAATGACGTACGGAAGGGCGCCGTACGATTCCCTGCCCTCTACAGGGTTCCAGTCGGTGCCGAATAAAAAGCCCAAAAACCCTTCAAGCGAGAAAACAGGCACGGAGCCTTCAGCCACGGAAAATGCAACGAGCGCGAGTATAAGAAGGGTGTAGCCGGCGGCCCCTATCACAACCCACTTGAAGATGCGGTCTCCGCGTCTCTTTCTGCCCAGAAAGAACGATGAAAGAGAATCTTTACGATCCTTGGACGACTGGATACTTGTGATAAAATCTCACCTTGTCAATCCTAGCAATCCAGCGATCTATATTTTATTATTGTCAACAATGATGTCATAGATCAAAATGAACTATATAGTTAAGAAAAAAGGAAAAAGCGGAGGCTGTCAGACCTGCTGTCCGAATCTTTGCAGGGTGTACACAGATGGCTGAGTACAATGTTCTTGCAATACAAAAAAGTATCTTCAGCATCCAGTTTAAACAAGAGGGTTATTTCACCCATGAGGTTATGGGCGGTCCCGCAGCGTCAGGGGATGGGGGGATGGCCTTATTTAGCTGTTGGGGTTCCCACAACCTCGTAGTGTTCAGGATACAGTTTGCAAACTGAAAAGAAAAATGTATCCAACATACAATATATAGGATCACAGCATCTACGATTTGTTGTTTGGTAATGAATATTAATTTACACTGACTCTAGAATGAGATGTGCATCAACCTCATAATGGAAAATTTACTTCCATGTGACAATTTTGGCAGACATTTTGCGCTCTGCGAATCTTGCTTTTGGAGCGCAACAGTTCTGCGGAGGAAAGAGCAGGTTGCTATCGCCTGCCCCATATGCGCAGAGAGCAGAGTTTCTATGATCCCACTGGCGATAAACGGGTCCTACCAGCTTAGCTTGAGCCCCAAGTCCGGGGCTTGAAGTGTCGTTTTCATACGCCGTCAAGAAAAGCTTGGCCCGATATTTTTTGCCGGTAGAATCTACTACAGGTTGATCGTTAGTCTATATTGTATCGGGTAATCTTGGAAGTCTATGTCATTCACTTCGGCCACGCTTTATTGGAAGCACTCCTGTCATGCTTTTGCCATGAACACTAAAAGTGTGACAGCAATTCTTTCTGCTATGGCAATGGTCGGGTTGATTGTTTCTCTATCGTCAACCGGCAATGCTGCAGCGCTGGAAGCCATTTTCCCACAAGCACGGCACCATACATAACGATGGCCGACCCGACGAACGATTCGATAAAGGCAATAATTACGTCCGGCGACTGGGAATTCTCAGGCATATTTGACGTGTCTGACTTTTTCGGCGAAGGAAGCTGGCTCATGACAGTGCAGGCGCACTCGCTGCAAGAAGGAGGGCAGCTCCTGCTGCTCAACACGGACGACTCGTAAGGGCCCCCGCCCCCATCTTTTGATGATAAATTGATATACCCTATATGCCGACTTGCGCTTGTGCAGCTTTACATTCTGCGGCATGGCGAGGCGGGCAAGAGACTTGCCGCCAGCGTGCGCAGGGACTCTGAGCGGCCACTCACGGTAACCGGGCAGCAAGAGGTTCAGGAGATTGCCAGAGCTCTTGACAGACTGGGCGTCAAGTTCGATTTTGTCGCCACAAGCCCGCTCAAGCGCGCGCTCCAGACTGCAGAGATGGTTGCCAAAGTCCTCAAGGTCAAGAAGGGCAGCATAGAGGAATGGAGCGAGCTCAAGCCGGAAGGGAGCAGGGCAGAGCTATACCGCAAGCTGTCGCAATTCAAGCCGGAATCGTCTGTGCTCGTGGTAGGTCACGAGCCGTACCTGAGCACCATGGTAAGCGAGATCGTCTTTGGCAGCAGCGCAGGCAGCGTGGTGCTGAAAAAAGCCGGTCTTGCAAAAATAATCGTGACTTCCTTCCAGCCAAAGGCAAAGGGCGACCTCAGATGGCTTTTGACTCCAAAGCACCTGAAAAAGGTCGCCCGCTACTAAATGAACAATATAGATAATATTATTAACAAAGCCGCATGAATGCTGCATCAATAGGCTGGATCAGCGATGAAAGTATCTGTAATAGACCTTGGCTTCAATTCAGTAAAGCTTGTCAACTATGATGTCAAGAAAGACGACACGTTCAAGGCGTACCAGCAGGAAGGCGCCAAGGTCAGGCTCGGCGAGGGCCTCCACAAGACAGGCTACCTCGGAAAAGAGCCCATAGATCGCACGATTGACGCGCTCAGGATGTTCCGCGACGTCATCAACTTTGATTCCATTAGACACGTGCTTCCCGTGGCGACGAGCGCCGTGAGGGAGTCCGGCAACAGGGACGATTTTTTGAAAACAGTGTACAATCAGACTGGCTTTCACTTCAAGTTGCTCTCGGAGCAGGAGGAAGGATTGTATTCGTATGTCGGGGCACTGCAGGCGACATGCATCCCTACCGCGCTTTTCTTTGACCTTGGTGGCGGCAGCCTGGAGCTGGTGTACACTGAAAATTACGGCATCAAAAAGATCAAGTCGTACCCGCTAGGCGCCCTCCGGCTGTCGCAGATGTTTGGCAAGGGCGATGGCACCTTTTCAAAAAAGAACTACAGCAGGATGGAGCACCATATACTGGATGTCCTGCCGGACAGAAAAGAGTTTGATCTGAGCCCCGACACCACACTTGTCGGGGTCGGCGGGACACTGAGGGCAATGGCAAGATACGACCAAGAACTGAGAGACTATAGGCTCGACAAGATCCATAACTACCAGATGGACAGGTCCTCTGTCTCTTCAATTACAGGCGAGCTTTACGAAATGGATGCCGACGAGCTGGCAGAGGCTAGGGCGATAGGGAGGGACAGGGTAGAGACTGTTACAGCAGGCTCGTCAATAATCAGCATGCTGATGCAAAAGTTCAACTTTGAAAAAGTCGTAGTGAGCGCACAGGGCCTCCGCGAAGGGATACTGTCGGTGTTTATCCGCGACTCCAAGACATTCTATAAAGGCAGCATCAGCAACGAAAAGGCCAAGGCATTTGTGACTTTTGCCTGCCAACCAGAAATGCTACCGCGGCATACAGTCACGCTCGTCAAGCCACTAGTGGCCGCCGGCCTCCTGAGAGAAAAAGAGCGCATGATCCTCGCCCACGCGATAAAGCAGGGCGCGAGCCTGCCTCTGATAACAAACCTCAACAACCTGTTTTATCTGATGATTGACGAGGACAGCGCGTTTTTGAGCCATAGAGAGCAGCTCATTCTGGCATTGTCGATAATCCATACGAGGAAGGAAAAGACGGTCGACTGGCTCTTTTCGCGCTACAAGCCCATACTAGAGCCGCAGAACAAAAAGTCGGTGGAAAAGATATCGGCGTGCCTTGCGCTTTCGGCAATTCTTGAAAGGGCCAGACTGAATGTCAGACTCTCCGTAAAGGGCAAGAAAGTGGACATCAGGATAGCGCCCTCTGCAAGGCAGCTCATACCGTTGACTCTACTTGCTGAGGCACTGAAAAAGTTCGAGCAGGCGTTTGGCGTCTCGGTCAGCTACTCTATTGCTTATGAGAAGCAATTGGCAGTCGCGCCGGCAGCGAAGGAGATCATGGCGATATGAGAAGAAAAGAAGGGTTTCCGGTGGAAGGCAGGCTCATTATCGTTGAAGGCGTCGATGGATCGGGCAAGTCTACCCAGATTCGGCTGCTAGAAAAATGGCTGCGCTACAACGGCATGCCAGTGTTCTTTACGGAATGGAACTCGTCGGAGCAGGTCAAGGAGATAATATCAAAAGGTAAGAAGAAGAACTTACTGACGCCCACCACCTTCAGCCTGCTCCACGCGACCGACTTTGCGGCGAGGTACGAAAGGAACATCCTGCCGCTTCTGCGCGCCGGCTATACTGTGCTTGCAGACAGGTACATCTATACCGCGTTTGCAAGGGACGTCGTCAGGGGCTGCAGCCCAGAGTGGGTGCGCCATGTCTACGGCTTTGCAGTCAAGCCGACCATCGCGTTTTACTTCAGGGTTCCAGTCGAAATCTCGTTTGACAGGATAGTCAAGAGCAGGCCAAAGCTGAAGTACTACGAGGCGGGAATGGATCTGAATCTGAGCAACGACCCGTTTGAAAGCTACAGGATATTCCAAGGAAGGATAATCGAGCAGTACGAGTCGATGATCGAGACAGAAGGGTTTACAGTCATCGACGGCACTACGGACATTGAGGAGCAGCAAAAGCGGGTGAGGGAGAAGGTGATGGAAATGCTGCCGGGGCAACAGATGCCGCGAAACGCTGTTGCAGAAGGAGTGCTTAAACAATAATGAGGAGAGCTCAGGTCAGAACTGATTTCCGGCCAATAAGGTACTACGGCAAGGGGATACTCTACCTTCAAGACATCGAGATCAAGGGCCGGCTGATAGTTATAGAAGGCCCGGACGCCTCCGGCAGAAGCACACAGATCGGTATGATAACCACCAAGCTCGAGGCAGACGGGCATGCAGTGCTCAACACCGGCCTCCGGCGATCAGAGCTTGTAAGTGGGGGGATAGTGGAGGCGAAAAGGGAGCACATGCTCGGTAGGAGGACCATGAGCCTCTTTTACGCGGCCGACTTTGCAGACCAGCTTGAAAACAAGATAATCCCTGCTCTGCGCTCTGGGTACATCGTGCTTGCCGACAGGTACATCTACACGCTGATGGCAAGGGACGCGGTCAGGGGCATAAGCAAGAGGTGGTCGCATCAGCTGTTTGGTTTTGCCATAGTGCCGGATCTTGTGTTCTATCTGGATGTCGATCCCAACGAGCTTGTGCACCGCGTCTTTCAAAAGAACATGTTCCTTGACTATTACGAGTCAGGCGCCGACCTGGGGCTGTCAGACGACATGTACGAGTCGTTCATCATTTACCAGCACATGATTGCCAAGGAATTCCGCACCATGCAAAAGCGCTACAACCTTGTGCTTGTAGACGGCAACAGGTCCATTCCGGAGATAAACATCGACCTGCAAAAGCGGATCGACGGCTTCCTAAAGTCCGTTCAAGGCCACTAGCAGAGTAAGTGAGGCGCAATGACAGCTACTACCACCACCACCCTGGCAGCGTTCTACAAGCAAAGGTTCCGCCAGAATGTCAGGCGCGTAGGCAGGAGGCTGGACGCGTACCTTGCCGACCAAGGCACCGAGAATAGCATCCACGACGTGAGAACCTCGATCAGGAGGCTGGATGTCTCGTTTTCCCTACTACCAAAAAAGCTGCGCAAGAGAAAAAACAGGCAGATCAAAAAATACAGAAAGTTTTTCAAAGCAAACAGCAATGCACGTGACCTTGACATAATTTGGGGCAAGATTGCCGCGCTGGCGGAAGGCGCGCCGGGTGCAGAAAAGCTGCTTGGGCAGCTCCAAAAGAAAAAGAAGGCGGAGCTTGGGCGGGCTGGCAAGCTTGGGCGAGCGCTAAAGAAAATGCAGCCTGTGCAGCTGGACAGCGGCAGTATACCGGCAGGCAAGCTGGAGTCGAGGATTGATAAGGCTGCTGGCAAATTAGGCGTGAAGATAAATGACGCATTTCCGGTAGTGCTGTCGGACAGCAGCAAAGTCGAAGAGCTGCACAGGCTGAGGAAGGACTGCAAAAAGCTGCGCTACATACTTGAGATGGTGCCGCCGGCTAGCAGGAAAAAGTACGAAAGGGTCGTCAGCCTGGCTCTAGCTCTTGAGGAGCTGCAGGATTTGCTTGGCGCGATCCGGGATAGTGACATAACGATAGAATACCTCCAGGGAAGCAGGACAAAGATTGCCGGAGAGCTTACCGCCAGGGAAGCAGGCAACCGCGATCGGTTGTACAGAGATCTCGTTAGGCGCGCAAAGCAGGCTACTACAATGCCTCTTCGGCGTGCACAATAGACGATTGATACAGACATTCGATGTGCATTCTGGTGTCTGAAAAGGTAGCGCAGTTTGGGCAGCCATAAAGTATGGCGCCGCCGCACATACCTGATGCGCACAGCATGACCTTCGGGTCAGCCCCGCATGCCCTGCAATAATTGTGAAGCATCAGCGAAATTTTGCACGCCAAGTTAATTTTTATTGCTGAAATTCAATCAATAGCTCTCCTTACTCTATAGGGAGTTACGTACTCTATGTCAGGTAGGTTTTTGTTCGCCGCTGCGAAATTGCGGCTGCCTCTTATGTTGAGGTTGACTGGAAACTCCGATAGCAGATGCGCCCTGCATGTTGATGACGCTATGGGGCCACACCATCAACCTCGCGCTTTGTTTGCTTTTGAAGAAATCATGCGCGCGCGCTCGCTCGCTCTCGCGTGCTCCTAACTCTGCATCTATTGAGTATATGTTGCCCTATAGATGGCAAATGTTCCCCGTTGGATATGCATTTATACGCTATGCTGACGAAGATAAGCACGTATTGCGACTGCACAGTATTGTCGTGATAGACGCTGACGCCTCGCCCTCCGGCTATGTCGCATGGTACAACCATTTTACTGAAACAAGTAGTATCCGGATCGTGCGCCCTACGCCCAAGAACGAAAGGTTCGGTGTGCAGAGGATGGAGCTGCTTGCCATCTATTTCGCGCTTGCGGACAACCTGGCTGCCATAAGGAGGATGTCAAGAGGCAGGAAGAAGATGCAAATTGTCATCGCTATAAGAAGCGACTCCAAGTCAACAGTTGAGCAGCTGCTCGGGCTATCGCAGGTCAGGGACACTCTGATGCGCAGGATATTTTCCGCCATAGCCAAGATGCTTGCAAAAATAAGGTGCACAATAACCTTCGATCATCTCGAGAGGTCGCGCAACATCGCCGGCCTGCTCCTTGAGCAGAGGAGGAGAAAGGAAAGGGAGCGGATGCTTGCCGAGTTGGGAATATTTGCTGCTGCTACGGCTACTACTACAATAACAACAACAACAACAACTACCGCTGCCGTCCAGCAGCCCGCGCTGCTCCTGCGCAAGAAATTTGCCTAGGTCTCTTCGCTTTCCCTTTCTTTCTTCTTCGAGTCTTCTTCTTCTTCCGTCGGCTCGGCCAGCTTGAACTTGCTCCCCACCCTTATGATGAACGGCCCGATGAAGGTGGTCACAATTGTAACGACACCGAGTATCGGCAGTATTGGTGCAGTGATTGCGCCTACGTCCTGGCCTCCCTTGGCCACCACTAGCGACAGCTCTCCCTTGGTCGCAGATATGCCAAGCCCGGCCCTCAGCGCGGTGGTACTGTCAAACCTTGCCCTGACCAGGATGCCAAGCACTATCAGGAACTTTGAAGCAAAGGATGATAGTATGAGGACGACTGCAGGAACTATGAACAGCGGTATGAGCGAAACATCCATGAGCGCGCCTATCGATATGAAGAACAGCGCGGCAAACATGTCCCTCAGCGGGATCGTGATTATCCTTGCCACAGCCGCGCTCTTGGATTCGGCCACGAGCACACCGGCGAGGAAGGCGCCGATCACCACTGACACGCCAATGCCATTTGCGATAAACGACAGGCCGAAAGCAAGGCTCAGGATCGTTATCAGCAGAAGGGCGTAGTCGTTCGTCCTGCCGGCCCTGTCGATGATTCTCGGGACGAGCTTGGAGCCAATGATTATGGTGCCGGCGATAAAGCTGCCCACTAGTGCGAGCGAGGTGACTACGTTCAGTATGGACACGCTGCCGTCGTCTCCCGTGGTCACCACGGACTGGAGTATTCCTAGCGCGCTGATGGCCACAAGGTCCTCGACTATCAGTATGCTAAGGATGAGCGTCGACGACTTGTCCCGTATCAGGCCGACATCTTCAAGTATCCTTATTGTGACGACAGTGCTCGTTATAGACAGCGCCAGAGCGAGAAAGAGCGAGTCGTACAGAGAGAACCCGAAGCTCTCAGCAATAAAGAACACTATCAAGAGTGTCCCAAGCGACTCTGCAAGTGCCGTTATTATCGACACCTTGCCAACAGATCGTAGCTTTGCGATAGGAAGCTCAGTCCCTGCAACAAAGAGCAACATGATTATGCCCAGCTCCGCGAAAAGGTTGAGGGTCTCAGGGCTCTGCACAAGGCTGAACGGAGGCGTGAAAGGCCCAATAATCATGCCCGCGCCGATGTAGCCGATGACCATCGGCTGGCGCAGCTTGAAGGCAATGACCAGCATCACGGCTGCGACTACCATTATGACTGCAATGTCCTGTACAACAAGGTCAATGGGCTCGTTGCCGATGGTAAAGAATTGCGGAAATACAGTGGTAGTGCCTGAGCCGGCGGCTGCTGCTGCTACTGCTGGAGTATAGTTCACCGAACTATGTTACGGGGCGCATAGATAAAAACACGAGCTTGCAGCGACTCAACTGACAAAACTAATTATACAATGCCATCCAACTATTCTCCCGTTGCGTTTTCACATCAAACGGCGCCTCCTCTACCTCGCGTTTGGCGCCGCAGCATTTATCGGCACATATTATGCCGGCGCGTCCACCCACATGAGCGACGAGGATGCTGAGGAGCTGAGACGCCAGTTCTCAGAGCAGATAGAGGGCATCGACGGGAGCGGCATCTTTCTCAACAACTTTGTGATTTCACTTTTCATGTTTGTCCCTGCCATAGGCATTGGCTTTGGTGCGTTCTCTGGGTTCGCCACCGGCATGATCTTTACTGCCCTTGCCAGCCAGTCGCCGCTCGTGAGCAGCATCTCGCCGCTCATTATCCTCATCACGCCATTTGGCATAATGGAGGTTTTCGTTTATGGGCTGGCGATGTCAAGAAGCGGAATGCTTATCCACCGCGTGATAAAAGACAAGCCCTGGCGCGCAGGCAACAGGCGGCCTTTCCTTGAAGGGTCACTTGTTCCCACCTTTATTGAGCTTGGGATAGCTGCAGCAGTGTTGTTTGCAGGGGCAGTGATAGAATGGCAGCTGATAGAGCAGTTTGGCGGCCTCGATGAGGCCACTACTATCTATCTTTGACGCGTAGATTATTGTCATTCAGGCGACGACGACGACGATGATGATGATGGCTCTTCAGGAGCAGCGTCGGCCGCTGCCTGGCTTTTCAGGCCGTACTTTTCGATAAACTCGCCGGCCTTGGCAGCAATCTCACCCCACTTCCACCTGCCCACCCCCATCCTGCATAGGTCGACCTTCCATTGGTCCTTCTTGCGGATCCACCGGTAAAGCCGAAGGTCCCTGCCGTACTGGCTCTGGACCACCACAAGGGCTACTATCAGGTTGTTGCTTCTGTAAATGTCATAGCCATCAAGGACGCTGTATGTCTGGGAGACTGGGTATTTAGGTTCCTGGCTCATATATGCATGAAGTTCTCGCGCCTGATTTTAAAGATTACAACCAATGACGACGACAAAAAGAGGGGAGGTCGGTCAAGCTTGGCTCTCGCCACACGCAGGACAGATTCGCTGCGATTTGGGCATTTTGGCGCCGCATTCAGCACAATACCTTATCGAGCCCTTGTCCTGTGACGCAATGCCAACAGACTTGTTATCTATTGACATACCAGAAACATGAAACCTGTCTTAATATTTAAAGTCACTCTACATGTGCCGATAAAATTCATGGCCGGCTGCAGAGCCACGCTAGAATCCAAGGTACGTCTGCCTCTTTGTCTGGTCGATGACCATTGCAGACAGGTCGCTGAACTCTTTGCCTTCAAGGTCGGCTACGGTGCCTGCAAACGTGGTTTCCTTTTCAGTCGTCAGGTGCTCAAAAACCCAGGTTTTTAATTTGGTAGTGTCGACGCCGTTTGCGCGCAGGAATTTCGCGATCTCGGACTGCATGAAGTGCTTTGACGGGTCACGCAGCCACGGCCTTGGCAGCAGTATCACGCTTTTTCCCTGCCTGACTGCGTGCAGCAGCTCGGCCTTTTTCTGCTCGATGTCGCCTGTCACATGGAACGTGACGATAAAAGCCTTGTCAGTCGGGACCTGAGCCTTTGCGGCTGCTACCTGGATGGAGCTTATGCCTGGGATTACCTCGACGTTATCGTCATCAAAGATCTCTAGCAGCCTGTCTACCACCTCTGACTCGGAAAAGTTGACGTCGCCGGTGAAAGGCACTGTGCAGTACTCGCCGTCCTTCATTTTCTGATAGACATTCTGGTAAACTTCCTCTTGCGTCTTCATCGTGACTTCGAGAACCTGCTGCCTGTTCCTGTCAATGAAGCCTTCAATAGTCGCCAGCGTATACTTGTAGCCTACAACATAGCGCGATTTGCGGATCGCTTCCTTGGCAGCGTCAGTTAGGTACCTTGGCGAGCCGGGGCCCACTCCGACCACGAACAGCTTTTTTGGCAATGTATGTAAGGAAGAGGAAGAAAAGTTGCCTCTAATTACTATTTTGCAACGACCATCGTGTTGGTGCTGCGGATCCCCTTTATCTTGCGCAGCTCCCATGAGATTATCTCGGCTACATCCTTGTCCGTCTCATCTTCCACTATTGCCATCATGTCGTACTCGCCGTACAGGTCGTAAACCTCCTTGACGCCGTCAAGCGATTTTATCTCTTCGTGGAGAAGCTTTTCAATTCCTGCATCTGTGTTTATGAACACGAATGCCTTTGTCTTGACCATAAATCGGTCCTATTGTTACAGTTCCTCTTACAGAAATGCAATATAAATTTACGGCGGCGAAGACGTTTTTACCAGGTTTATAAGCGGGCTCCAGTCCATGTGCTGGAACTCAAGCGGGTCCTTGGCAGGGTATTTAACCCAGCCCTTGACTATCGAGAACTTGCGCACCTTGGACTTGTCGCCCAAGTTGACCTTGACCTTGAGGAGCGCCCCCCAGCGTTTTTCCTCCGAAGTTATGTCTAGGATCTGGCTGAACGGGATCTCTACGTTGTCGGGGCTCTTGTCAAGGTCTTTTTCAAGGTGCTCAAGCTTGTAGCCCTCGGCAGGCCGGAAGACATTTTCGCCGCTCTTGAACCTGTTAAACTGCCGGGTAGAATGCGTGTCATGCATCCTGTAGGTCATGTCTGTCTTGATGATGAATGCAAGGCGCCTGTCCGTGATGACGAGCATGCCCTCCCTGCCGCGCTTCATAAAGCCTTCCTCTTCGCCCCAGACCCAGAAAAGGTGGGCCTTGATCTCTTCGTCCCAGTCAACCAATAGAGATCAAGCAAGCAAATACAGTATTAATAATTTTTGAAGAACAACAACAATAATAATAATAATAATAAAAATTAAAAGAAAAGGAAGTGGAGGACCTACTTGCTTCTTAACCTTCTTCCCAGCCCTTTACGAAGAGGCCGCTCTTCTTCAGTGGGACTGGCTGTCCTGGGGTATAGTCCATCGGCCTCATCCAGAAGATTGCCTTTGTTGGGCAAACGCCAATGCATGCTCCGTCAGAGATGCATCTTTCTGGATAGAACACGAATGCCTTACCTCTCTTCCAACCTTCCACTGGTTTTACTCTCAACACATCCGGGCCGAGAGCAGTGCAGATCTCTACGCAGAGCGCACAGCCGATGCAGTGTTGTTCGCTAATATCAGGAATTATTGCGACTGGCATCTAATTCACTTACCCAACGATCCATGCTGAAACTATTTAAACCCTATGCCAATTTTATAACAGCGATATAATTCAAAACAAGAAAATGACTGAGCAAGAACAGGGCCGATAGCCCTGTACAGAGGGATACTAGCGGCGGTGGGCCGCTAATGTTGGTCGTGGCTTTTTCCAGTACAACGCTAAAAAGCGCCTGCTCTTTTTCAGCCAGTCTAACCTGGGCAGATAGACTGACACAAAAGTCGACAGTTGTCCAATATTAACCCTTCTCAACTTTTATAGTTATTTTTCGAATTAAACATTATACGGCTATATACAGACACAGCGTTGAAAAAGCCGCATATACATGCAGACCCTCCACGTTGCGTTTGACGACACGGACTCGCGGGGCGGCAGATGCACGACGCACCTTGCATTCAAGGTGGCAGAACACCTGAAGAAAAAGATGGGCGCCGAGCTTATCGACTACCCGCTATTGGTCAGGCTCAACCCTAACATCCCTTGGAAAACCAGAGGCAACGGGGCAGTCTGCCTGAGGGCCAGAGTGCAGGACACAGGCAGGGTCATTGACTACGTCATACAGGCAGTGGAGGAAGGCTCGGCAATAGGCAGCGGAGCAAACCCGGGAGCTGCGTTCTTAGAGAGCGACCGTGTTCCTTTGGCAATCCAGCAGTTCAGCTCCCTTGCAATGTGCGATGTGACGAGCAGGCAAATGGCCGAAAAGATGGCAAAGCTTGCAGGCGTCCAATACTTTACCTTTGGAAACGGGCAGGGGCTTGTCGGCTCGCTTGGAGCGATGGGCTGCCTGATGCTTGACTGCGATCACACGTTCGAGCTGATCGCGTACAGAAAGCCGGAGAACTGCGGCATGCCACGTATCGTGGACAGGCAAAAAGTTGTCAAGTTCAGCGTAGACACTTATCCAAATACATTCAACAATTACGACAAAAATCATGAGCGGGTACTGATTGCGCCTCACGGTCCTGACCCCGTGTTCTTTGGCGTGAGGGGCGAGAGCCCTGAAGTTGTCGCGTCGGCGCTGGCGGCTTTGCAGCCAGAAGGAGAAGAGCTGGACGGTTGGATGATCTTTCGTTCAAACCAGGGGACAAATATGCACTTGCAAAACGAATTGCAGCTTGCCGACATCAAGGCGTACACTGCCGGCTACGTAAAGTGCAGGGTCAAGGGCAGGCCGCTTGCGATGGAGGGTGGGCACGTCATCTTCACAGTCGAGCAGGGCGGCGCAGAAATGCCGGCGGCCGTCTACGAGCCGACCGGCCTTGCAAATGTTGCAGCAAATCTTGCGCCTGGCGACCTGATCGAAATTGGCTGCGGCGTGAGAAAAGGCACGAGCAAGCACCCCAAGATCCTGAATGTTGAATATTTGTCGGTGTTGGAGCTCGCGTTTGTCTTTGATGCCTTGAACCCTCTATGCAAGATGTGCGGCAAGCGCATGAAGTCGGAGGGCAGGAACAAGGGCTACCAGTGCGACAGGTGCAAATTCAGAGACACTACTGCAAAGAAAATTCTGGTGCCAAAAGAACGCGACATCAGGGCGGGCCTCTACATCCCGACTCCAAAGGCGCACCGGCACCTCACAAAGCCGCTGCAGAGGTACGGCCTCGAAAAATCGAGCTGCAACTTCAGCTTAAGCACAGGCTGAAGATTGTGACTATGCAGCTGTTGCTTTTACTATACCCTTTTTTTCTATCTCAAGAATGCAAGCGCAGATTCGTATATGGCATGAATGCCCTATAGAGAAAGTTCTTTCTCAGGCAGCAAAACTCCCAAAGCAAAGCCGCCATATGAACATGATGCCTATCTCGAATACCATGTGCGAAGGGGTAAGAAAAGGCAGTATCAAGAGTGATTCCTGCGAGAGGGTCTGGTGCCACCAGTAGTCAAACGGGCCTGCAAACGCCCACAGCTCTGAGCCTATGAATACAAGCTTTATCCCGATCACTTCGTAGCCATTTTCCCCTTCCGTAGTTGTTTTCTCAAGAAGGAAGAAAAAGCCTGCAAGAGCAGCGATTATGCCCAGAGCAACGCTGGAATATATACCACGATGTGGCGCAACGTAAAAAAAGTCATCTGGCGGCTGCGCAAGATACACCATGCCGCCCCACACGCCGCCAATCATCTGTATGGCTGCAGCTATAGATAGGACAAGATAGATCCGCTGTAGCCTTTACAGGTCGCCTTTCCGCATGGAGCAGCTACAAAATGTAAAATCATTTTATTTGGTATTCTAAGGGCAATGGCACAACTCAACATTTTACTATAGAATTACACTAGGATGATGTGGAAAATCACCAGTAAGAAACTGGCCATACAGAAATATCATATACGAAACTGGATGGCTGGCAATAGCAGCATCGTCTCGCAGAGTCACACAGTTATCGCGCCGTAAGCTTATGGAAATATGTCTTGTCTGGCATCCAAAGGCATAGCCTTGAAAAGGCCGACTTCCTTGGTTTGTAAAAAATAGTAAGTAGCGAGGGGTTGATTTGAACTTACGGCCACCCGCAATTTTGCAAAAGTGGAAACCGCTCTGCGGGTTATGAGCCCGCCGGGATAACCTGGCTTCCCCACCTCGCTGACAGCATCTTTTGCGCAGGGGGAATATATCTCTGTCTGCTGCAACTAATGCCGCCGCCTCAATTCTCTAACAATAGCTTTAATTTCAGCTTGCAGAATAGTATTTTACAGACTATGGCATTAGCCTTGGCATAAGCAAGCCTAAACCGCACCTTTTTTCAGGTTGCTGATAATGCCTATCAACAATTGAAGAGAAAATGATGGTGGGCAAATCCCAAGTAGGCAAGCTCTGAGTTCTTTATAACACCTCCTTCTGCATCGTGGAATTGGATGTATGGCCGAGGAGCTAAACCGTCTTCGGGATCCTGCTCTACAATAGAGCTGTCGTCGGGATCCCACGAAGTCATTTTTACTCCATCCATGCCCATGTAGCTGTTGACGCGAATGTTATACTGTTCCGATTCACTACCTTCATTGCTGATTTTTACCCAGGTAACTGCTGGCAAGGCAATAGTCAGCCTGATCCCGTCTGCAACTTCGATGTTTGCGCTAAGCAGATATTCCCCATTTCCCAGTTCTTCCAGAACTGAAATGTCGTTGATATCTTCTTTCAGCTGTTCAAAGGTAGTGTCGCAGGTTACGACGATGATTCTTTCAGAACTATCGTGGTCAACGCAATCATCAGAAGTAGTGGTAGTGGCAGCAGCATCTCTTATCAATGATGACAATAGCGGAAAGGATGGTACCGAAAATAGGGCTGTTTTAATAGCGGCATCAATTAGCAACAACATCATTGCAGCGGCGACGACGATCAGGTTCTTTTGTGTGCCATCATCTTTTTCATCTAAAATTATGCCAAAAAATCGCGTCAAGAGTATTTACGAGATACGCTGAAATGATACAAAGAGTAGCTGATTGGAGTCTTTTTCATCAAGGAATTCTTAATCTACTACTATGGACCAAATTACCAATGAATGTACAGGAAACAGGAATAAGTTACTATCGCTAACTCCTAACTCATTATGGGCAGAATGAAGAAGCTGGTCCAGTAGGAAAAACAGACAGCAAATGCCACATTTGTCGCTGCACTGGCTGACGAATGCACTAGATTTATTTCTGTCCATGCCGCTATCAAATGCGCATATACGTATGGACACCAAGGCGCTCAAGGACATCGACTTTGAAAAGCGCAACGGTCTTCTTCCTGTCATAGTGCAGGACAGGGAGACCAAGGACATCCTGATGTTGGCCTACGCCAACAAGGAAGCCCTGGACAACACATTCAAAACGGGCAACGCCTGGTTCTGGAGCACGTCGCGTAACAAGCTCTGGATGAAGGGCGAGGAATCCGGCAACGTCCAGCCAGTGCACGAAATTCTGGTCGATTGCGACTCTGACGCGATACTGTACATTGTGGACTCGGACAAGCCTGCATGCCACACTGGCAATAGGTCGTGCTTCCACAATGTGCTGAAATAACTGCAAAACCATAAAGAATTTGCATGCCTACAGGTCATTGTTGGAAATTTTGCAGGAAAATGGCTATTCAGCAATACAATATATATGCCTGAAAAAATTTAGTAATGCTAAAATGGTGCTTAGCGAAGTTTTAATCACATATTATTTGAGGGAGAGTAGAAAATCATGGGCAGTATCAAATCGCTACAGTGTAGGGAATGCAGAAAAGAGTACGAACCGCAGTTTCGCTATGTTTGCGAGGACTGTTTTGGTCCTCTGGACGTCGTCTACAACAAAGACAATATTATTGGAGTAAACAAGCACACCTTTGAATCAAGGGAAAAGACGTACTGGCGCTATTTTGAGCTCCTGCCAATTGCAGACAGGAGCAACATTGTCAGCCTGAACGCAGGACTCACCCCGCTCCAGGCGGCAGACAAGCTCGGCCCCAAGCTTGGTCTGAAGAATTTGTACATCAAGAACGATTCCGTCAACCCGACGTTTTCGTTCAAGGACAGGCCGGCCGGAGTTGCGGTGTCAAGGGCCAATGAGACAAAATTAAAGGCGGTGGGCTGCGCGTCTACTGGCAACCTGGCTGCCGCAACTGCGGCGCACGCAGCAAAAGCAGGCCTGCCCTGCTACATCTTTGCGCCGTCTGACATCGAGCATGTCAAGATAGCGCAAGCACTTTCATACGGCGCGGAATTTGTCGCCGTGGAAGGAACTTATGATGATGCCAACAGGCTCGCCTCAATAATCGGCGACAAGAAAGGAATCGGCGTCGTCAACATCAACATGAGGCCGTATTATGTCGAAGGCTCAAAGACGCTTGCCTATGAAGTGACGGAGCAGCTGGGCTGGCAAGTCCCAGACAGCCTAGTAATCCCGGTCGGCAGCGGCGCGATGCTCAACGCGATATGCAAGGGCTTTGAAGAGCTGCATTCGCTTGGATTGATCGATAGCCTCAAGAACATGAAGATAATCGCCGCTCAGCCGCACGGGTGCGCGCCAGTGGTTGACGCGTTCAAGCGCAACAGCGACGAAGTGATCCCGGTCGAGCGGCCAGAAACAATAGCAAAGAGCTTGGCGATAGGAGACCCGGGCGACGGCATTTACGTTCTCAAGCGATTAAAGCAGTACAACGGCGTTGCAGAGGAGGCAAGCGACAAGGAGATCACCGACGGCATCATGCTCCTTGCGCAGACGGAGGGCATATTCACAGAGCCGGCGGGCGGCGTGTCAGTCGCGGTGCTTAGGAAGCTGGTCGAAGAGGACAAGATAGAGAAAGACGAGCGCACTGTGTGCTATGTCACTGGCAATGGGCTGAAGGCTACAGAAGCAATTATAGGACTGCTGCCGAAACTTAACGCCGTCAAGCCGGATGCTGCAGAAGTCTCGGCGATGATAAGGTGATAGTGATATAGCATTGGCCAAGGTAGAATTTGTAGTTCCATCAGTATTGAACAGGGGGCAGGGAGAAAAAAAGATCCCGCTCGAGGCTTCCGACCTTCAGGACGCGTTCTCCAAAATCTCAGAGCAGATGGGCGACGATTTCAAGCGCAGGGTGTTTGACCACAATGGCAGGCCCCGCTCGCTCATCAACATCTACGTCAACGGCAAGAACATGCGCTTTAGCGGAGGCATGACCATGCAGCTCAAGAACGGCGACTCGGTCTACATACTGCCGGCGGTGGCAGGAGGGGCGGAGCTGACAAGCGAAGAGCTCCAGCGCTACTCAAGGCAGGTGATGCTCGAAGAAATAGGCTTTGAAGGCATGGAGAAGCTGAGGAGCGCTAAGGTGTGTGTTGTGGGCGCGGGCGGCATAGGCAACCCTGTCATCACGCAGTTGGTGGCGATGGGCGTCGGCAAATTACGCATCGTTGACAGGGACGTCATCGAAGTAACCAACCTGCACAGGCAGCACCTCTACACCGACGACGACATTGGCCGGGTCAAGGTAGAAGCGGCTGCGGAGCGCCTGCGCAAGCTCAACCCTGGAATAGAGATAGAGCCGGTGCCAACGTCTGTTACAAAATTCACAGCGGAGGGCATCGTCAAGGGCTTTGACATTGTCATCGACGCGCTGGACAGCGTAGACGCGCGCTATGCCCTCAATGACGCATGCATCAAGCACAACATCCCACTCGTTTACGCCGGTGCAATTGGCGTGACAGGGTCTGTATCGACAATACTGCCAAACAACTCTGCGTGCCTGCGCTGCATGTTCCCGGAGCTAAAGGAGGAAGAGATGCCGGCTTGCAGCACAGAAGGCGTTCACCCGTCCGTACTGTACCTGGTTGCAGGCATACAGGTGTCCGAAGCGATCAAAATAATCACAGGCCAACAGCCGACGCTCGTGAACAGGCTGCTCTACATCGACCTGAATGAGCTTTCGTTTGACAGGGTTCAAATGTTCAGGCAGGACGAGTGCCCGGCATGCGGAACCGCAAGAAAAGAAAGCAATCTGGTCGCGTCGCAGCTGATAATTGAAGAGCTGTGCGGGCGTGATAGGGGCAAGCGCACGTGGACCGTCACGCCTGCTGAGCCGGCGCCAATCAGCCTGCCCAGCATAATCAAGAACGCCGAGTCGCTTGGCTACCAGGTCAAGACAAGGGGCAACCTCGGGATAACCGCGGTCAACTCGGGCAGGATGTCCGTCAGCTTTCTCTCAAGTGGCGCCGCGACAATAGTTGGCGCCAAGGACGAAGAGGACGCAATCAAGATCTACAAGACGTTCGTGGACGGGACGGCTGCCAATTAATTATCGTAGCAGATTCTCAGAGCCTGCTGCCACACCTATATTTATTAAATATATCAAAACTGTAGTATCTCTCCTAATGATAATGCAGATATGACCTCTTCCTCTGCCGCCATGCAACACCACAACAACAATCCCATCATAGGCAGCAGCTATGCACGAGAGGTCGCGCTGCCAAGCTGCATCCTCATCGCCGCGTTTGCCATTGACACGCTTGCAGCATGGTTTATCGACATTATTGAAGGGCCGCTGGTGACTGCGCCCGGCTTTGCCATGTTTGTGGCAGTCAGCGCTGTCTGCACTAGCAATGGGAGTCAACATATTTACCCACAGCAGCATCCTGCTGCAGGACAAGCCAGCTGTGATAGAGCCCGCGGCGTAGCAGATAGTGTTTCACTCTATTAACTAGACAACGCACGGATTTGTGGGCATGCTGTTTATCATTGCGTACGCCATACCGCTTTTGGCGTCGTTCGTCCTCTTGATGATCGGAAGCGCCCTGCACCTGAGATATTATTCCCAAATAGGAAGGGAGAAATACTGGGCCATAGTCTGTGTGCCCATGGTCTCATTTTTTTGGAGCGCTCGTCCCGACGCTGGCGGCCTACACTTCCGGCAGCTTTGACCTTTACGCGGAAGACCTTGCCACGTTCAGGGTTTTTGTCATAGCCTGCGCGTTTGTCAGCTTTGGGGTGATCGTGTATTCTTACATCACGATGTCAAGGATAGCGCAGCAAGCGGCGGCAGAGAGCCCTGTGCAGGATTTTACCTGTTGATTGCAGCCTTTGCAATCATCATGCAGGCCATATCCATGATGCCACCCGTATACCATGCGACGTACCCCCTCTATTCGGCCTGCTGGCCCATTCGCTGGTGGCGCTGACCAGGCTCATTTCCACCATGAGCCTCTACTCCTCCGCGATTTCTGTCTCCGAGGACGTCAGGCTCCGCAAGTCTATTAGGAAAGTTGCCAGGGAGTCGCACCACCTGCTCGGCAAAGTTGGAACGGTGCGGATCGACCAAGAGCTCCAGAACAGGGTGCTGGCTATTGCAAGGGAGCAGTCTGACAGGGCAGCGGAGGAGACTGGCGTCTGCTCGTCGATGATAGATTAGGACATGAAGAAGCAGTCGGGATGAGGCCATGTCAGAATTGCAGAAAAATGCAGGCAGCAGCGACAGCAACGGTAGTAACAAGAATAATTAGCCAGCAGCCTAGCCGCTGCTCATAAACTCCATCAGGCTCGACTGGATCTTCTTTTCTTCCTTGAAGATCAGTTTCAGTTCCATCGCAATCGACTCGACTCTGCTGCGCAAGTAGTCATTCACCTTGTACTCGCTGCACATGCCCATCGCTATACGGAGGTACTTTTCGACTGCGCCCCTCGTCACCGTCTGTATCAGCTCGCTTCCGCATTCGATGCACTTGCCGGCAAGAGGCATCCGGCGGAACTTGGCGCCGCATGACGTGCAGCGAAACGTCTGCGAAGAGTATGAACGCATGTTGCCCATAATGTCCGGCAGGATGTGCGTCGTCAGCACCATGGCGGCGACTTCGTCGGCGTCTACCGCGTTTATCAGCTTGGCAGTGTCAAACTGCATCTTTAGCTTTTCTTCCATCGTGTTCAGCGTGGAGTAGGCGCTCCTCTGTTCCTTTGTAGTCAGCGCGTCCGTCAGGTGCGTAAAGCCGTAGCCAAAGAACTGGCGCTCGTCGCCTATCCTGTTCTTTATCGCCTCTATCATGCCTGCCACGTCGCCAGCCTTGGTCTGTTTCCAAGTCGCCTCGTAGAACTCGAGCGGGTAGGCGCTTGCGATGTCGACGTTGTGCGCCTGGCGCTGTACCTCGTGGGGCAAGACAACAGGCTGTATCAGCAGCGGCGCGTCCATGAGCCCGCCTATCTTGTCTGGCAAAAAGTCAAATGAGAAGTTGAGGAAGGCATCCATCAGGAGCATTATCGAGTCGGCGTCGCCGTCGCAGTCGCGGCGCTTTGCAGAGTGCCACACGGGCGACGCAAGGCAAACCTGTGAGTCGGTAAAGCCGACTATCCTGCCCATTATGCCGACAGAGGTGTGGGGCGCAAGGCCGACCACCATGTGGCCTACCAGATCGTCGATGGAAGACACATTGTAGAACGGCTCAAGGTCGTACAGCTTGGCAAGTTCCTCGTCGATGAATTTTGCGGCATTCAGAAGGTGCTTTGCAGAGTCGCGGGGGATTATCACGTCCTGCATCATGAGCTCCACTATCTGGTCAGGCGACACCAGATCCCGTCCGAGATAATCGCGTGTGTAGCCTAGCTTGCGCAGCTTGCCGATGCTGACAGAGATCCACGCTGGTTTGAAATGCGTCAGCGGCTCGTTCGTGGCATCGAACCGGATCGTGCCATCCTTGAATGCGTACAGGTTGTGCTTTTGGCGCAATATCCCCTTTTCAAGCGGCTCTGCTGCCTTGCCCCTGCTCATGAGCCCCTTGACCCCCTTGAATGGCTCCGTGGGAGCGACGCCCAGCTTTTTCTGGGCCTGCTCCAGCACAAGCTTTAGCGGAAAGTTGACGGCAGAGTAGGTCCTGCCCTCCTTGCTGCACCTGCCGCACCTGTCGCCCTCCTCGATTTCTGCCCTGCACACCATGCATAGGTTGCGCAGCAGGGTCGAGGCGCCGCAGGAGCGGCAGTGCGTCCCGACAGACGGCACCTTGCAGCTGTCACAATAGCGGTTGGCGATTTCGGTATAGAACGACTCCTCCTTGCAAGCCTTCAGGATGTCGCGGGTCGCGCCTCCCTTTGCGCCCACTGGAAAGAGCACGTGCACTGGCGGTTTCATCTTGCGCTCGGCGGCTTTTTCCGGCCTCCCGACCCTTACCGCGATAGTGGAGGCAAATTTCGGCATCACTACAACGCCGGATGTTTTGCTGACAAATTCGATTGCATCTTTGCATTCTGTTGGCGCCGGGCCGGCGAGCAACCTGTAGAGTGATGTTGCCTGATCTGCGTCGTCAAGCCTGATCTTGTCATTTGATATTGAATGAGCAACGCCGAGCCTCTCCAAGATATCCTTGAGTTTGGAATCGTGCGGCAGAACCATGTCGTCTGCTGCTGGCAATTTTTCCTTCAGGTACAGCGCTTCGGCGGCGCTTATTGTGTCCCAGTAGAACGAGTATCTCGGATGCAGGGGCACGCTAAGCTTTTGGCTTATCTCGAATGCTTCCTCAACAGTAGGCAGCCGGGCAAGCGGGTTCTCGACCAGCGAGATCATTCTTTCCCTGTTAACATCAAAAGATGCTGCTGCCAGCAATTTCGAGCGAAGCTGTAGAACCCACACTTCTTCGACATAGCTTGCAGGCGGCAGCTGCGCGTTGTTTTCAAGGAAGTCGCCGTAGCTTATCAGCATGTCGCCAAGGTATAGGATCTTGCCGACTCTTTTGCGGATCTTTTCTGCCTGCCCAACAGTCGCCACCTGCATCACCCTGCCATCGTCAAGCCGGACAAGCGGAGGCTCGATTGTATCGACGAGCGCTATCGTGGATGCCTTGCCGGGCATGTCCATCTTGATCTGCGTGCCGGCGACGATGGCGTAATTTAGCAAAGCTGGAACCGCAGGGTGTACCCCCACCGTCGCAAAGCCGGTGTTGCAGCAGCGCCCGTAGCGCAGGCGAAAGCCGCCTATCTTTTTTGCCATTGACAGCACCGGCCTGCCGGTGATTACTTCGGACATCCTGTGGTGCGCTGCGTCATCGTCGCCCGTCTGGATTGCTCCCTTTAATTCCTTGAGCCACTGCCAGCCGTCCAGCTTCAGAGTCTCTACCAATTTTAGCAGTTTCCTGCTGCGGCCGATCAGGCCGTCGTTCATTACCCTGAGCGCGCCGCCTCGCACCCTATCTGTCTCGATCCTGCGCATGCCCTTGTGGCCGACTACTTCGACAGGATCGGTATCGACTCCGTCGAGCTCCACCGGGAGGCTCGAGATGCACTTGACTACGTCTTCGTCGAGGACCTTGAACTGGAAGCCCATGACTTCGCGCTCGTATATCCTGAGCTCCTCGACGAACCTGCCGGTTTCATCGTCAAATGAGTTTGCCTTGTAGCTTGCAAGGCCGGCCACCTTCCTTGCATGATCCGCTATAAGCATGGTGAGCGCGGCTTCGGTCCCACCTGCCGACCTAATTGGGCCGGCAAACGATACCGACAGGTATTGGCTGCCGTCTGCGTTGCTTTTTATCTTGACGTCAGATATTCCTTGCAGCGGGGCGACTGTCATGCCTTCTGTCACCACTGCAAGCGACACGCGCACTGCGTCGTCAAGCCTCGTCCGGAGGTCGCCTGCGCCGTACTCGCCGGCGGCAATCTCTTCCGCTATCTTGAGGGCAGCATTTTCCTTTGTCGTTTGGGAGAGAATGGCGCGCAGCCTGTCTGCGATGTAGATGTTGTGCATTTTTGCGACCCTGTCTGCCAAGTCGTATGCGATCTTGGGCTCGACAATGTCTGCAACGTCTATGCCGCGCCGGCGCGCCTTGAGTGCGTGATGGTAATACTGGTAGACGCTTTTCAAAATGTCCTGTTGGTAGCGCCGGTAATACGCCGGCATGCGGATGTCCTTCAGGCGGATCTCGGCTTCTTCCAGCATCATATTACGTCATCATCGCGACCTGATGGCTTTGACTATTGACGAAAATTTTTCTTGCCAGTTGCCATCCTTTTCTATCATGGTACCGATGACTATAATGTCTGCGCCTGCCTTTGCTATCTGGCCGGCAATTTCCGGCGTCCGTATTCCGCCGCCAATGATAAGCGTGCCTTCGTAATGCTTCCTCACCGCGGCCACCATTTCCGGCGGCACGTTTTGAGATGCGCCTGAACCGGCCTCGAGGTAAACAAACCTCATGCCCATGTACTGCGCGGCGAGCGAATACATCACGGCAAGGTTTGGCTTGTGGAATGGTATCGCCCTTGCTCTGCCGATGAACCAAGCGGCGGTTCCTTCGCCTACTATGACGTAGGCGGTGGGCAGTGGCTCAATGCCGTATTTCTTGACTGCAGGCGCTCCAAGCGCTTGGGCCCCTGTGATAAAGTAAGGGTTCTCTGAATTTAGCAGCGAGCTGAACAGGATTGCGTCGGCCTTTGGTGACACGCCTGTGACGTTCCCCGGGAACAATATCACAGGTATCTTGATTCTGGCCTTGATTTCTGTCACGACCTTGGCCAGCTCCAATTGATCGATTGCGGACGAGCCGCCGACAAGGATTGCAGACGCGCCCATCTCCTCCACCTTTTTTGCAATCGATGCTGCGTCTGTTGAGTTTTCAGAATCAATGAGTGGAAGGCAAATGGTGCGGTGCTTCTTTATCTCATCGCGAAGATACTGCTCTACTTTTCCTACTGCCACATCCCCTATTGAAGAGCGCTAGCTGTTTTAAAGTTTGGTGTCATCATATTATGAAGATTTTAATACCTCAGATGCGCTATACAAATCTGTATAGTACCTATGGCCGATGCAAAATCTAATTCTAACAATCTTTTTGGTTATCTTGTTGCAAATTCTTTGTTTACGCCACATCAGATTTCAATAATCTCTAAAAGACTGCAGAGCAGCGGCAAGCCTGAAAACATCAGTTCCGGAGCGTATTGGAGGCAGGTTAGGCAGTGCCGGGAGAAGGTGATGGCCGTCCTTTACAGCGCGATACTTCTGCAATCGACGGGCGTACTCCAACCGGAAGCGCTGTCGGCACTGAGCAGAATGGCGGAGCAACTAGGTGTGATGTTTGCTTCAGAGGGCAGTGATGTCCCGCTCCAGGCACGCACGGCCGACGTGATATCTGTGATGGAGCAGCTGCTAAAAAGAATGTCCAAGTTGTAAAACAAGATTGCTCTATAGCATTAAATCACGGTATTGCAGCGTAATGCCGTGACATGATCATTGACCTGTCGGCGATCGCATTAAGCCTTGTCGGCCTTTTTGATCTTGAAACCGTGATATTGTACGCGCTTGCGTTCTTTTCCGGCATGGCCGGTGTGATGGTTTACAGCAGGCTCAGCAGCCTGCGCTCAAAGCGTGATTTTTACGCTGACGATGCAGTGGTAGAAGCAGTCGTGCTCGAATATACCCGCAGGTTGCGTGATTACGACAGGGTGATTGCAGACCTGCGAACTAAGGTTGACATCATGGAGCTGAGGGCATCGCCGCAGCAGCAACCATCGCACGATATTGCATCACAGCAGGCAGAACACTACCTGCAACCACCGTCACTTCAACAATCACGCCAGCCGCAACCTCACGTAACGCCCATGAGTGGGCCTGCTGCAGTCACGCAGCATGCAACAACAGCAGAAGTTGAGAAGCCAGCGGAAGCGCAGAACGGGACGAACGATTACATATTGAAATTGCTGGCAGAGATGCCGCGCACCTCACGCGAGGTTCAGCACGCCATTGGCAGGACTAGAGAACACACGGCCCGCCTGATGAAAAAGCTCCACGACTCGGGACTCGTTGACAGAGACGCCAACAGCAAGCCTTTCAGGTACAAGATCACTGATTCAGGTCGCGGGAGGCTGAAGGAGAAGGAGGCTGCATCCGAGCTGCCGGCTGCTGTCTAGTCGTTTTGTAAACCCACTCTTTGCCCTGGCGGCTCCTCATGAGCCTGCCGCGCTCTGAATACCTAGAAAGGTAAGTCGAGATGATGCTCAGCTTGATAGGCTCATTGTATTGGTCCTCGTAGAGCTCTAGGATGTCTGTCGAGGTAAAGCTGCCATATGGGAACTTCTCCTCTACCAGACTCCATATCCTGTCGCCTACAGAGGCTAATGCCGCCCTCCTGTTGCTGAACGCCTCACCTTCGCCGTTCGCAGGACCTTCGATGTTGAGCAGATCCATGAACTCGACTATCTTTAGGATCTTGTCCTTTGAAATGTTGCCCTCTAACGACAGGTTGTACTTGCTCCCCTCGGCATCCTCCAATTCTATCTTGAACTTTTTTTTTCTCGAGTTCATATCCGATCTTCTGCTAGAGGTAGCTTGACTTGTTAACGTATTAACACTTAACACCAGCTCTGTCAACTTTGATAACAACCAGCTTTGCTGTTGTTAACCCCGCATGAGAGGCAAGCTGTTCTGGTTAACAATTGCCATATGTTAACCAATTTTCTTGTAAGAAATCGCCTGATTGCGGTTCCAGTGGAAATGGAGGGGTCTGCCCAGGCCTATTAACAGCGTTAACGTCGGTCCTTAACGCTCCAGTGGAAACAAAGGGGTCATTTTTGAGCCTTTTTGGCGCCGTCATTTCTGCTACGTTAACAGCAAGCAGGCAACCATAATTCTTATTGCCCGGCCCCACCCCACCCTTTCTTCTGCAACCCCTTCTCTAAGCTTCTATGAATCAATGTCATTGAATTGATTTGATAATTAGTACAAGTTGATTCCGCGGTTTAAAACCGACCTGTTAACATGACTGTTAAGGTAAAGTTAACAAATTTGATTCTGCAAAAGAAAGAAAGGGGTGGCAGCGGGTTAAAATTAGCAATTGTTGCTGTGGTGATTATTGACAGTTGAGCTCGTCTGATATCGACAACATCTTTAACAAGGCCACAAGCGGCAGGTCGCTTGTCAAAAACCGTCAATCCCTGACAATAGACTATGTGCCGGAAAAACTCCCGTTCAGAGAGCAGGAGGAAAAAACTGTGGCTCAGGTGCTTTCAACAGTCTTCAGAAATGCCAGGCCGTCAAACCTTTTGTTATTCGGAGAACCTGGAACGGGCAAGACTGCAGTAGTCAAGAAGGTCGTTGAAAAACTCACCAATAAAGCAAAGGAGCTCAAAACAGGAGTCAAGGCCATTAACGTAAACGCAAAAGGCGCCAGCACCGCTTACAAAGTATTGTTCGAAGTTGCCGAGGAGATGGGACTAAACCAAGAGGAGGACAAAACAAAGCAGGTCCCATTCACCGGACTTTCTATGGGAGAGGCAACCAGCAGAATATTGCAATTCATACAAAAGAAAAAACTTCACCTTATCTTGGTAGTCGACGAAATAGATTCACTGGTTGATAAGAGTGGCGACGACATCCTTTACAGCTTTACAAGAGCCAACCAGCGCATGTCAAAGGGAGGCTTTATCTCGCTGATCGGTATATCCAACAGCCTCGATTTTAAAGACAAACTCGATCCACGCGTCCAGAGTAGTCTCAGTGAAGAGGAAATGGTTTTCAACCCCTATACGGTGGACCAACTACGCCAGATACTGCATGAAAGATCCAAGATTGCATTCAACGAAGGCGCCATTTCTGATGCAGCAATAAACCTCTGTGCAGCGATGGCAGGAAGGGAGCATGGTGATGCCAGAAAGGCGATAGATCTGCTGAGGGTCTCGGCAGAGCTTGCAGAAAGAGAAAGTGCAATCAAGGTCGACGAAAAGCATGTTCGTGCTGCCCAAGAAAAAATAGAAAAGGACACACCCTATGAAGTCCTGAAAAATGCGCCTACCCACATGAAACTCGTGATATTGGCTATAAGCAGGTCAAAGAACAGCAACACCGGCGAAGTCTACGACATTTACTCATCAATGTGTCAGCAGGCCGAGCAGGAGCCCCTCACACAACGGCGCGTTACACAGATAATAAACAAACTGGATCTCCTAGGTCTGGTCGCAACAGACATTGTCAACCAAGGCCGCTACGGCAGGTCACAAAAGATCAGGATAACAATACCACTTACGACTGTCAGAGAAGCGCTCAAAGAAGACTCGACATTCGCGGCCCTTATTATTGATGATTGAAATCCTGCATGAACGGCTGGAGCGTCGCTAGGTTGATAACGATGGCGATGCCTGGCGTTGGCATGATATTCATCGTCTGTTGGTATTTCGTCTGGCTTTGCCACGCGCCAGAATTTACAATCAAAGTGCCGCGGTAGTTCTGCACATCCAGGACGTGCACATGCCCCGAGTGGAAAATGTCGGGCACCTCCGAGATCACCATCATGTCCTCCAGCTCCGGGGCAACGGGCGTGCGCTCGCCGTATATCGGCGACAGATGGCGCGCCTTGAGGAGCACTTTCATGGCCTCGGCAGGCTTGGAATAGCTGAGGCCCGGCGTGGTCGCGATGACGTCGTCAAGGCTCTGGCCATGGTACATCAAGATCTTGACGCCGTTCATCTCCATAAGGGCAGGGTTGCCAAGCATCGTGCAATTTTCAAGGCCATAGAGCTGCTCGCCCAGATCCTTTCTTGGGATGGCCGGCTGCGGGAGGGCCCTTCTCCCGGGATCGTGATTGCCCGGTATCACCAACATCTTGATATGCCTGGGCACCTTTGAAAGTAACTGCGCAGCGTGGCTCATCTGCTTCGCTGTATTCATTTCAAGAAGCTCCTTGTCTTGGTTTGGGAATATGCCGATCCCGTCGATAAGGTCGCCTCCGATACAGAGGAACTTGATCTTGCTGACAATGTCGTCGTCAGATGATGAGGACAGCCAATCCAGAAATCGCAAAAACTCTTTTTCCATGAAATACTTGCTCCCGACATGCATGTCTGAAATCAGAACCGCGTACGCCTCCGACTTGCTCCTGCTGGGCAGGTGATCAGGGATGTCGGGCGTTATGGCGCTCTTGATAGTAAGCCCTGGCGCGCCCTTGCCGTTCTCGAGCTCGAGCATGACCATCTGGTCCAAGGCGAGAGTTGCAGCTTGCTTTTTTGCCTCCTCGGTCATGGCGGTTGCGGCGAGGATCCCGGTGTAGTCGTCAATTGCAAGCTCGAGGCCATTTTTTTTGCTGCGCTTGGACATGAGAAGTCCTGCCACTATTGTCGAGCCTGCACGGCCGTGCAGGCCCCTCCCCCCTCCCCTTTCAGCAGACTGTCTGCCGCTGCGCACGTTCTGCTTCACCGACGCTACCTTGGTGATGCGCTTGCTATCCGGCCTCTGCGCCAGAATGCGCATCGACTTTTCAAACCTGCTTTGGAAAAGTGCTGCGTAGCCGTCGACGCCTTCAGCAGTAGTGACCTTGAGCGTCGGGTCCATCAGGATGTTGCAGGTCTGCTCGGCCGGGCCTTCCTCGGCTGCCTTTTTTAGCCCGATCTGGTTCTTGATGTCGTCAACCAGAATGACAAAATTCTTTGACTGCTTTTTCACCTTGATTATTTCCTTGATTATTGCTACGACATCGGTGTTAAGGCCCTTGAGCATGGCAAAGGCATCCGGGTGGATCTGGAACCCCTTGCTGGTCGCATACGATAATGCACTGAAAACTTCATTTTGCAAAGCCAACGCTGTAGGCCGTCTTGACTTTGGACTTCATCCTTAATTAGATTTCTGTGGCGCGGCTTTTATTCTAGATACATGCTATCATCGTTGTTGAAAAAGTTCTGCGGTAGGTGCAAGAAGGAGCTGCCGGCCAATACAGAGTACCTGCTCTGCGAAGAGTGCCACAAGCGAACAGTAATGGCAGAAGAGGACAGGGAGTTTTACGAGAACTCGAGGGTGCACTACTAGGCCGCAGTGCTGCGCGTGCTTCTTTTTGCAGCAGCACCGCTACGCTTGCTGCGCTTCTTCACGGTAGTATCAGTGCGTTTGGTAGTTGTGGTTGTTTCTTCCTGCTCTTCCTCTTTCTCAGGTGCTGGCAGCTCTGGCGACGCGTGAAGCCTGCGTCCTTCCACGTCTTCCGGCTTTACAACCGGGACTGAGACCGAGTCCCTCAGCCTGGCCGCAAGGTCTCGCCGGGCAAGCACGAGGTCGCGCTGCTGGTCCATCAGCTTCAAAAATCCCGTGTATATCTGCACCTGCTCCGCGTACGTCCTTGTCCTGATTTCCGACAGCACGTCTTCAAACGAATCTGCAAACTCCATCGCAAGGCCGCCCATCCTTGAAATGGCTTCCGCGTCCATGGCGGCCTGCTTTTCTGCTGCTTCACGTTGCACTTTTTTCATCTTTTTCTTTGCGACCTTGGTGCCTGCAACTATTACCTCCTTAAGCTCGTTTGCCGCGCTCTTCATCTTTTTGACTATTTCTGACTCGGTGTCCACATATCCTTCCGGTACTGATACGCCCATGGTTGTCGGCCTTGGCGCGGTTGACAGCTGCTGCCCTTCACTCATTATCCTGTCTGGTGTTGTCGGAGGCTGCTGCTGTTGCTTCTCAACCTCTACTACCTGCTCTGCCGCCTTTTTGCGTATCTCTTCCGCTGACGGCCTCAGCCTTTCAACTGGCAGGGGCGCGTCCCTGTGCGTCCTGTACCTGAACAGTAGGTCTTCGTTTACCACAATCGAGCCGCCCTCCACGACGACTGCGGATCTTGGGATGTCGAACCTAATCGAGCTATCAGTGTCGCTAAAGACCACGACTGTGTCCTCGGTTTCCTGGGCCACATGCCCGATGGGCTGGTTGTTCAGCACGACGTCCTTGTTGAAGAGTTCGCCTGGATACCTGCCCTCGTAGCTCCCGAGATCCACTTCAGTGGTGGTCCGCTTTGATTCTTTCTCAAACTTTAGTGCCGAGTCTGCACTCAGGCTCGCCTCCACATTGCTCTGCGCCACCGACATTTTTTCTTCAACCGCTCTTGCGCTAGAGCGCGCCGCTTCTTTGACTTCGCTAGCTGCTTTTCTGGCAGCCTCTTCCACATCGATGTCTGAGATGGCCTCGCCCGTGTCTCTCACTTTTTCCTCGACAGACGTGCCGGCACGCTTGAGCTCGTAGCCGACTCCCTTGACTTCACCAGCAACCTCCTTGGCTTTTTGCTCTATTGCTGACGGCTCGGAAGCTGCCGGCAATGACGGCTCTTCTATCACTTCAACCTCGCCCGCCTTCTGCCGTATCTCTTCTGCCGATGGACGCAGGCTCTTGCCTTCCGGCAGCGGCGCGTCCCTGTCGACTGCGTACTGTGCGACAGGCTCGTCAATTATCACGGAGCCCCCTGCGACAGCAACCTTTGACTTGGGGATATCGAACCTAGAATCGTTAGAATCGCCAAAAACAACAATCAAATCGCCGGTTTCCTTTGCGACGCGGCCTATGGCCTGCCCGTTTGCGATCACCGTCTTGTTGAACAGATCCTTTGGGTATTTGCCTTCGTAACTTGCCAGATCGTCACTGGGTGTACTATTTTCCATAGCTTTAAGAAGCGACTTATAGGCATAAAACAGGTATGAGAAAATAAAGTAGAACATAGTTAAAGGCCAAGGTTATAATTGGCGAAGGCATGATTCCCCTCCTGCCGTGACAGCAGCATCAACCATGCAGCAGTCCTCTAACCCAAAGGTAGGGGCAGGCCTTTCATTTGCCGCGCTTGCCCTGTTGTTCTCTGTCATGATGCTCGGGGTCTACATCTCGGCCTCGCACCAGGGGCTGTCGTGCCCTGACTGGCCGCTCTGCCCAAACGGCTTTGACCTGCCCTCTGAAAAATACTTTTTTGAGCACGTACACAGGATGATGGTAGTCATCACAGCCAGCCTCATCTTTGCCACTGCAGCGTATTCTGCAAGGAAGATAAAGCCGGCACGCAAGACTGCGATAATTGCAGCAATCGTTGTTTGTGTGCAGATAGTTTTTGGCATGCTGGTGGTCACTACTAGGCTCGAGCCGCTGCTAGCCGCAACCCACCTGTCTACCGGGATACTGCTCTTTTCCATGGTCCTGATGACGTTTCTGACTGCCTACAGAGTAGCCAGAAATCATTGACTCTATAACAATTGACCATCGCGCTTAATATGAAAAAAGCGCCAAGAGATAGAAGGAGAGTTGCCTCAGACAATTCTTCTTGTAGACCAAAAGCGTGCCACCGCGGACCTCATGAAGGTGTACCTCCGCGCAGACGGCTATAGCGTCGACCACACGCCGGACCCTTCACAGGCGCTGAAATTCGCGGCCCAGAGCAAGTACGGCGTGGTCATAACCGACCTTGTGATGCATGGCATTACCGGCCTTGACCTGTACCGCGAGATAAAATCACACTATGACGAGCAGGTCAGGTTCATGTTCCTGCTCAGCATTTCCGGTGGCGACGCCGCCCTCCGGCTCATGGGCACGCTTGAGCGAGGCGACATAATAAAGAAGGAGCCGCTCTCGATAAACGAAGTTATCTTCAAGGTTAGAGCGGCGTTTACGAGTAGTCGCTGAAGATGCTGTTTATGTGCGACAAGAGCTCGTTGCGCAGCTGGATTACCTTGGCGCGCTTATCGCCGTCCAGGTCAGTCATCAGCAGAGCGTCCAGACCTTCTACTAGGTACTTTATGTTTGGAAGAGTCAGCAGAACCTTGTCGTCCTCTTGTTGTTGTTGATTTTTGCTACTACTACTACTAGTCATTGCCCTACACCTCTATTAATGGCGGCGGTTATTATTAACATCTTGCTGGATTATTCTCTACAACTACTATACCACTACCACCACCACCTGAAGACAGAAATACTCTTCAGCAG
>CAMLKF010000009.1 GCA_946480575.1 uncultured Nitrososphaera sp. | reverse complement strand
GACAACTGGGGGATGGATATTGTCAGAGTATTTAAAGCAAATTTAGCTTAGTCTAATTATCAACTTAAAAGATCTTTTCTTTGAATATATAGATCCGTTATAAAACTGACGACACTGCTACGGAGACTCGTACGGCTGCCTGTGCTTCTCGCTCAGCTCGGTCTGCTCCTTTGCTACTTCCGCGTCTTTTTTTGAAGTGGCATAGTGCATCTCTTTTTCCAGGTGCTGCCTCCTGTCCTGCTCGGTCGTAAAGATGGCGCCACAGACATGGCAGACAAAGTCTGACGCCACCTTTTCAAGCTCGTCTGGCATGACGCTGCTTGCACTACAACGGCTATACGGGTTTCGTGATGCGTTGTAGAGAGAGGAGACGTATATACAGGATAAAAACAACAACACATACACTGGTTGTGTATTACTATAGTAGTAGTAGGGGGGTTCTCCTCCCCATCATGCCGCTTCGGTTGTTGAATCGGTCGCCGATGCAGGCTTGCGTCGTCGTCGCCGCAGTTCTTCTTCTTCTTCTGCTGCCGCATCACCGCGGCCTTGGATCTCTTTTTGGTAATCCTGCCTCTCGCTTGCCACGTTCATGATGTCTGTCTTGCTTACCAAACCAAGCAGCGTTCCCTCCACATCGCATACAAACACCTTGCCAGTATGGGTTCGCGTCATCTCCATAAGCGCTTCATCTGCCTTCCTGTCCAGTTGCATCACCACCAGATCGCCTGCCGGGATCATCACCTCTTCTGTCCTTGTCCGCTGCCTTCTGTTATCAGGGATGCCGAGAGCCATTTTCAGTGTGACCATCCCAGCAAGCCGCCGGCGTCCGTCGTTACAATCCACCACTGGGAACGAGCTTTTCATGTAGGCGCTAAAGTAGTTCTTTAGCAGCTCATCTACCGTGGTGTCGCGCGGCACTGCTATGATCCTCGTGTTCATGATGTCCCTGAGGCGCACACCTGCCAGCATCGTTGTCAGCTCGTGCTGGGCAAGGTAGGATTGCGCGCCGCTGTTTAGAAACCATCCTATAAGCAGTATCCACACGCCGCTGATAAACGCGCCAGTGATCATGGCCAGAAAGCCAATGCCCATAAAGCCGTACGATATCGCTATCCCGACTCTGGCCGCTATCTTGGTCGCTTCGTCATAGCTCTTTTTCCACCTGACAAGGCCAGCGCGCAGTATCCTACCGCCGTCCAGTGGAAACGCTGGTATGAGGTTGAACGCGCCGAGCAGCGCATTGGTTATTGCGCCATAAAGCAGCACACCCTGTACGACCTGTCCTGCCGCCTGCACTCCGCCTGCTGCAACAGCATCATCCTCTATTATCCAAGACAGGGACCACCATAGCGCTGCCAGCACAGCGGCGATTGCAAAGCTGGCAGCCGGCCCTGCTATGGCGATATTGAACTCCTTTCTAAAGTCCTTGGTATCCTCGGATATGTCAGACACGCCGCCAAAGATAAACAGAACGATTTGCCTGACCTTCATCCCATATCTCATGGCCACAACCGAGTGCATCAATTCGTGGAGGAATACCGAGACAAATAAGATGACGGCTCCTGCCGCGCCCATTATCCAATATTGCGCAGTGGTAAGGTTGGGAAAGTATTGCGGCATAAAACTGCTTGCTAGAGTCCATGCAATCAAAAAGAACACGATGACTAGCGTAAAGTGCAGCCGTACAGGTATCCCGTGAACTTTGGCTAGCTGAAACGACAAGCCGATGAGGGCTGCTGCATTTCATGTCTTATAGCGATTATATCTTTGCGCTGCTGTTGGCTGCATTGCAACACATTCGTACATCATCCATTAAGTATCATTCCTGCCACCATCTATACATAGTGCGTATGTTTCGGTGTCCAGACTGTGGCGGTGACATGGCAGAGCGGGTCGTCACGACCCTCCTTGGCGACATAGAAGGGTGGAATTGCACCTCATGTGACTCGTTCTATGACAAAAAGCAAATAAAAAAGGTCATTTTCACAGTCTGACGCTATATTATATAGCGGCAAAAGCAAGCTACTAGCTTAACCTTATTACAACTTTATTTGTATTGAGGGGACGCACCTCATGGAATTACAGGCTGGATAGCCGTACCGCTAGACATGATAATAATAATAATCACCGGGCTTGCAACTATTGTAGGAGTAAAATCATGCTCTTTGGAGGCCTCGGCTCTATACGCCGTTGCCGGGTAGTAGCTTGATCTCCAGTCGGGGCTCGACATAAGGGCTACAATGGTGACGACGGTCGCGGGCATGGCAGTTCTCTGCCGGCCGGGCTTGCGCTTGTCAGAATGGCCGCAATGTCCTTCAGGATAAAAGAGTGGGCGTGGACGGCATGCAGAACCCCACTGGCGTTTGTCATAGTCCTCAGCTTCATACAGATGTGGCCGGCACCGGCGACCAGACTTAAGGCTTGTCGGCTATACTGCAGCCGTGGCGATAAGCAGAGTGGGCTTATTATTGGCTTTTCCTCTACATGCCGCAGATAATAGAGATGTATGATGGCAAGTACACACGCCGTCACCTGCCCTTCCTCTCAAGAAGAAAAAGACTCTGAAGAAACAGAAATTGAAGTGGCAGAGACCGAGGCTACTGAAGCTAGCTAGACCGAGCCGATCTCGGACTTGGGGCTGTAGATAAGAGCAAGCACATGCTCGCGCACTTCCCTCTGGTCCATTATGCCGCGGTGAGCTATAGTCGCTATCGAGCTGTTGTTCCGGACGCCGCGCATCTTCATGCAAAGGTGCTCGCCTTCGGCAATGACCAACGCCCCTTTTACTCCCATCCTGAGAAGCTCGTCGGCTATCTGCTTTGTGAGCCTCTCCTGTATTTGGAGCCTGCGCGAATACTTTTCAACAAGCCTTACCAGCTTTGACACACCAAACACCTTGCCAGAGGGCACGTACGCCACATGGATCTTGCCAAAGAACGGCAGCATGTGGTGCTCGCACATGCTGTAGAACTGGATATCCTTTGCAATAATTGCGTCAGTTTCTTCGCTGAAGCTGATGTCAAGCTCGGCGTTCATCCTGTAGCCGCCGAAAATCTCCTCGTACATATCAGCTATTCTGCTTGGGGTGCCTACAAGCCCTTCTCTGTCCGGGTTCTCACCCAACTCTATCAAAAGCTCTCTGACCAGCTTGGCTATCTTTTTCTTGTTCATTGTTGCCTTGTCTACTGTCGTCATTTCTTGCTTGTTACCTGATTCCTATTGTCTTATGTAGCTGTGGCACGACGCGAACTTCGCTGTACAGGGGATAGACCGCGTCATAAAAGCCAAAAAGCCTCTCCAATGTTGGCTCATCTACTTTGTAACTTGGCTGTATTATAAATCCTGCTATCTCAGCTGGCCTCGCCAAGCTGAACACCCCATGTACCAGTTCCTTGAATTCTTTAAGGCTTGACGAATTTGTTACTACTACTTTGATGTAGGTCATTTTGCCGCTGCTGACAGCCAGCTTTAGGCACTCAAGCTCGTTCTTTAGCAAGTTGCCATAGTGCTTTTCATCCACTACTTTTGAGTCCTTTAGCTTGAATTCTATTTTGCAGATGTCAATGTAGGGCAGCATCTTGGCAAACTTGGCAGAGTCGTAGCAGGCAGACTCGAGATATGTGCGCAATCCTTTTTCCTGCCTGACAAACTTGGCAAGCTCTATCACAGCTTCGTGTTGCACCAGCGGCTCGCCTCCGGTGAAATTGACCTTATAGGTGTTTGGCTGGAGGTCGCTTGAAATGAGCTCCTTTACTTTGTCAATGGAGTGATCGGCGCCGCTGTCCATCGGGAGCGCGTAAGGGGTGTCGCACCAGTGGCACTTTAAGGGGCAGCCTGCCAGCCTCACAAACATCGTCTTGGTGCCAAAGAATATGCCCTCTCCCTCGATGCTCGTAAATATCTCGCTAAGCTTTACTCTATTTGCGCTTGCCGCCGCTTTCTGTCGCATAACGCGTCTTGTCCTCTATTTGTGCCGTGGTAAATGCGCCTTTCCTATTTATACACGATTCGCACCGCCCGCAATGGATATAATAGCCGCTGCCCGCCCTGACGCCGTCAGAGTAGCAGCTCCATGTCTGGAATATCCTGTTGCCCAAGATCTTGTAGCCTGTCTTTAGGAGCGCAGACTTGTCGACGTGCTCGATGGCCGGCGACATCACTGCTATCCCGTGCCGCAGGCCGGCGGTGATACTGTCTGACTCGGCCATGTTGAGGGCCTCACCTATCGCCCTGACGAATGCCGGCCGGCAGTCCGGGTAGTGGGGGATATCGCCCGTGTGCGCGCCGTACGCCACTACGTTGGCGTTGATGCTCATCGCCCATGCAGTTGCTATTGTGATAAAGACGGCATTTCGCACTGGCACCACTAGGTTTTGCTCAAAGCCTTCTGACAGCTTTTGCCTGCTGTCAGTCAGCGCATTGCTCTTGCCGTAGAGCGACTTCATGAAGCTTATGTCGACTATTTTGTGATCCTTGACCTTCAAGATCTTGGCGAAAAACCGCGCCCGTTCGATCTCCCTCTTGGCGCGCTGGCCGTACGCAAACGTGATCATGTAAATGTCATGATTCTTGGCAAGCGAAGCGGCGTAGCACACCGAGTCAAGCCCTCCGCTTACGATGCAAACTGCCGCCTGCCTAGACAATATGACGAGGTTTGAAAGCAGGGACTATTAAACAATGGTGGCTAACGAGCGTGCTTCTCAATGATTGCCCTATGTTGTGGGTACGATTTGATTAACTCGTCTCTTTTTGCCAGCTCCCAGTCGCGGTAGTCAAACCCCGGCGACACAGTGCAGCCAACAAGGCAGTAAGAACCTTTGGCAAGTGATGCGGCAAACCATGTGCCTGCCCTGATCACAGCCTGCGGCGTTTCGCCTTTGCCCTTTCCAAGCTTTATCCTAGCTAGTTTTCCGCCTTCGTCAATCACGTGGATAGTGATCGAGCCTCCCGCATAGTAGTGCCAGATCTCGTCCGACTTCATCCTGTGGAAAGCTGAAAACTGGCCGCTGGCAAGCATATAATAGATCGCAGTTGCCGCGTGGCGCGGCCCGCCGTAACCTGCAACATCTATCATCACATCAGACTTGTAGGTTTGCTTGAAGTAGCCGCCCTCGGGGTGCTTTTCAAGCCCGAGCTTTTTGATAAGATGCACGGTCTCTTTAATCAACTTTGCAAAAAATTATCGTACAGGATTTTATTAAAGATATTGAGAAGAAGAAGTTCTGATGGGAAATCAGATGACTTGATATCCTCTTGGAAATCGACTGATAGTAGCTTATTATGGCTAATTACGTCTTAATTCAGGATAGACATCACCAATATATGACCAGAGAATGTCCCCGTTCATTGCATCCACATAATAATAATAATATGCTGGTGAACTTTTATCATTTTCTCTATACGAGCCATCGAGAAAATATGCTAACCTTTCAGATATTGGATCAAGCACATCCTCCCTACTTCCCAGAAAACATTTTCTGGACGCGATGCAGGAACCCACGACGCTGTACACGATGTTGCATTAATTCTGTATACCATGTTGGTCTTCCTGTTGATAATAAATCAGGGGAAGAGGTGGTCTCTAACATCGGGATCACGCGAATCTTTCAAATAAGGTAATCGGCTAATACATTGCCAACTCTTCTTTGAATGTCTGTCTTCATTATATTTATGACTTGATCTTCTGTCAGTTTTGGAGCTGTCGGTATTAAGCTCGAATGCTCTCAGATGCATATATATATCATCAAGAATAACGTCGCAAATACCAAGATGACTATGAGCAGTATTGATCCATATCTGCCAGCCATGACCCGTATTCTGCCATTCTCATGTTAACGTTTTTTGCATACCTTTCAAATCTTGCTTGTATCATTAGGACTTGAAAGACATTAATGCGGGCTGGACGAAGTCAAGCGTAGCTCCTCATCATGATTATAGGCTTGATAGGCAAGGCGAACGTGGGTAAGTCCACGTTCTTTAACGCAGCCACCGAGCTTGCCGTACCCGCAGCAAACTATCCCTTTACCACAATAGAGCCCAACGTCGGCGTCGCCTATGCTAGGGTCAAGTGCGTCTGCCGGGAGTTTGGCGTGCAGGACAACCCCGTGCATTCGATGTGCATCGACGCCAACAGGTTCATCCCTATCAAGCTGGTGGACATAGCCGGCCTAGTGCCGGGTGCGCATGCCGGCAAGGGTGTTGGCAACAAGTTCCTAGACGACGCGAGGCAGGCAGACGCCCTCATCCACATCGTGGATGCCTCCGGCTCAACTGACAGCAACGGCAGACCAGTTCCCTCTGGAACTGGCGATCCGATGTTTGACATCCAGTTTGTAGAAGAAGAATTCGACCTCTGGCTCGCTTCGATCATCGGCAGGGACTGGAGCAAGACTGCAAGGGAAGTCGAAAGCCAAGGTCAAAAGTTGGAGCAGATGCTTGTCAAGAGGCTGTCGGGGCTTGCCATAAGCGAGCCGGCTATTGCAGCTGCAGTGCACGCGTCCGGCCTTGCTATCAAAAAGCCGGTCCTGTGGAGCGAGGAGGACATCCTTGCGTTTTGCAAAGTGCTGCGGACAAAAGCCAAGCCGTTCGTGATTGCGGCAAACAAGGCCGACCTGCCGGCGGCAGAATCCAATATCGAGAAAATGAAGGCGGACGGCCTTGAAGTAGTCTCCTGCGCTTCGGAAGCTGAGGCGCTTTTGCGAAAAGCATCAAAGAAGGGCGTGTTGCACTATTTGCCGGGCGACAGCTCGTTTGAGGTCAAGCCGAGCGTCGCGCTGAACGAGCAACAGCAAAAGGCGCTTGACATCGTAAGGACGCTGATGGAAAAATACGGCTCGACCGGTATTCAGGAAGCTATCAACATCGCCTGCTTCAAACTATTGCGCATGGTTGCAGTCTATCCAGTAGAAGACGAGTTCAAGCTATCAGACAAGAAGGGAAACGTCCTGCCAGATGTCAGGTTATTGCCGGAAGGCTCGACTGCCAAGGACCTTGCTGAAACGGTGCACGCAGAGCTTGCAAAAGGCTTTCTGTATGCGGTCGATGCAAGGAGCAAGCAGAGGATCGGCGCCGACCACAAGCTAAAGAGTGGAGATGTGATTAAAATAGTGTCTGCGGCAAGCAGGGGATGATAATAACAGCAATGCTCTGCCTTGGGATCGAAAGCACCGCCCACACATTTGGCTGCTCTGTAGTCGACTCGTCAGGCAAGGTGCTCTCTGATGTCCGCGACGTCTACAAGGCGCCAGAGGGAAGCGGCATACATCCGAGGGAGGCGTCGAGGCATCATGTGGAGGTATCTGCAGGTGTGCTAAAGCAGGCGCTTGACTCTGCCGGCGTGTCCATGAAAGAGATCGACATTATCGGCTACTCGGCCGGGCCAGGCTTGGGGCCGTGCCTTCGCGTCGGCGCAGTGGTGGCAAGGACTGTTGCCAGTTTTTACAAAAAGCCACTCGTGCCTGTTAACCACGCGCTGGGGCACCTCGAGCTTGGGGCGATGCTCACTGGCGCCTCTGACCCGCTGGTCCTGCTAGTGTCAGGCGGCCACACCATGATACTCGCGTTTTCGCATGGCCGATGGCGCGTCTTTGGCGAAACACTCGACATTACTGTCGGGCAATTGCTTGACCAGTTCGGGCGCGCTCTTGGCTTTGCATCGCCGTGCGGCGGCCGGATAGAGCAATTGGCTGGTCAGTCGTCCGGGCAGTATGTACAGTTGCCATACATCGTCAAGGGAAACGACGTATCGTTTTCGGGCTTGCTCACCGCAGCCATCAGGCTTACGCAGGAGCAAAAAACCAGTGCGGAAGACGCCTGTTACTCGCTGCAAGAGACTGCGTTTGCGATGCTGGCAGAAGCCGTCGAGCGGGCGCTCTCGTTCAGCGGCAAGAAAGAGATGATGATAGTCGGGGGCGTTGCCGCAAACAAGAGGCTTGCCGGGATGCTTGAAGTTGCGTGCAGCAGGCAGAGGGCCAAGCTGTTTGTATGCCCGATCAAGTTCGCAGGCGACAACGGCGCCCAGATCTCATGGACCGCGCTGCAGGGGTACGGGTCGACGAAAAAACGGGTGAAAATAGAAGAATCATTTGTCCAGCAGTCCTGGCGGCTTGACACTGTGGATGTCAGCTGGCGCCGCCCTTATTGAGCAGCTGCTTTATCTGACGCTCCCACTTGCCATTGCTATAGACGCCAAACTTGTACGTTTGACCATCTGCAACAACCACGAGCTTTTTCACGAGGAATCCCTCGGCCCTCACTGACGTTATCTTGTCAAGCGGTATGTCAAGCGCGATCTCGCCCTCTTTTTTTGACAGAGTTGCCATCCTGCCCTGAGTCTTTTGGAACACAAGCCTCCGGTCGGTCAGAACCAGTATGCCGCTCTTCAGCTTGTCCTCTGCGCAGTCCTCGTCGAGGACTATCCTTTCGCCGGGCGCCGGCTCAAAGCTCGCCACGTTTTTATCTCCATAGCAGAGGCTATATTACTATTGCAGCAGCCGCTGGCAACGCTAGTAAAGAGCGGCGCAGAGGCCGACATCTATATCATTGAGTGGGGTGGCAAGAAGGCGATCTCCAAAGTGCGCTCGCCCAAGCCATACCGTCATCAGACACTTGATGCAACTATCAGGAAGCACCGCACGATACATGAAGCAAACTTTATCTCTGCTGCAAAAGCCGCGGGCATCATGTCGCCTTTTGTCTATTTTGTCGACCCAATCAACGCCGAGATAATAATGGAGCTTGTAAAGGGCGAAAATGTCAGGGACGCGCTGACGCCAGACCTTTGCTACGAGATGGGGCGCTATGCCGCGCTCTTGCACGCAAGCAATATTATTCACGGCGACCTGACGACTTCGAATTTTATAATGGGCGATGACAAGTTCGTCCTGCTGGACTTTGGGCTTGCCTACTATTCAGAGCGCACAGAGGACATGGCGACTGACATCCGGCTGATAAAGGAAGTGTTTACGAGCGCGCACATCACAGTCAGGAAGGCTTTTCTGCGCTTTGTGGAAGGATATGGGAGCGTCGCCGGTAAGAAAAAGACAGATAAAATCTTGGAAAACGTCAGACAGATAGAGCAGCGCGGAAGGTATGCAAGGGTAACCTGAAGGTATGTAAAGATAAAAAAGCTTGCCGCCTCTGTTTCATACAACATTGGCAGTAACCTTTGCAAGCACCAACCAGAACAAGTACCGCGAAGTGCAATCCATCCTATCGACACACGGCATCTCAGTTGATTTCGCGCAGGTAGAGCTTATTGAGATCCAGTCCGACTCGCTTGAAGAGATTGCAAAGGAAAAGGCCAAAAGCGCGTTTGCAAAAGTGGGTAGGAGGCCAGTGATAGTAGAGGACGATGGGCTTTACGTCGATGCCCTGAAAGGGTTTCCCGGCCAATATTCGTCACACGCGTTCAATACAATAGGCAACGAAGGGATCCTGAAGCTGCTCGTCGGCTCTAAGGACAGGTTGGCGCACTTTCGGTCGCTGATAGCGTTCTTTGACGGCAGGACGCTTTCAATATCGGAGGGCAGGGTCGCCGGCAGGATATCTGACAGGATAACAGAGGGCGGTTGGGGCTATGATCCGATCTTTATTCCAGACGATGCCGACCTCACATTTGGGCAGCTGCGGGAGGGCAAGAGCAAATACTCGCACCGTAGAAAGGCGCTTGAAAAGTTTGCGCAGTGGTATCAAAAGAGGTAGGCTTGCTTAGGAACAATACAGAATAGGCGGTTGCTTGCTTGTTTGATCTACCACACCCTTCTCTGCAGGCCGATGGCTAAACCGCAAAGCCCAAGGGCCTGCCTGCCCTCGTTAGATCTGGAAAGGGGCTGGTAAATTGGTCGATTCTGCAATTCTGCTCTAGAGCAAGCCTCTATTATTGCAAATATTCCTTTATCCACCTGTCGACATAGCGTTCTTGGTTCTGGAGCACTACTATCCTTGAAATCTCGCTCTCATCCATTACCCTGAACGAGGGCATCTTTTCGCACAGGCTGTTTGCAAAGTACCTCACCTCGTGCATTTCGAGCATGTGTTCCTGCTCCAGCCGCTGAGTCGACATGCCGATGTGCATGTACGACTTGATCTCGATAAAGTGCGGGTTGCCATCTGCCATCATCTCTGCAAACTCACCAGCAAAGTCGGTGGCGCGGTCGTTGTAGCCCCTTATCATGGTCATCCGGAGCACCGTCCTCGTGTTGACGGTCGCAAGGAACCGCAGGCTGTCCCACCAGCGCTTCCACGCGTCTCTGTGGCGGGGCCGATTTATCCGGTAAAACATCTTTTTGTTCGATGCATTAATTGACAGGTAAATTTGGGTCGGCAGTGCATCCTCCGCGGCAAGCCTCCGAAGCATGTCCGGCTCTTGGCCGTTGGTGACAAGGAATATCGATTTTGTTGCCTTGAGGGACCTGAGGTATTTTATCAGCTGCGGCAGCTTGGGGTACATTGTGGGCTCGCCTGACAGAGAAATAGCATAGTGCGCCGGCAGGAGCGACTCGTCCAGTTTTTTCTTGTCATTCTTGGGATTGCCATAAAAGCCATTTATCAGCTTTTTCCGCTCGGCCATCAGCTGCTCGACTATGACATCCGGCTCGTCCACGAGCTGTTCTGGCATCTGTAGCGTATCATAAAATTCTGTGGGGCGCCAACAGTAGATACACCTGTTCTCGCAGTTCATCGCAGTCGGTGTCATCTCCATGCACTGGTGCGTCGAAATGCCATAGAACTTGTGCTTGTAGCAGCTGCTGCCCTCGTTTGCAAACGACTTTTTCGTCCAGTGGCACAGCTCGACGGCTGAGTGGTTGTAGACGCCGTACTTTGCCTTTTGCAGCCTAGCCTTGAGCTGGGGCGTTATCTGGATAAGGTCGCCTGTCGAATGCGAAACGTGCTCATCGGAGCAGCTCATATTTTGGTTTGAAAAGCAGCCAGATCAGATTTAAATTTTGCACTGCATTCTAGCAGAGTGGCTATGACACCAGTCGACACAGAGGAGATAATGAAAATCGGACTGGAGCTTGCCGGTTGGAAAAAAATGCCGGCAGACAGCGCGGTGCACGTAAAAGGCAAGAACATCAAGAAAGTATTGATAGCAATAGACGTAGGCACAGCAGAACTGATGCTTGCAAAAAGCTTGAGGTGCGACGCCGTGATCGCACACCACCCGATAGGCGTTGCTGCTGTGAACCTTTACAAAGTGTTTGACAGGCACGTCGAGTATATGGTCGAGCACGGCGTGCCAGAGAGAGTTGCCCGGCAGGCTGTCCGGAAATTAAAAGAGCGAGTTGAGACAAGGAGCCATGCCAATATTTACAGCAATGTGGTAGGTGCCGCCAGAGCGATGGGCATGCCGCTTGTCAACATACACCAGCCCTGCGACGAATACATGAGGCAGATCATACTGCAGAGCATCAAGTCCGGCAACAGGACGGAATATGTGTCTGATATTGTCAGGTCGGTCAGCATGATACCAGAATTCAGAAACGCGGAAACAAAGGTGCAAGTGAGATTTGGAAGCGGGAAAAACAAAGCTGGCCGCTGGGCTCTTGTAATCGCGGCAGGCACCAACGGCGGCTACCCTGTGGCGCGTGCATATTTCGAGCACGGCGTTTCCACAGTCATTTACCTGCATGTGGACTATGGCGACCTGACAAAGATGAAGGAGGACAAGCTAAAGGGCAATCTGGTGGTGCTTGGGCACTTGGCAGGCGACTCTATAGGTCTCAATGGTCTTGCGAAGCGGCTAGAAGGCGTGAGCGTTGAAACCGTCAGAATAGGCATCCTGTCCGGTAGGTAATCGAACGATTATATACTGCAGCAGTTGCAAATTTTCTGGCTGGCCTTCGTAGTATAGCCTGGTCAGTATAGGCGGCTGTGGCCGTTTTCCAAAATTTTCGGCAGAGACCGCTTGAGGAGGGTTCAAATCCCTCCGAAGGCCCCATTTTTAAAAACGATACCTTGCGGTGGGTTATTGTTGTATCTAAATAATAAAAACAAAAAAGGAAAAGAAAGGAAAGAGAAGAGGAGAGGCTTAGTGCCTCGGCAGGAAGCTGCTGAACTTGCTGTATCTTGTGGTTGCTACGATGATTCCGACAATTGCGATCGCAAGGATGATTGCAGCTATTGCGCCGAACTCTGGCACTACCCACGTTCCGACGATTTCGATTTCTTCTGCGCCCTGATCAAAGGGGATCGTCAGCTCTCTTACTGTCCTATTTGCCATTGTTTCATCAAAGATTCCGCCTTCGGTGTCGACAAAGGCTTCAAAGTCTGTGTCGTTGCCTCCTGTTGGAGCGCCAACTTCAGAAAGTGACTGGATTATGCTTCTTGGAAGCTCGACAACGAGCGCTCCAGGAGCTGTCGAATTTATCGCTGCAGTCAGTGTCGCAGTCTCTGGGTCAGCTGTCATGTTTGTAAGTGTTCCGCCGTTGATCTGGTATCTGATTGGGTGTTCTCTTCCTGCTATCTCTACTGTGACTGTTCTCCATATCTGTCCTCCTTCAGATGTAATAAAGTTGAATGCCGTCTCTTCTGTGCTGTTCCTGTATGTTACTGCTGCTCTGTATTCTCCACTAACGCCCATCAGAGGGCCTCCAGCTGGAAATGAATAAGTATATGATCCATCTGCGACCGGAGTTATCTGATCAGTTCTGGCGAGGACGCCATTAGGATTGAATACCCGGATCAATACAGGCAAGCCAGCCTGTACAGTCCCGACTTCTCCAGATACCTCGACGGTGTCGCCTGCTGCGTAGCCTGGCTGCCCAGTCTCTACCGTCAGTGCTTGTGCATTCGCAGTACCGACCAGTGCAACTGATGCCAGTAATACCGCCATTAGTGCATATGCTTTATAGTCCATTATATCCCTCACGCATACCTACCACGGCTATATTTCCATTACTATTTTTTATCCTTTTTGTGAATAAACTCTAACGCGTTAGTTCACTTCAAGTAACTCGATTAAACATCGCGTCTCACTTTTCAAAAGAAAATGAATTTTGCGAACGATAAATTGCAAATACTTATATATACTCACCCGATATTCATTAAATTTGACTTATGATGTCTTCTCTCGAGCACAAGCTATTTTCCTGTTTGGAGGCGCATTCAATTGTCTGAAAAGAAAGTAGTCAAGATAACGAACCACATTTACCAGCCCAAGCACGAAATCCTGCCTAGAAAGGAGGCTGAAGAAATCTTGAAAAAGTACAACACAAAGCCCAGTCAGCTGCCGTACATCATGATAAGCGACAAGGCAATCGAGGACCTTGACGTGAGACCCGGCGATATTATCAAGATAACAAGAAAGAGCCCGACTGCGGGTGAAAGTGTATATTACCGATTCGTCGTAGAGGGTTGAGTACGAGGAATGATAGAGCATTCTATCGAAATGTGGCCAATTATTAATGACATTTTGAGAAGGGAAGGCGTTGCAAGGCAGCACCTCAACTCTTACAACGAGTTCATGGAGCGCGGGCTTCAGAGCATTATTGACGAAGTTGGCGAAATTGAAATAGAAACTGCCGAGTACCCATACAAGATAAAGCTGGGCAAGATAAAGCTCCAGCAGCCAAGGATAATGGAGCTTGACGGATCGATAACTCATGTCGCGCCGATGGAAGCAAGGCTCCGCAACCTGACGTACGCGTCGCCGGTGATGTTAGAATGCAGCGTGGTGGAGGACGGCAAGATCTTGGAATCACGCTTTATCCACATTGGCGACATGCCGGTGATGGTCAAGTCCAACACGTGCATCCTACATAACCTGCCTGAATCCAAGCTCGTGGAATTTGGCGAGGACCCAAGGGACCCAGGTGGCTATTTCATTATCAACGGCTCAGAGCGCGTCATAGTAGGGCTTGAAGACCTGTCCTACAACAAGATAATTGTAGACGCCGAGGAAACGACAGGCACCATGCTGTATAAGGCCAAGGTGTATTCTTCAATAGTTGGCTACAGGGCCAAGCTCGAGCTGGTCATGAGGCCGGACGGCTCGATAGTGACCAAGATCCCCGGCTCGCCGGTGGACATACCGCTTATCACCCTGGTAAGGGCACTCGGGCTAGAATCGGACAAGGACATCGCCGATTCCGTTTCCCTGAACGACACCATCCAAGATGAGCTCGAGCCTTCGTTTGAAAAGGCCGGCGACGTCAACACGAGCAGGGACGCTATTGTTTACATTAGCAAGAGAATTGCGCCCGGCATGCTTGAAGAATTCCAGATCAAGAGGGCCGAGACATTGCTTGACTGGGGACTTCTTCCCCATATCGGCAAGAACCCTGACAATAGGCACGAAAAAGCGCTGTTTCTTGGCGAGGCAGCGTGCAAGCTAGTCGAGCTAAAGCTTGGCTGGATCGACTCTGATGATAAGGATCACTATGGCAACAAGGTGATCAAGTTCGCCGGCCAGATGCTTGCAGACTTGTTCAGGACTGCGTTCCGTAATCTTATAAGGGACATGAAGTACCAATTAGAGCGCTCAGGTCAAAAGCGCGGCATTAATGCAGTCGCCGCAGCGGTTCGTCCGGGCATCGTGTCGGACAAGCTCAACAACGCCATTGCAACCGGCAACTGGGGCAGGGGCAGGGTCGGAGTGACTCAGCTATTAGACAGGACAAACTACATGTCCACTATTTCGCACCTGAGGAGGATACAATCTCCACTCAGCAGGAGCCAGCCCAACTTTGAGGCAAGGGATCTGCACGCGACGCACTTTGGCAGGATTTGCCCTGCAGAAACTCCAGAAGGCTCTAACTGCGGCCTTGTAAAGAACCTGGCGCTTTCTGCGATTATTTCGGTCAACGTCCAGAGCGCCGAAGTCACCGAAAAATTGTATGAACTGGGCGTTCAGAACGTCGAGGAAGCCGACGAGGACCTGCGTGCAGGTGGCACACGCGTCTTCGTGGACGGCCGGCTCATCGGCTACATCGAAAAGGGCGAAAACCTCTCCGACACGCTGCGGTCAATGAGGAGATCGGGCAAGATCCCGTCGCACGTGGGCATCTATCTCTACGCCTCGCAGAACCGGAAAGCCACAAAGCGCCTCTACATCAGCTGCAATGCCGGCAGAGTGCTCAGACCGCTTGTGGTGATAAGGGAAGGCAAGCCGCTCGTCACCTACGAAACAATAGAGAAGGTTTCAAAGAAGTTCCTCTCTTGGAATGACCTGCTTTACATGGGCGTGATCGAGCTTACGGACGCAAACGAGGAGGAGAACTGCTACATCGCAATCGACCCGAAAAAGATAGAGCCCAAGCACACACACCTAGAGATATTCCCGTCTGCAATCTTGGGCGTCGGTGCATCAATCATCCCATACCCTGAGCACAACCAATCGCCGAGAAACACCTACGAGAGCGCGATGGCAAAGCAGAGCCTCGGGTTCTCTACGCCGCTAATGAACGCAAGCACCTACGTCCGGCAACACTTCATGCTATACCCGCAGACGCCGGTGGTGAGCACTAAGGCCATCAACCTCTTGGGACTGGAGGAGCGCCCGACGGGCCAGAACTGCGTCGTGGCGGTGCTGCCTTTTGAAGGCTACAACATTGAAGACGCAGTGGTTTTCAACAAGTCATCAGTCGACAGGGGCCTTGGCAGGACGTTCTTTTACAGGATCTACGAAGCCGAAGCCAAGCAGTACCCCGGCGGCATGAAGGATAATTTCGAGCTGCCGCAGGCAGACGCCAACATTCGCGGCTACCGCGGCGAAAAGGCGTACCGCCTCCTAGAGCAGGACGGCGCCATCATGCACGAGGCCGTGGTAAGCGGAGGCGACATCCTGATCGGAAGAACTTCGCCTCCAAGGTTCATGGAAGAATACAAAGAGTTCGAGGTAAAGGGCCCATACAGGCGCGACACTTCAGTCGGCGTCAGGCCATCGGAAAACGGCGTCGTCGACACAGTAATAGTCACGCAGTCGGTTGAAGGCGGCAAGATGTACAAGATCAGGGTCCGGGACATGCGCATCCCTGAGATAGGAGACAAGTTTGCTTCAAGGCACGGCCAGAAGGGGGTCGTGGGCATGCTGGTCAGCCAAGAAGACCTGCCCTACACCGAGGAAGGCATAGTGCCGGACATCATGATAAACCCGCACGCATTCCCGTCAAGGATGACGGTCGGCCAGTTCATGGAATCGCTTGGCGGCAAAGCCGCAAGCCTCCGCGGCAAAATAGTCGACGGCTCGGCGTTCCTTGGCGAAAAGCTGGACGACATCAAGGGCGCGATGGAGCAATACGGCTTCAAGTACACGGGCAAGGAAGTGATGTACGACGGCAGGACGGGGAGAAAGTTCCCGGCGGACGTCTATATTGGCGTCGTGTATTACCAAAAGCTTCACCACATGGTCGCAGACAAGATCCACAGCCGCGCAAGGGGGCAGGTCCAGATGCTTACAAAGCAGCCTACCGAGGGCAGGGCCCGCGGCGGCGGCCTCAGGTTCGGAGAGATGGAGCGCGACTGTCTCATCGCTTACGGCGCGTCTATGATGCTCAAGGACAGGCTACTGGAAGAGTCAGATAAGGCAGAAGTTAACGTCTGCGAGCGGTGTGGGCTGCTCGCGTATTATGACGTCAAGCAGCGCAGGTACGTCTGTCGTGTCTGCGGAGAAAAGGCCAAGATATCTTCTGTAGTGATTGCATACGCGTTCAAGCTGCTCCTGCAGGAGATGATGAGCCTCAACGTCGCTCCCAGGCTGCTTGTAAAGGAGAAGGTGTAGTAGAGGAGGTAGAGATAGAAAATGATGGAAGAATCTGCAAAAATCTTGGGTGGAATAAAATTCAGCGTATGGTCGCCAACTGAAGTGCGCAAGTTCTCTGTTGCAGAAATCACTGCGCCAGAGACATACGACGAGGACGGGATGCCGGTGCAGGGAGGCCTCATGGACAACAGGCTAGGAACTCTCGAGCCGGGCCAAAAGTGCGCTACCTGTGGCAACACGTCAGCAAAGTGCCCAGGCCACTTTGGGCACATCGAGCTAGCAGAGCCGGTGCTCCACATTGCATTCGTGGACGACATACACAAGCTGCTCCTGATAACGTGCAGATCATGCAATAGGATCAAGCTCGAACCAGAAGAGCTTGCAAAATACAAGTCGATAAGAGACACAAAAGCCGCGTATGCCGTCATTACGCTTGAGAATATTAAGGACGAGATAATCGAGCGGTCGAAAAAGGTCAAGGTCTGCCCGCACTGCGGCAAAGACCAGTATGATCTGATATTCACCAAGCCGACGATATTCGTGGAAAAGACGGACGCCGGCGAAAATAGGCTGCTCCCAATCACGATACGCGAAAGGCTGAGCCATGTCCCTGATGACGACCTTACGCTCTTGGGCTACGACCCAAAAACTGCAAGGCCCGAGTGGTTCGTGCTGCAGGTGCTGCCTGTGCCCCCGGTGACCGTGAGGCCATCAATCATCCTTGAAACAGGCATCAGGTCTGAAGACGACCTGACCCACAAGCTTGTTGACATCATCAGGGTTAACCAGCGCCTCAAGGAGAGCAAGGAGGCAGGAACCCCGCCGCTCATAGTACAGGATTTGGTAGATCTATTGCAGTACCACGTCACCACGTACTTTGACAACGAAGTTTCCGGCATCCCGCAGGCCCACCACAGGTCGGGCAGGCCGCTCAAAACGCTGACCCAGAGACTCAAGGGCAAGGAGGGAAGGTTCAGGGGCTCGCTTTCAGGCAAGCGTGTCGACTTTTCAAGCAGGACGGTAATTTCGCCAGACCCCAACCTGAGGATCTCGGACGTCGGCGTCCCGACGGACGTTGCGAAAAAGCTCACAATACCAGAGACAGTGTCGCAGTGGAACCTTGAAAGGCTCAAGGAACTCGTGATTAACGGTCCCAACACATACCCTGGCGCCAACTACATCATAAGGCCGGACGGCGTCAAGATCAGGCTTGACTACGTGAGCGACAGGAAAGCCATTGCAGACTCGCTTGCCCCAAGCTACGTCGTCGAGCGCCACCTTGCGAACGACGACATCGTGATTTTCAACAGGCAGCCGTCGCTCCACAGGATGTCCATAATGGCGCATAGCGTCGTGGTGCTGCCCTACCGCACGTTCAGGCTTCACCCCGCAGTGTGCCCGCCGTACAATGCTGACTTTGACGGAGACGAAATGAACCTCCACGTGCCGCAGAGCGAGGAAGCAAGGGCGGAAGCCACGCTCCTCATGCGCGTACAGGATCAAATGATATCGCCAAGGTATGGAGGCCCAATCATCGGAGCTATCAGGGACTTTATTACCGGCGCGTTCATGCTGACACGGGACGGCTCGACTCTGACAAAGGACGAATTCGCAAACCTTGCCATGATCGGCGGCTACGAAGGCCCGCTGCCAGAGCCAGCGGTGACAACAAAGGACGGGCAAAAGCTGTATTATTCCGGAAAGCAGCTGTTTTCGCTTTTCCTTCCAAGGGACTTTAACTTCATCATCACATCGAAATGGAACAAGGCTGCAAAAGGCGAGGGCAGGGATGTCGTAGTCAAGAACGGTGATCTCATCAGCGGAGTCATCGACAAGGCGTCGATAGGCGCAGAAGAACCGGACAGCGTGCTCCACAGGATTGCCAAGGACTATGGCACCGGAACCGCAAGACGGTTCCTCGACTCGATACTTACTATGCTCAAGACATACATCACTCACCGTGGCTTTACCTACGGCTACTCAGACCTCTGGCTCTCCCCGGAGACAAGGCAGGAGATAAGTGACATCATCCAGAAAACCTATGAGAAGGTCTACGAGCTGATACAGCAGTACAACGACGGCACGTTGCCGCTGACAAGAGGTCTTTCGGGAGAAGAAGCGCTTGAGCTGTACGTCGTAAACGAGCTGTCACGCGCCCGCGACAGGGCCGGCAGGACTGCGGACAGGGCATTCCCCGACGAAAACTCAGGCGTGATAATGGCATCTACAGGCGCAAGGGGATCAACCCTTAACATCGGCCAGATGACCGCGGCCCTTGGGCAGCAGTCTATAAGGGGCAAGAGGATCCAGAAGGGCTATCATAACAGGGCACTCTCGCACTTCAGGCCGATGGAAGCCAGCCCCGATGCCAAGGGCTTTGTCAAGTCAAATTACCGCGACGGGCTGTCGCCGCTAGAGTTCTTCTTCCACGCGATGGGTGGGCGCGAGGGCCTTGTGGACACTGCAGTCAGGACACAGCAGTCCGGCTACATGCAGAGAAGGCTTATCAACGCGCTTGAGCACTTGAAGATAGAGTACGACCTGACTGTCCGCGACCCGCACGGCAACATCGTGCAGTACCTCTATGGCGAGGATGGCATCGACCCGGCTAAGAGCGATCACGGTGAGGCAGTCAACATTTCAAGGCTCATAGAAGCTGAATCGATTGTCGACGGAGGGCGCAAGGCTACAGAGAACGACACCAAGAACATCATTGCCAAATATGACGAGAACCTCAATCCGAGGATGAAGGGCAACCTCGAAAAGGCGCTACTCGAGAACAGGCTCTCCAAGGAAGGAGCCGAGAAGGTCATGAAGAAGGTGCTCGACCTCATTGACAGGGCGCTTGCAGAACCGGGCGAGGCAGTCGGCGTGGTGACGGCACAGTCGATAGGTGAGCCAGGAACCCAGATGACTCTCAGGACATTCCACTTTGCAGGCGTAAAAGAAAGAAACGTGACACTCGGCCTTCCAAGGCTAATAGAGCTCGTGGACGCGAGGAAAAAGCCGGTGACGCCCACGATGGACATCTACCTTGACGAAGAACATAGGGTGTCAAGGGAAAAGGCCCTTGAGGTCGCAAAAGAGATCCTGTTCACAGAAATAGGCGACCTTATCGACAGGACAGAGACCGACTATAGTGGCGTCCTGACGTTCTACCTTTCAGAGGTCAAGCTCGCAGAGCGCGGGTGCACTTTTGCAGAAGTGATGGAAGTGCTTGAAGGTGCCAAGAAAAAGTACCAGGTCAAGCCAAACGAAAACAAGGGCTACATCAAGATAACTATCCCAGATGAGCCCGACGCTCAGACGCTTCTTGCGCTCAAGAGCAAGCTCCTTGGAACAAGGGTCAAGGGAGTGCCGGACATCGAGCGCGTCACCATAGTCAAGCAGGACGATGAGTGGGTTATACAGACTGCCGGCTCGAACCTTGCCAAGGTCGTGATCATTGACGGCGTGGACACCACCAGAATCGCCACAAACAACGTCTACGAGATATGGCAGACACTTGGCATCGAGGCCGCAAGGACGGCATTGATAAAAGAAATCACTAACACGCTCGAAGAGCAAGGATTGGAAGTCGACACGAGGCACATCATGCTAGTGGCAGACCTGATGACGTCAAAGGGCTACTTGCAGCAGATAGGAAGGCACGGCATTGCAGGAACTAAGACATCAGTGCTTGCAAGAGCGGCATTTGAAATTACCGTTCCGACAATTGCAAAAGCGTCTCTTGAAGGCCAGATAGAAACCTTGAAAGGAGTGACAGAGAACGTTATAGTAGGTGCCACTGTACCTGTCGGCACCGGAATGGTAGACCTATACATGAAGGTGAAGGGTAACAACAATGAGGGCACTGGAAAAAGTAATTAAGGACGCTATAGCCACCGACAAGTACAAGAGCGGCGTCAAGGAAGTATTGCAGTCAATCAAGGGATCGAAATTGATAATCATCAGCAAGTCTGTTGCTTCTGACGACAGGGTGAAACTGGAAGAGCAGGCCAAGGCTTCAAACATCGCTGTGTACGAATACCCTGGCAACTCGGTGCAGCTAGGCAAGCTCTGCAACAAGCCTTTCAGGATGACTGTAATAGCAATCAAGAGCGGGACTGCAGAAGAAATAGACGCGAGCATCTCAGAAAAAGAGGGCAAATAAAAAAGGCGCCAAGACTTAAATTGGACTTTACTGAGCAAGTGATGATATTGTTGTTGCTGTTGTCGTCTGACGACGGAACGTACGTAATGACAGGGATGCTGCGCTGAAAATGACCGAGATCAAGCTGACTTCTGACGAGCTGCGTTTGATGTCCCTTTTCCAGAGCATCACAAGCGCCACTGCAAGGGACTGCATAGTCGATGACAGGATGGAGCGCGTTATTTTCGTCGTAAATAAGGGCCAGATGGGCCTTGCAATTGGCAAAGGCGGCTCGACGATAAAGCAGCTCCAGAACGTGGTCGGGAAAAAAGTGGAACTTGTCGAGTTTTCAGACGACCCTGCTGAATTCATACGCAACATGCTAAACGCCGACATGGTAAACGACGTCAGGATATCTGACAGGAACGACGGGACAAAGCAGGCCGTCGTCATCGTCGACCAGCGCAAAAAGGGCGCCGTCGTGGGCAGGGAGGGCAGAAACGCCGAGAAGGCTAGGCTCTTTGCGAAGCGATACTTCCAAATATCCAATGTTCTGATAGTTAGCCCTGAACAGCAGGGAAGTTACAATAAGGTGAGTATGTAAAAAATGGGTAAATCTCCACTAGGGTTGTTTGCCGGCGGTGTGCTCAGGGCAAAGAAGAGCCGGGGCAGGTGGGCAGACAAGTATTACAAGAGAAGGATGCTTATGCTTGACAAGAAGGCAAACCCGCTAGAGGGCGCGCCGCAGGCACGAGGCATAGTGCTGGAAAAAGTAGGAATAGAGTCAAAGCAGCCCAACTCTGCCGTGCGCAAGTGCGTCAGGGTGCAGCTGATAAAGAACGGCAAGTCGGTCACCGCCTTCCTCCCAAAGGACGGCGCTCTCAACTTTGTTGACGAGCATGATGAGGTCATCATCGGCGGCATCGGCGGCTCGATGGGTGGCGCAATGGGCGACATCCCTGGCGTTAGGTGGCAGGTCTTCAAGGTGAACGGAGTGTCGCTCAACGAGCTTGTGCACGGAAGAAAGGAGAAGCCGAGAAGATGAGTGGCAAAGAGCAGGTAAACATACAGCTTTTCAACAAGTGGGACACAAGCGAGATCAAGTTAAACGACGCTGGTCTAAAGACAGTAATCAAGCTCCCGCCCGCAGTCATACCAGTAACATTTGGCAGGCACGAGCACCAGCGGTTAAAAAAGGCTGAGGTCCACATCGTGGAGAGGCTTGCAAACAAGATGATGCACTTTGGCAAAAAGTATGCCAAGAACACAGGCAGGATGGGTGGCAAGAAAGCCCATGCGCTCAAGGCAGTTAAGGCGGCTTTTGACATCATACACCTTGAAACGGGCAAGAACCCGGTCGAGCTCTTGGTGAGGGCAATAGAGAACTCGTCGCCAAACGAGGACACGACCCGCATCGTGTATGGTGGCGTAGTCTACCACGTTTCAGTGGATGTTGCTCCGCTGCGCAGGGTGGACCTAGCGCTTAGGTTCATTGCAGAGGGCATAAGGGAGTCGACCTACTCTAAGCCGCAAACAATCGAGGAGGCGCTTGCCAAGGAGATAATCTTGGCTTCCAACAACGACATGGCAAGCCATGCCGTCAAGAAAAAGAATGAGCAAGAAAGAATCGCGATGGCTTCAAGATAAAAGCCGCAAAAACACTTTTTCTCTCTTTTTACCGCACTCATGAAGGAGCAAGCCTGAGCCATGAGAAAGGTCAAGCTATTCATCGCCCCAAGCCTCGATGGCTACATTGCCAGAGAGGACGGGGGCATAGACTGTGGCTGTTCACGGATGCAGATGCAGACTATGGCTACTCGCAGTTCTACGATTCAATTGATAGAATTCTGATAGGCAGAAAAACATACAATCAATCCCTTGAATTTGTGACGAATACCCGTACAAGAACAAAACAAAAAGGTGTGTATGTGTTTACTGAAAATGCAAAGCGGACAGGCGATTAAAATGCAGAGTTTGTCTCTTCCGATGTCCCGGAATTTGTAAGGAAACTGATCCGCACGCAGGGCAGGGACATCTGGCTTGTTGGCGGCGCGGATATCATTTCTATCCTGCTGAATGCTGGATTGGTAGACGAAAGCATTTTATCGATTCATCCCATAATCCTCAGCAGCGGTATAATACCGCTGTTCAAGGATATACAAGGCAGATGAAGATGAGATTAACCAAGTCCATTTCTTGCAAAAGCGGGTTGGTACAGTTATGGTATGAATTGTAATCCCAGTTGTCCAACCTGTATTCTAGCTCCACAAAAAATAAATGCGATTGCTGCAAGTCTGCTACAAAAAGGGCTAGGCTGAGCAGGTCCGATGCGAGGGCATGATGGGAAGAGCTTCCCTAGCCTCCAATAACAACAATAACAACAACACTACGCTTATCAATGGCTGGCTAACCATAGGTAGCAGAATCTGGAGAAATAATATGAGCAACAAGGACGAGTCTGTCTTTTCAAAGGAAGCCCTGATGGGTACGCAGGCCGGCAAGGAGATAATAAAGCAAGGGTTGCTACGGAGCAAGGGCTACAGGCAGTTCAACCAATACAAAGAAAAGACAGGGAACGAATTCCAAGGATTTGCGGATCGCTTCGTCATGTCGCTGCACAAGGCGATAGCTGCCGATGACAACCCTGCCGGCACGATATGTAAGTTTGCCGAGGAGGTGAACTCACCTGAGCTTGTGCCCGCAGGCAACGTGACAGACATCAAGGCAAGACTGTCAAGCCCTGAAGATCTTGGCGACAGGGTCAAACGCATACTGAATTCAAATTTTGTCAAGATGACGTTCCCAGTTTTCAACGCGCTATTTGACGGCGCAACCCAATACTTTGACAACAGTATCTCTGAGGAAAGGAGGAACGCAGTGATAGACGGCCATATCATTGCCATCGATCTGTCAGAACCGATGGACAGGATTGTCGACAAGGACGAGGATCTGGAATACCTCGAGGACTACAAGTTCATGAACCCCTACATCCTTGCGATTGCCCGGAGCAAGATAGCGCAGGGAGGAGACATCGTCCTAAAAGCCTTTGAAGAAGGGTTCCGCGACGCCCGTGTCGGACAGTACATCGATGTGAAATTAAAGATAAAGCCAGCGTCAATAAGCGACGAGAACATGACCGAGTGCTACAAAAAGTACCGGGCCGTGATGGGCACGGCTGGCAGGAATATGGCGCTCAACCGCCGGCCGCTGGGCGACATATTCCATTTAGGAATGGCCAAGGCCGGCGAGTGCGTCGGCTGCGGCAACGAGATCGAGGACGCCATCAAGAACAACGCAGTCAAGGTGCCGTCGTGGCCGCTCTACTTTGCCATCAACACCGGAGACGTCAGGCGCGGCTTTGAGCTTACGATGGCAAAGAGTGAGCTCTACCTTGACGAAGCCAAGATTGCGCTTGACATGCTGCCTGAAAGCTTTCAATTAAAGCCGTTCCTTGAATTCCTATTTCTTACTGTCAGGCATTACAACCAGCACTGGTACAACGAGCTTGTCCGCCGCGCGCCTTTCGAAGAGTTCCAGCAAAAGATAGAGAAGCTGATGTCATGAAATGATGTGGTCTGAGAAGCACAGGCCGAGGCAGGTGGAGCAGATGGTCGGCAACGAAGACGCTAGATTAGCAGTAGTCAAGTGGCTGGCCGGCTGGGTGAGCGGAAGCAAGCCGCTCCTGCTAGTAGGTCCGCCAGGCACCGGCAAGACTACGCTAGTGCACGCGCTTGCAAGGCAGTTTGACTACGACCTTGTGGAAATGAACGCAAGTGACACCCGCAACAAGGAGATCCTGCAGGCAAGGATAATGCCTATCTTCCAGAACACTGGCCTCCTTGGGCGAAAGATAATGCTCTTTTTGGACGAGGTGGACGGTATCTCGGGCAGGGAAGACTCAGGCGGCCTCGACACGCTCGTTGACCTCATGAAAGAGCCCACGGTGCCGGTGATAATGGCGGCAAACAAAAAATCGACCAAGATAAGAGACCTTGCCAAGGTGTGCAAGACCGTCGAGTTTGCCCCAGTGCCGCCGCGCCTTTTGACGCTCTTTCTTGACCACGTGCTGCAGAGCGAGGACTCCAAGCTTGGACCCGGCGACAGGATTTCAGTGGTCTACAACAGCAGGGGCGACATACGGTCACTTCTCAACAGCGCGCAGTCGCGGGATGCTGGCTATGCCACCGTTTCAAACAAGGACATTGTCGATGTCGATATTGCAGACGCAATCAACGGCTACTTTTCAACATCCGGTAGCGCAGAAGAAGCCGTGGCATACATTGCCAAGGCGGACGCGTCCTACTCTGATCCTCGGTACGAGGTCATGTCGCCGGAGGCCCGGCGCAGGGACATGATCGCCGCGCTCTTCTCAAGCATCGTCTCTTCGCATATAGAACACGGCGACCTTGATGCAATGCTAGACGTGCTTTCAAAGGCGGACATGATGGTCGGCAGGGCAAGCAGGAACAGGCAGTGGAGCCTGCTCCGGTATGTGAGCAGGATGATAGCAATAGGGCTGTACGAAAGGTCGCGCCAGAAAGGCATCAAGTACAGCCAGTATTCGATGCCGTGGCCGGTGATGGGCCCTATCTTTGCAAGGTCGCAGTCGACTAGGAAAATCCTGAGCGAACTTGCGCCCGCAATGCACATGTCAAGGAGCGCCTGCGGCTCGCTCGTGCTGCCATATTTCATTCGCACGCTGATAGATAACAAAATAGACCCAGTGAAATTTGCCGTCAACAACTTTCGCGACGAGTCGACAGGCGAGTCGATAGCAAAAGAGATGGAGAAGGCGAAAAGGAAATGAGCGAGAAAGGCGACTGGATAAGGCTATTGGTTAAATATAAGGGCAAGTGCGCAGCCTGCGGCAAAGAGATACCACAGGGCGAATATGCGCTCTGGTCGAAGAGCTCAAAGGCTATCAAGCATATCAAGTGCGATACTCCTGCAACCGCTGAAAAGAAGAAACAAGAAAAAAAGCAGCAAGCCCCAGAGCTTAACTGCTTTATCTGCGGCAGGCCTGCCGGATGGGCCGAATGTGGCTTTGAGGCCGGCGACTGCAATAGGATGGTCGTCTCGCAGGCGTGCATCTGCAACCAGTGCACGGAGGACAAGAATGCATACGGAAACTACCAGCAAGCTTTTCGCGCCAAGATGCAGAAGCTGCTGTTACCAAAAGTTAAAATTTGAATAGCTGAGAGCCTACCTTGTATCATGTCAAGCGAATACGAGCACAACGTGGGCAAGCTTTTGGCAGAAAAGAAGGAAAAGCTTGAGCAGCTGATGAAAAACCCGGAGGAGCACAAGAGCGAGATCGCCATGCTTTCGCTGGAACTTGAATCGCTCCAATCCCTCTTTGAGAACTATAACCTTGGCATGAACGTCTTTCGCAGGGCGCAGGGCGGCCGGTCCAGCCTCAGAGAATAGCCCCATTCTGTAATGAATTTATATAGCGACTTACTCGCATAAGTTACACTTCCATGCATGAAGAAAAAATCAAGCGGTTGGCTTCAATGAAAAAGACCGCCGAGAGTGGTGGTGGCGGCGAAAGAATCGAGGCCCAGCATTCTAAAGGCAAGCTTACTGCAAGAGAAAGGATTGCTCTTTTGCTTGACGAAGGAACTTTTGTAGAGCTAGACAAGTACGTCATGCACAAAAGCGACGACCCTGCGATCCAGAAATTCTACGGCGACGGCGCCGTCACCGGCTTTGGCACTATTGCCGGCCGGCAAGTGTTCGTTTTTTCCTACGATTTCACCGTGCTTGGAGGCTCGCTTGGCGAGATGACCGGCAAGAAAATCGCTAAGGCGATGGACCATGCCATGAAGGTGGGCTGCCCGATAATAGGCATAATCGACTCTGGCGGGGCGCGCATACAGGAAGGCGTCGCAAGCCTTGATGGCTATGGCGACATTTTCTTCAGAAACACCATGGCTTCTGGCGTAATCCCGCAAATCACTGCAAGCATCGGCCCATGTGCCGGAGGAGCCGTGTACTCGCCGGCAATGACTGACTTTGTGGTGATGGTCGAAAATATTGGCCAGATGTTTGTCACCGGCCCTGAAGTGGTCAAGGAAGTGTTGAGCCAGGAAGTCTCGTTTGAAGAGCTTGGTGGGGCGCGCGCCCATGCCTCGAAATCCGGCGTCTCCCACTTTGTAGCCAAGAACGAGTACGAATGTTTTGACAAGATAAAAAAACTGATATCGTTCCTGCCGCAAAATAACACAGAAGAGCCTGCGATAGTAGAGACAAGCGACGACCCAAACAGGATTGACATCAACCTCATCAACATATTGCCAGAGAACCCGTACCAGCAGTACGACATAAAGGACATCATAAAGTCCATAGTCGACAACGGAGACTTTTTTGAAGTGCACGAGCTGTTTGCAGAAAATATTGTAGTCGGCTTTGCAAGGATGGCCGGCAGGACAGTCGGCATCGTGGCAAACCAACCGATGTACCTTGCAGGCGCTCTTGATATCAACTCGTCAAACAAGGCGGCGCGCTTCATCCGCTTCTGCGACTCGTTTAACATCCCAATAGTGACGCTTGTAGACACGCCCGGCTACCTGCCTGGCACTGACCAAGAGCACAACGGCATCATCAGGCACGGAAGCAAGCTGCTGTATGCGTATTGCGAAGCTACAGTGCCAAAGGTGACATGTATCATCGGCAAGGCGTACGGGGGAGCCTACATCGCGATGGGAAGCAAGAACCTGCGCGCTGACATCAACTATGCGTGGCCAAGCGCGGAAATTGCTGTGCTCGGCCCTGAAGCGGCCATTACGATTCTCCACAGAAAAGACTTGAAGAACTCGCCTAACGCGGCCGACAAAAAGAAGCAACTGGTAAAGGAATACCGCGACAAATTTGCAAACCCGTATATAGCTGCCGAAAAAGGTACTATTGATCTGGTGATGGATCCGGCGGAAACAAGGCCCATGATAATACGGGCTCTTGACGCGCTGGCTAACAAGAAGGAGCCGAGGCCGTGGAAAAAGCACGGCAACATCAACCTGTGATAGTGGTGCACCTGCCATGTCAAAAAAAATAACAAGCATCCTGATTGCAAACAGGGGCGAAATAGCCCTCCGGGTTATCCGAGCCTGCAGAGAGCTTGGCATCAAGTCTATTGCTATCTATTCTGATGAGGATGTCAGGGCAGTTCATGTGAAAAGAGCTGACGAAGCGTACCATATTGGACCTGCGGCTCCAGCACAAAGCTATCTCAACATGGCCAAGATTGTCGAGACTGCCAAGCAAGCTGGCGCAGACGCAATTCACCCCGGCTACGGCTTTCTGTCAGAAAATGAGAACTTTTCCGAGCTATGCGAAAAGAACGGCATCATATTCATCGGGCCGACCAGCAAGGCCATGGAAATCACGGGCGACAAGATGAAGTGCAAGGAAGTGATGAAGAAGGCCAAGGTCCCAACAGTGCCGGGAAGCGACGGCATTATCGAGGACATTGAAAAGGCTGCAGACATTGCCCACAAGGCCGGCTACCCTGTAATGCTCAAATCGGCATTTGGTGGCGGAGGCCGTGGCATCAGGCTTGCCAAGGACGAAAAGCAGCTGCGGCAGGAATTTGAAATGGCGTCTGCTGAGTCGCAAGCGGCATTTGGCAAGGCAGCGCTTTTCGTTGAAAAGTACCTCCAGCGCATCAGGCACATCGAGTTCCAGCTGATAAGGGACTCGCACGGAAACGGCAGGCACCTTTTCGAGAGGGAGTGCTCGATCCAGAGGCGCCACCAGAAGCTCATCGAAATGTCGCCCTCGCCCGTCATGAACCAAAAGACAAGGGAAAGGATAGGCGAAATAGCAGTCAGGGCGGCAGCAGCTGTCGACTACCTGAACGCCGGCACGGCTGAATTCTTGCGCGACACGGAGGGCAACTTTTACTTTATTGAAATAAACTCGCGCCTGCAGGTGGAGCACCCAGTCACCGAGCTGGTCACGGGACTTGATCTTGTCAAGCTCCAGATAGCGATTGCTCAGGGAGACGAGATGCCGTTCAAGCAGGAAGACCTGAAGATGAACGGCTGTGCGATTGAATGCAGGATTAACGCTGAGGACCCGTTCTACGAGTTCGCGCCTTCGACTGGCTTGGTGCCAAGCTGCAACATACCGTACGGGCCGGGCATAAGGGTCGATACCTACCTCTACCCTGGCTGCACTGTCTCCGGCTACTATGACTCGCTCGTAGCCAAGTTGATTGCATGGGGCAGGAACTTTGAGGAAGCGAGGGTGAGGATGAAGAACAGCCTTGACGAGTTTACCATTGAGGGCATCAACACTACCATCCCGCTGTACAAGACGATAATGGACGAGCCCAACTTCATCAAGGGCGAGCTGTCCACCGACTACCTTGAGCGCTTCAAGATATTCAACAAAATGAACGAGGATGTAAAAGAGAGGGCCAAGGACAAGGCGCCTGCCGCTGTCGCAGCGCTTCTGCTCCAGTCGGAGTTTGTGAAAAAGGCCGGAGCCGCGCAGAATGCGACAGCGGCCAGCTCAAAGTGGAAGTCGAGGGGACCGATCAGTTAATGGAATTCAAAGTGGGAGACCTTGCGCAGCTCCTAGATGGCGAAGTGCTCCGTACCACCGAGAACGACTCCGTGCTCGTCAAGATAGGTGGCAAGCAGCACACCCTGCGCCTTTTAAAATCAGGCACCAACGAGTTCGAGTTCATTCTTGACAATACTTTTCATCACGCCAAGATACTGCAGTCAGGCAGCGCCGAGGCAAGAATAATCCTGGACGGCCAGCCGCTGACTGTGAAAAAGCACTCAAAGCTGACAGAGGTACTTGAAAAAGCGTCTGCGATAGGCGGCGCCGGCGGTGGCGACCGTAACCTCGCAAGCCAGATCCCCGGCAGGGTCGTCAGCATACAGGCAAAGAGTGGCGCCGAAGTCAAGAAAGGCGACGTCATCGTGGTGCTTGAGTCGATGAAGATGCAGGTAGCGATAAAGGCTCACAAGGACGGCACACTGAAGGAAATAAAGGTCAAGCAGGGCGCCAGCGTTGTAAGGAACGATGTGCTGGCAGTGATAGAGTAGAACAACAACAACATCTTTTGCTTTTGCCTTTAGTTGTTGCCGGCACTAGTTGCATTTGAGCTTGCAGTTGTAGTAGTGTTGGTGGCATTCTCTGCTGCTGCTGCTTCTGTCTGGTTGTTGGGGGCAGTTGCATTCGTGCTTGTTGCTGCAGCAGTTGCATTACCGCTTTCAGTATCATTGACAGCTGCTGTTGTGGTGATGCCCCTCAAAGAAGGTGGAATCTCGGCTTCTTCCGGAGATACTGGCGGCAACGGAGGCAGGCCATACCGCTCTCGCAATTCTTCCTGCTGCTGCTCCATAACCCTAGTAGAGAAGCTTGGTCCGATATAGCCAAATGAAATGTAGATGATTACGATGACAGCCAGCGACACGCCCATGACAAGTATGCTCCATGCTACGCCAGTGAGGCGGTAGCCGGACTGCTTATCATCGTCCTTATGCGAACTCACTTTATTTTCAATGGATGAAACAAAGGATTAGAATGATCAGAAAGATTCTTTAAGCAAACAAATCAGGATTCTAGAAATAGTAGCATCTTTAGGTCTTTTTACCAAAATAGTGACTCCGGTTTTTTGCACAACCTGTGTTCATCGAGATTCCATTATTTTTTGATACTGAATCAACTTCGACACATGGGCGCGGATTATATGCTACGTATTCGGATCACCCGGCTTCTGCACACGGAAGTATGAAATTGTCTGAAGGTGACACAGACTGCTCTTCGTTGTCTATAGACGTTATGGTTACGCTGATGGTATAATCGTCGTTGTCCACCAGCACAGGTCCGCGAACGTGGTACGCTCCATCGCTTGCAACTCCTTCCTGATCCGTCAGATCAGGTCACAGATGGCGGGATCGTTGTGACGTTGCTCTTTGGCACAAATGACAATGACAATGACAATGTTATCCGCCTAGGTTCGCTTGAGTTGAAGGGCAGCGCGTCTTCTCCAATTAACATGTCATATTCTGGCCGCCCTCAAATTCGCTTCCCATCTTGATACTGCCTTTTGATAGCGGGTTCATGCTGTCGTAGTAGTCATAGGTTCCTGGAATCGTGAACTTGTGAATAAAAGAGCCATCGTCAGGATCTATCAAGTCAGAATCAAATACTGCTTCAGGAGGCACGTCTGAGTTGCTGGCGTTGACGGCAACAGAATGCTCGGACTGGTCATCGTTGAACCATATGACTGACATATTTGCAGGAATCGAAATGATTGCCGGTCAAAAGGTTTCCTCAAGCTCGAATTGACTTTGTTTTTTCTTCTTCTTTTCCTATATGAGATTTCCTTTAGCTGTGCGTGTGAAAGGAATATCTTGTACAATATCTTGGTTCTCGTGGACTCACATTATTTGCTGCATCTAGAATCTGGCAGACGATCTCTCAATTCTGTTCCTATGGAGCGCAGTAGTCAAGGTCAAAGAATAATTATTATTATTATTATCCCACTCCTAATGGTGGATAATTTCTTTGATGCTCAATGACATTGTGGTTTTCCAGCTCTGCCTCACTTAGAAACTGGCGGAGGCAAATCTTGCATTTTAAATTCTCCACTGGCTCATACCTTTTTTCGATTTTTTGCATATGCTAATACACGTGAACAACTACCGCGAATAACAAATTATACTTCGCTTAACCATGTTAATTTACGAGGTTAAGCGAGCGTTAAAAGCTGCCGGCTCGCAGATGTGTTATTGGTGAAAAAGAAAGATGCAAGGACCGGCAGTCCTGCAGTGGGATAAAGTAATACACAAAGGCATCAGATCCAGTAACGGGAAGCCAATCGGATACATTGCGGCAGAAGACGGTGACTCGATCATAGTGCTGTCGAGCCACTTCAACGAGTACCAGATACCAAAAGCCTGCGTCAATGCATTCGACGGATCCCAGGTATACCTCGACTTGCCTTTCAATGAGCTGGAACAGTATAGAGTGTAGTGGCGTCTGTACCCTCCTTTTTTATATGATAGTCATATACACGATTCAAGCCCGGCTTTTTACATATGCGCCAGTCATCAGTCGGTCTTTATGCACCGTTTCGCTCAGTCTGCTGAAGACCATTGTCGGGCACCAGGCGATGGTAGTAAGTGAGATCTTGAACAGGGCGCTGGGGTGGGTAAACATGCTTGCGACAAATTTCGCCAGCATGCGCCTGCGGGGCAGAGGCCTGAACACAAAGCCATGGGGACGCAGCATCCTATCGACCCTGTCCTTTGTCCAGTGAAGCTCCAACGAGATGACGTCTGCGTCCTTGATCGTCTCGATGCTTCCTCCTATGACCTCCGCCTCGAACCCCTCGATGTCCATTTTTATGAAATCGATCCTGTCCCTGACCTCCAATCGTGCAAGTATGTTCTCCAAGGTGTCGACTCTGAACGCGTACTTTTTGCCCCAGAAGCTGATCTCCTTTTGCCCCGGTTCTCCTGCCACGCCCACGTTCAGGGCAGTGACGTTTGGGCAGCCGTTCCTTTCGACGTTTATTTTCAAGAGCTGGTAGTCCTCTGCATTTGGCTCAAGAGCAATGACTTTTCCCTCAGGACCTACCCTTCTTGACGCAAGAATTGCAAAATCGCCTATTCCTGCCCCGAGGTCGACGACCAGATCGCCTTCTTGCAGCAGGCTGGCGAGGTAAGTGTCCAGGAGGAAGACTTCAGCAAGCCCGATTATGTGATCCCTACTATTGTAAAAGAGCTCGACATCGTTGTATCTGAACGACTTGGACAATTACGGAAAATGATGCCGGTTTGACGATATATAGTGATTGTGACTTGCAAGAAAGGCTTTTTTGAAACATGGGAAAAAAGAAGAAGAAAAGGCTATTGCTACTTTTTCGCTTTCTTCAGCGCGTCCTTTATCTCGTTGTAGTTCGGCTCGACAAGCGGATTGTCCGAGACCCATCTGTAGATCACCTTGCCGTTTTCGTCAAGGACGAACACCGATCTTTTGGCGGCGTTATAGTCCTTCAGCGCGGCGAGGTCCTTCATGACGATACCGTACTTTTTGATGACGTCGCGCTTGTAGTCAGAGAGCACTGGAAAGTTCAGGTGGCGGTTCTGGGTGAAGAACTTGTTTGCAAACGGCCCGTCGACAGAGATGCCGACAACGTTTGCGCCCAGATCGCGGAGCTGGTCAAGCGAGTCGCGCAGCGCGCACATTTCTGCAGTGCACACCGGCGATTCTGCCGCAGGGAAGAACGCGAGGATTGTCTTTTTGCCGCGAAGATCGCTTAGCTTGCGCGGCTTCATGTCCGGGTCTGGCAGTTCAAAATCTGGGGCCTTGTCGCCTATATTTGGAACAGATGCGAGAGATGCGCTAGACATGTCTTAAAAGCTGCCGATTTCGCAATAAAAACATTTCATGAAGCATACTTGCTCTTGAAGGGGGATAGCTCTCTGAGCTCCTGCACGACTGAAGAGAGCGCCAACACCGTCCTGTCTATCTCTTCCTTTGTGTTATGCATCCCAAGGCTGAGCCTGAGCGATCCCGTTATCTCCTCGTAGGAAAATCCCATCGCCTTTAGCACATGCGATGGCTTTTGCTTCTTGACCGAGCACGCCGATCCTGTCGACGCGGCAACGCCGTTTTCGTCTAGCTTGATTATCAGGTCCTCGCCGTTGACCCCAAAGAATGTAAAGTGGGCGTTGTTTGGGATCCTGTCTATTCGCGAGCCGTTGAGCCGAGAATGCGGGATTTCCTGAAGCACCCGCTCGACAAGATAGTCGCGCAAGCCTGCCACATGCTGCTGGTATTCGCTCATCCTTTTGGCTGCAAGCTCGCACGCCTTGCCAAAGCCAACAATACCCGGCACGTTCTCGGTGCCAGAGCGAAGCGACATTTCCTGACCGCCGCCATGGATTATCGGCATTATGTTGAGCCCACTTCTGACATAGAGAGCGCCAACACCTTTCGGGCCGTTTATCTTGTGCGACGACATCGACATCATGTCGACGCCAAGGCTTTTGACGTTTATCGGGACCTTGCCGGTGGCCTGTACTGCATCAGTGTGAAAGAGCGCGCTTGCCCGGTGTACGATATCGGCAAGCTCTTTGATAGGCTGCACTGTGCCTACCTCATTGTTTGCATACATGATGCTTACGAGCGCGACATCGTCATGATGCGAAATAATGTCCTTGAAGTCAGACGGCCTCACAAGCCCCTCGCCTGTCACAGGCAGGTACGTGACCTGAATGCCCATCCTTTCCAGATCCTTGCACGGCTCCAGTATCGCGTCATGCTCTATGCTGCTCGTAATTATCCTGTTCTTTTTCTGGCCTTCTGTCTGCATCATTGCACCCTTGAGCGCAAGGTTGTCGGCTTCAGTGCCGCCAGAAGTGAACGTGATTTCGCGGGGCGACGCGCCCACAAGCCCGGCAACCCTCTTTCGCGCAAGCTGTATCGCCCTTGTCGTTTCCCTGCCGAACCTGTGAATTGACGACGGGTTGCCGTACTGCTGCTTCATGAACGGCAGCATCTCTGCAATCACTTCGTCGGCAACCGGCGTTGACGCCGCGCTGTCAAGGTAGATATGTTCGTTACTCATGACCATCTTCTACCATCACCAGCTTGCCGGTCCTGTAGCCAGCGGCGTCCACTGCGACGAACTTGAAGCCCAGCTCTTTCAGCTTGCCGTCAAGAAGAGCCAGCCTATCCGCGTCAAACATCCTGGCCAGCTCGTCGTTGCCTACTTCTATCCTTGCAATGTCGCCGTGGTCCCTTACTCTGACCTGCCTGACTCCAAATATCGTCCTGACGATTATCTCTGCACTCTCGATCTTTCTCAGTTTCTCATACGTCACTTCTGTCCCTGTGGGAATCCTTGATGCGAGGCACGCGTTCGAAGGCTTGTCGTACACTGAAAGCCCAAACTCTTTTGCTATTTTTCGTATTTCTTGCTTGTTTATGCCAAGCTCCACCATTGGGCTCCTCACGCCGTTTTCCCGGAGAGCCCTTATGCCCGGCCGATAGTCAGACAGGTCGTCAATGTTTGTGCCGTCTACAATTAGCATGACACCTGCCTTTTTCGCCTCCTCTGCCAAGTGCTGGCCAAGTTCCGTCCTGCAGTGGTAGCAGCGCATGGAATCATTCTTGACAAAATCCGAGTTTTCTAGCTCGTCGTACTCTATTATTTTATGAGCAATGCCAATCTCCTTGGCTACTTGCTGGGCCGTGGCAAGCTCTTCTTCTGCAAGCGTCTTGTAATCGGCCGTTATCGCTATTGCTCCGCTGCCAAGCGCCTTTTTCGCAGCAAGCGCTACCACGGCGCTGTCGACTCCGCCGGACAGCGCCACTACAACAGCCTTGCCGCCGTTTTGGGCGAACCAGCCCACTAGCCTGTCGAAACTTTCCATCTACATGCCACCTATCTTTTGCGTGACATCTGCGCTCACTAGCTCCATCGCCCTTTTGACAGAAATCTGGCATCTTGACGCAATTATCTTTACGTCTTCAAACTCGGGCTTGGCGCTTATCATCCTGCCAGCAGAGTCCTTGGCTACCTTGACGTGCACATTGAAGGTGTTGCCGCTGACGGTGACTGGCACAGTCAGGATTGCGCGGGGCAGGACAAACCTCTCTACCTCTTGCACCCTGGCGCCAAGAGTCCCTGACTCGCTGAACAGCACCTGAAGCACATTGTTTAGCTGTGCGTTTTCCGATATAATTCTAATAAGAAACGCCGGCCGGCTCTTTTTTGTGGTGCTGGGTATCACGGTGACATCCTTGGTTATGTCGGTGAGCCGCTCGACCAGATTGCCAATGAGCTCGCCGGACGCGTCGTCAACGTTCGTTTCAACGACGCACACCGTATCCCTGGCTGCTTCAATGCCTGAAGCGCCAATCAGCAGCCGCACGACGTTTGCAAACCCCTCGAATTTTTTTGTGCCGGCGCCATAGCCTATCTTCTCTGGCATGATGCTGGGGTAATAGCTGACGCTTCCCTGCGCAAGGTTGACCAACATGGCGGCCCCTGTAGGTGTTGTTAATTCGTCCTCTGCCTGCCCTCCAATGAGGGCGAATTGCTTTCTCTTAAAGATCTCGAGGATCGCCGCAGCAGGATTTGGTACGGTGCCGTGGGAAAATTTCAGCAGGCCGCCGCCGACGGCGACCTTGGTAGAGAATATCTTGATGCCAAATAGCCCGAGGTCCTGCAGCGCGGTTGCGCAGCCTGCAAGGTCGGCTAGTGTGTCGATGCTCGACGCCTCGTGCAGATGGATGCTGTCATAGTCCTCGCCATGGATCGCGGCCTCTGCAGAAATTATTGTCTTGAGCGATTCTAGTGCAAACACCTTGGCCCGCTGCTCTAGCCCTAGCGAGTCGCACAGGCGAGCAAGAGCGCGGTGCATTTCTGTGCCCTTGCGCTCGTGCACACTGTCCCTGCATTCGAGCTGCAGCTGCGTGGCTGCAAAGCCGTGACAAACTGTCTTGACAAAGGCGGCTTTGGTAATCTTGCTCCCCTTCAAAAAGTCCTGGCTAGCAAAGATCGCGTCGACTACCTTGTCCTTGCTGGACCCGGCGTCCACCAAACTTGACATCAGCATGTCGCCGGCTATCCCTGCAACCTGTGAATCTATGACTGCAATCCTTGCCATATGCCCAGAACACGTAGTAGTACCTGCCGTTGTCTTATATCGCTTTATGCCTTTATCGGCGTGTCGTTCAGCTTATTAAACTCTGCCTGCAGCTCTTCTTGCGTCTCGTTGCCGTAAATGACCAGTATCCTGTCGTTTGGCTGGAGCACGTATTCCATTATCGACTCTTGTTCTGTGCCGTTTACAAAGAATCGGAGCTGATTGCCGTCAGTGCCGTCACAGAACTGGGTGCCATTGTCATCCACAAAGCAGCCGTCGCTGATGCCCATGCTGACGCTCCTGAAGAATTCACCAACCGGAACGTTTGTCGAATGCCTATGCAGGGTCGTCCCGTCGCCGTTTTCCACGTGTATGTACTGATTGCGGGTTGTCCCGACCTGGTACTTTGACTGACTAAAGTCTATAGCCTCGCCGTCAAGCTTGACGGCAAAGACAGCATGCTCGTGCGCCGAGTTAAGCGCCCCAAAGTTGGAGCCTTGCTGTGGGGCGAGAACCGCGGCAGCGGTGCCTGCGGCCGCCACTGCAATGATGATGGGTATTATTATCATCATGTACTTCTTTTTCTTCTTGCGCCCTGCGGCAAAGTAACTGTCGTCCCTTTTCTTTGACAATTTTTGAGTCAATTAGTACTGACGCTTAATTTAAAGCTGATCCGCGTCTAGGTGATTTGCAAACTATATAAGTAATCTGCACTTGTTGCAACTTTGCAAATGGCAATAACCATAATTGGATCGGGCAAGGTCGGCGCCTCGGCTGCTCTCAACTGTGGCCTACGGGAGCTTGATAGGGACATACTGCTGCTTGACATCGTACAGGGTCTCCCACAGGGGGAAGCTATGGACATCAACCACCAGCTATCCGAGCGGGGCTCTGACACAATAGCAAGGGGCTCAAACAACTACGAGGACATGCGGGGCTCTAACTATGTTGTTTTAGTTGCCGGCGTCGGCAGAAAGCCGGGCATGACGAGGATGGACCTGCTCAAGACAAACGCTGGCATAGTAAAGGACGTGGCGTCCAAGATCGCGTCGTATGCAAAAGATGCCATTGTTGTTGTAGTCACTAATCCGCTTGACCCGATGACTTACCTTGCTCTCAAGACAATTGGTTCAAAGAAAAACAAGGTCATGGGCATGGGCGGCATGCTTGATCTGTCAAGGTTCAAGAGCCTTATACAGGACACCACCGGTATTTCCCGCGATTCCATTTCCGCGATGGTGATAAGCGAGCACGGCGAAAACATGCTGCCGCTGACAAGATTCTCTTCGATCGGCGGCATCCCATTGCACGAGTTCATTTCAAAGGACAAGGCAAATGAAATCTTTGAGAAGACGAGAAAGGTGGCGGCAGAGGTCATTGCGCTCAAAGGCGCGACCGTGTATGCGCCGGGAAACGCTGTGGCGACAATGCTGGAATCCGCAATCAGAAACAAAAAGCTGGTAATCCCGGTGTCTGCTCTCCTAGAAGGCGAGTACGGCGTCTCTGATGTGTGCATAGGAGTGCCGGCGGTAATCGGAGCTGGCGGCGTAGAGCGCATTGTCGAGCTCAAGCTGGACAGCTTTGAGCAGGATATATTCAGCAAAGGGGTCGCAAGCGTAAAGGAAGCTGTCAAAGCTCTTCCGCTTTAAACCCTTTTATTTTGTCCCTGTTGATAGCTGGCTGACCGATATAGATGGACCTTCGCACTATCTTGGACAAGTTTGCAAGCGGCAGCCTCGGCCTCGACGAGGTAGAGAAGCAGATCTCGATTCACGCGATTGAAAAGCTTGGAAACATTGCCAAGCTGGACGTGGGCAGGGAAGTCCGGAGGGGGATGCCCGAGATCATTTTTGCCGAGAGCAAGGAATACCGCGACGTCATCAGGATAGCACTTGCCACCGTCAGGCGGAACGGTCAGGCTGTCGTCAGCAGGGTGCGCAAGAACGAGCTGTCCAGGGTTGCAGGCGCATTGAGGAAAAAAGGGCTGGCAGTCGAAGTCGGCAGAAACAGCACCGCGATGCTAGTTTCTGAAAAGTCGTTTAGCCGCAAGATGACTGGGGCAAAAATAGGCATAATGGCCGCAGGCACCTCCGACATTGGCGTTGCAGAGGAGGCGAGGCTCGTTGCCAAGGCAATGGGCTGCAAGGCAATGGCCAGTTATGACGTTGGCATTGCAGGCATGCACCGGCTCTTTCCCGCGCTCAAGGAAATGATGTCGCAAAACGTGGGCGCCATTGTTGTCGTGGCAGGGATGGAAGGCGCGCTGGCGTCCGTGGTGGCGTCGATGGTCGACATCCCTATCGTCGGTGTCCCGACGTCTATAGGCTACGGCTTTGGCGCAAACGGCGTGGCCGCTCTTGCGTCTATGCTCCAGAGCTGCACGCTCGGGCTGGCAGTCGTCAATATCGACAATGGTGTCGGGGCAGGCGCGTATGCTGCGTCGATCGCAAGAAGAATGAAGAAATAATTCGAGAATCCGAGGTGCCTTTAACGTTTATAAGTGCTTTACATTTGTTGCTTCTCTAATCGTTGAATAAGGTGAATATAGCTGTTGACTTATGTTCAGACACTAAAGAGAATTAGATCGGATAAAACTAATTACCGCAAGAGGGCCGCGCTTCTGATAGGCAGGCACTCGTTTGTGACCGTCAAAGTCAGCGACCAGAACGTCGCGGCCCAAGTTCTAAAGCCGACACCGACCGGCGACATCGTAATTGCCTCTGCCCACAGCAGAGAGCTTGCCAAGCAGGATTGGAGGGGCGCTTTCAACAACCTGCCGGCATGCTACCTCACCGGCCTGCTCATGGGCAAAAAGACGCTTGAGAAGGGGGTAAAGAACGCCGTCCTCTATATTGGCAAGGATCATTTCACTTCAAGAGTGGCGGCATGCCTCAAGGGTATCGTCGACTCGGGCGTCACCATGCCGGTGTCTGAAGAGTCGCTTCCACCGGAGGAGAGGATTACCGGCCGGCACATCGCCAAGTACGCAAGCACCCTGAAGGAGGACCAGGAGGAATACAACTCTCGCTTTTCGGCTATCTTGAAGAACGGTTTGAAGCCCGAAGATTATCCAACTCATTTTGAAGAAGTGAGAAGCAAGATCTCTGGCAACGGCAAGGCTGCAGAGCCAAAGCCAAAGAACGCAGAAGAAGAAGAAGGAGAGGAGAAAAAGGCCGAGGCTCCTGCAACAACTGGCAAAGAAAAGAAGAAGGCGACCACCTCTGCCGCCAAAGAAGAAAAGAAGGCTCCAAAGGAAAAGGCACCCAAGAAGGAAGCCAAAAAGTCTGCTGAGAAGAAGGGAGGCAAGAAGAAGTGAGCAGATTTGCGCCTAGTCAACAGCAGCAGGTAGAATGGAAGCCCAGAACCACGCTTGGAAGCATGGTGTTGGCAGGCAAAATAAACTCGATGGATCAGATTTACGAAAACGGCATGAGGATACAGGAGTCTGAAATTGTCAAGCACCTCCTGCCTGACGTCAAGAGCCAAGTGATCCACGTCGGCATCGTGCAGAAGCAGACCGACGCCGGCGAGATGACGCGCTTCAACGCCCTCGTGGCAGTAGGCAACGAGGCTGGCTGGTTTGGAATCGGCAAGGGCAAGGCTTCGCAAATGAGGGTTGCCATCGACAAGGCCACCAATGCGGCTTACCTCAACGTGATACCAGTCAAGCTCGGCTGCGGAAGCTGGGAGTGCAAGTGCAACCAGTTGCATTCAGTGCCGTTCAAGGTGCGAGGCAAAGGCGGCAGCGTCACTATCGAAATTATCCCGGGCCCTAGAGGGCTTGGCATCGTAGCAGGCGAGAACATCAAGAACCTGCTCAAGCTGGCAGGCTTGAAGGATTCTTGGACAAAGACCTTTGGCTCGACAAACACAATGTCGTCGACCACAAAGGCAATTTTCAACGCTCTCAGGAGCACTTATAGCGTAGGATGACACTGCATGGCGTACCTCGTAGTCAGAATCAAGGGAACAGTAAACATACCTCACTGGGCGCAGACAACGCTTGACGGTCTCAATCTCGACAAGCGCTTCCGCGCCACCATAGTGCCGGAAAGCCCCGAGTACCTCGGCATGCTGAGGCGGGTCAAAGAAGTAGTCGCATGGACAAAGGCAGACACCGGCATCGTCAAGGAGCTATTGGAAAAGAGGGGAAGAAAGGCCGGCTACAAGCCGATAACAAAGTCCGACATTCCAAAGGAGTACAGGAGCATTGACGAGCTTGCAAGCGCAATAGCTGAGAACAAGGTTGCGATATCAAAGATAGAAGGGCTCAAGCCGTGGTTTGCGCTCAACCCACCAAGGGGAGGGTTCAAGAGAAAGACCAAGACTCAGTACGCGCAGGACGGCGTCCTAGGAGAAGATGGCGAGCTTGCTGAAATGGTAAAGAGGATGCTCTAAGTGCAGCAAGACTTAATTAAGGAGAAAGTGAACGAGAAATATTCCAGCAGCGCACGGAGTGAATAATGATTTATGGCTACCAGATTTAGAAAAAGCAGAAGGCAGCGCGGCAGCAGGTACTGCGGCTGGGGGCAGATAGGTCAGCACAGGCAGGCCGGCAGCAGGGGCGGTATTGGCGGCGCTGGCAAGCACAAGCATTTCTGGATAAGGACAGTCATCGAGGAGCCAGACCACTTTGGTCACGATCCGTTTAACTCTTTTAACCGCAACCTTGTGCAGAGGTGGCTGAACGTTCGCGATCTGGACGCGGTCTTTGCTCGTCACGGCAAGGCTGACGAGAGCGGCAAAGTTGTCTTGGACCTGACCTCGCTGGGCTACGACAAGCTGCTGGGCGGAGGCAAGATAAATGGCGTCTATGCAATCAAGATAGCCAAGGTATCAGAAAGCGCCAAGGCAAAAATCGAGGCAGCGGGCGGCGAGGTTATAACCGAAGATGAGCACGACGCAGAGTGAAGGCGGGCTCCGGCGCTTCATAAGGAGCGCCTCTGCTTACGTCCCGCAGGTCCCAAAGCCAAAAAAGAAAATTTCGTTAACTGAGAAATTCGTCTGGACTGGCATCGCGCTTCTGGCATACCTCGTGATGGGCCAGATACCACTATACGGCGTAACCGACGACCCGAGGTTTGACTTTCTCGCTTTTGCCAGAGTAATTTTTGCGGCGCAGCAGGGAACGCTGATGGAGCTGGGCATCGGGCCCATAGTCACGGCAGGCTTACTCATGCAGCTGCTCAAGGGCTCAGAGCTCATCCGGCTGGACTTCAAGAATCCTGACGACAGGTCGCTCTTTACATCGGCGACAAAGATAGTGACGTTGATAGTAATCGTCGCAGAAGGCGCGCTGTACGGCGCAAGTGTCTACGGCCCGTTGA
>CAMLKF010000008.1 GCA_946480575.1 uncultured Nitrososphaera sp. | reverse complement strand
GGGATTTACCCCAAAACCTTAGGCATTTATGGTATATGGGCACTTCTAGCCTACAGCCTTTATGATTGGGTCAGAGTTCCCATGAATCTTATATTTGGGGTTCCGTTTTGGGATCACTGGTTCGACTGGGGGGCCAGCGCGATAGGAAGTACAGGCACCCTTTTCACTTACCAAAATCTAACTGCAGGAACTATACAGCACATCCTGCAGGGATGGGGGTTTGCGATGTCATACTACCTGCTCGTGAGAAGAGTGACATTTTTTGGGGCTATGGTTTTTGCTATGTTTATGACTGTTTTCTACTGGGTCACTTTCCCGGTATTCGTCTTGACCGATGCTATGCCGCCTTGGATATGGTGGTTCCAGGCCTGGATGGCTCACGTGGCCTTTGCTGCAGGACTTTGGTATGCACCGAAACTCTTTGGATGGGCGTACTCAAAGATGTACTACGACAAAGGTAGGCGTACTGAAACGGGTCCGCTCAAAGGAGGGGAAACAACGAATGGTCCGCTCAAAGAAAAAGAAGCATCAAATTATCAAAGAAGTTGGAAGACAACGCTCTTCGGCGTTCTTGCCGCCAATGCATTCACAATGATGATTGGGTTTATTCTCTTTGGCGTTGTCGTAAGCAGTCAGCCACCTTCAATATACCCTGTGTTCGGATATGGAAAGCCGCCGCCCGTACTCATCCCGGGGGTTGATGCATACTATTACGCAATTCCAGCAGCGGTGATAGGATTTGTGTTTGTGTATCTTGCCCTAAGGTATCGCCGGGTAGTGCCTGTTAGCGGCTTGGAGGATCAACGATAGATCTGTCGATATCGATAGATCTATCTCTCTCTGTGTGTGTGTCTCACTCCAAAAAAAGGTCAGGCAGATATATACTAATACTACTATACCAAGGTCAGAGAAAATGAAGATGATGATGATGATGATATGAATGTGAGGGGCTTGTGGGATTGAAATTTGGTTTATAAAACGGTACTGTGTTTTTGCTGGTGTAATGGGAAGCAGAAGGAGAAAAACGCTGGCGCGGCCGGCAAGGAAGACTCGCAGGGTAGACGGACGCTGTCCCAGGTGCACTACGATTGTCAAGTTCAATGTGTCTGGGCCTATCGGCGACGAGATATACGAGTGCACTGGCTGCATGTCCAAGTTCAGTATACACGAGTTGTAGAATCGCCAGTCTCGCCGTATCACACGCACAAGTCGCCGCGCCGAATGTGCATCATCTTAAGCACTCTTGAACCGCGTAAAATAGCCAAATTTGGCGCCAAATCCTGAACTACTTTCATGTATTGCAAAAAATCAATAACAGATCTGGGGGCTAAAAGTTAACTATTTACAATAAAAGCGTATTAGGACGAGTCTCATTATTAGAGACTGGATATATATGAGCACTATACTCGTCGAAGAAGAAGAAGAAACTTCAGGGGTACCGGTGTGCGGCGCAAACCTGACATCTCCAGTGATAGACCGAGCGCTGTTCGTAGAAGAGGTCCACTACAAGATCGGAGGCAGGCTGTACATCGAGAATGCAGATTAGAAAAGCCTCGGAGCTTGAGGAAAGGGACTTTGAGCTGGAAAACATCGTCGGCAACCTTTTGATAGCAGAGTACCAGGTCGACAAGCTACGGAGCAGGCTGGTGGACAAGATAAGCTCGCCCTACTCGGGAGCCGTGATAAGGGACGGGTCGATCTTTAGCTTCAGGCACAACAACAAGTGGTACAGACTTTCGGTAAGGGTGGAGCAGGAAAGCCCTGAGCCGCCAAAGGACAACAGCACATAGCAAGCACAGCAGGAAAGCGAAACGGCGCCTACACACGTTCTTTTCTTTCTTTCTTCCTTTCTTCTTCATCATCATTATTTTGTGGCGCTTCGCCTAAAGGACACTTTGTGCTCGTGCTCGAGCTGTATTGTCGTGTGCGTTATGTTGTAGCGCTCTGCCAGCATCTTGTTTATGTCATTGAGCAGCTGGCTTGACTGGCTCAACATCTGGTCGCGCACCATAACATGGCCGCTCAGCGCGTCCATCCCTGACGATATCGTCCACACGTGCAGGTCATGGACATCGACGATACCATCTACCTGCTTGAGTGCGTCTATTATTTCCTGCACGTCAAGCTCTCTAGGCGCGCCTTCAAGAAGGATGTGTGTGCTGCTCCTGACTATGCTGTATGCGCTTCTTGCTATCAGGCCAGCTATCAGGAAAGCTACCAGCGGATCGACTATCGTTATCCCAGTGTAGTAGGCTACAAAGCCAGTGATAATGACTGCCACTGATGACACCATATCGTAGACGACATGCACAAAGGCACTCTGGACGTTGATGCTTTTTTGGGCGTGGCGCCTGAGCAGGAGCATCACCGCAATGTTGCCCGCAAGGCCAATTCCTGCAGCTATCAGCATTATCGGCGCGTCAATTGCCCGAGGCGAGAGCACACGCTGGAACGCCTCGTACAGAACCCATACAGAAATTGCAGACAGCGTAACGCCGTTTGCAAGCGCGGCCAGCACCTCCGCCCTGTGGTAGCCGTAGGTCATGAGCCCGGAATGGCTCCTTGCTGCCATCGTTATCGCAAAGAGGCTTACCCCGATGGCCATCACGTCCATCAAGACGTGGACCGCGTCGCCTATCAGTGAGATGCTGTTGCTCAAGAGGCCGCCTGCAACTTCAACGGCCGCTATTGCAGCCGTGACGAAAAGCGACAGCGTCAGCAGTCTCTTGGCGGACTGCTGCGGGCTGGCAATTGTCAATGTATATACGTGTGTATTGGCAGTTTGCTGTATTTACGCCTTGTTTTCGCCTGCCGCTATATTATATCTGGGCAAGAGGGACTTGCGCTGGGTTCTTGTATTTCACTACCTGCGAAACTCCTTCCCGCGGGTACACGCCGTAGACGAGCGTGGCCTTGGATATGGTCGAGTCCTTGAGCGAGACCACTATTATCTGGTTGTCCTGCGAGCGCTCAAAAAGCACCTTTGACAGGCGCTCGGTGTTTTGCGCGTCAAGGTGGGCGTCTACCTCGTCCATCAGGTAAAAAGGCGACGGCTTGAGCGACTGGAGCGCGAGCAGAAACACAGTAGCCGCAATTGTCTTTTCGCCTCCAGACAGCGCAGTTGACTCGCGCGCAACTGTCTTGTTGGGGAACTTGACCATGAGCATCACGCCGCTTGCAAACACGTCCTCGTGGTTCTCTATCTCGAGCCACGCCGAGCCGCCGGTCATCATCTTGCCAAATGTGCCACGTATGTCACTGTCGACCCTCTGGAACGCCTCCATGAATACCTCCTTCTTCTCCTTTACTATCTGCTCGATGAATGAAACTATCGAATTGCGCTCGTTTTCCACTTGGTTGCGCCTGGTTGACATGCCGCGGTAGCCGTCCATCACCTGCACATATGCTTCGTCAGCCCGCAGGTTTATCCTCGATTTCACTGCTTCGAACTCGTCGCTTAGCTCCTTTATGGCCGCTGCCACGTCCATCTCGTCGAGCAGGTTGTTCTTGTAGCCAAGCCACACAAGGTCATTTGTTAGGCGCGACTCTTCGGCAGTCAGATCCGCGATGTCCTTTCTGAGCAGCGCCGACTCACGCTCGATCACATTGTTCTCTTTTAAAATCCTGCGCTCATTTTCCGAAAGCCCCTTTATCTTGCGCTCATATTCCTGCAGCACGCTGTACGCCGTGCCGGAGGAATCTATAACCTGCTGCTCCTGGCCCCTGAGCGCCTTAAGCTCGGTTTCAAGTAACTGCGACTTTGTTCGAAGTTCATCTGCCTGCTTTTTCCTTTGCTCTAGCTCCAGCGCCAAGCGCTCCTTCTCCTCGCCTATTTCCTTTAGCTGGCGCGAGTCAAGCTCAAGCCGGCTGTCAAGCCCGCCAAGCGTCGACGTGATCTGGCCGAGCTCAATGTTAGCAGCGTCGATCTGCTTAATTATCTGGTTGCGGTCGACATTTCTGGCCGCAAGCTCGCTCTTGGCAGATGACTCGTCGATGCTCTGCAGCCTTGACGCTAGTTTCGCAGTCGAAGGCTCTAACAACGACAGTCTGCGCCGGCATTTTTCAAGCTCGAGTGCCAGCAAGTCGCGCTCTGACTGTAGCGCTTGGTTGTCGAATGTTAGCTGCGCAAGCGACTTGTCCTTTATTCTTGTCGATTCGCTCTCGCTCAGGATCTTGTTTTCAACGTTGTCGATGCTCAGCTCTAGTCTGATCCGATCGGCTTCGCCGGCACTGATGCGCTCGGCAATCTCCTGGAGCTGCACGTTCTTTTTCTCTATCGTCTTGGCGAGCTTGGCAAGCATTTCGCGCAGGTTCTCTACAGAATCGCCAAGGAGTATTGCCTTGGTCAGGTCGGATATCTTGCCTCCAAAGTCAAGCGACATCGACCCTCCAGCTGGCTCGAACAGCTCGCCCTCCACAGAGACTGCTCGAAAGCCCTGTCTTGCAAGCGCGTACGCGCTCGACGAGTTCCTCATCAGAATGGTGTCTGAGAACAGGAACGACGGCAGCCTGCCGTACTCAGAATACACGAAATCAGAGAGGTTGCCGATGACGTTGACATCGTCATGAGGCATATCGGTTCTTGCCTTGTAGCGGCTGACGATGTCAAGCGGTATTATCCGAAGGCGCGGCAGCCTGCGCTCCTTTGCGTACGCGGCTATCAGTATCATAGACTTGATATCACCGACTACGAACGCCTTCATCCACTCCGAGCCGGCTGCAAGCACCGGCCGCTCGTAGTTCTTGTCCCACTTTATCAAATCGTGGACAAGGCCTGTTATGCCGAACCTCTCCTTCTCTTTCATCAGCTCGGCTATTGCAAAGTCCTCGTTCATGGCGTTCTTGGCGACGCTTGCGCGCTCTTCAAACTTGGTGGCGAGACTCTCTGACCTTGCCAGCAGGCTGGCAGAGTCGGCCAGCTCTTTTTCAAGGCTTGCCTTTGCGCTGGCAAGCTCGGCTACAAGCGCAGTTGTTTTCTGCAATCTCGTTCTGTCTGACTCTAATGACTTTTTAAGTTCTGTCAGGTAGCTCTTTGCAGAGCCGATCTCTGATTGCAAGCCAGAAATGGAAGAATCAATGTTGGCTGCCTTGTAGCTGTTGGTCTTGACCTTTTCTTCAAGCCTGGCGGCCGCGAGCTCAATCTGGCTCTTGAGCGACAACATCCGCGACATCTTCTTCCCAAGCTTATGTCTGAACGAGGCGTACTTCGCTATCCTGCCAGTTATCTTTTCTACCTCTGCATTTATTGAATCCAGCTTGACTCTCAGATCTGCAACAGCGGCCTTTTTCTGGTCTACATTAGACCTAAGCTCTTCTGCTTCGGCGCGCATGTTCTCTATGCGCTGGCCTATCGTCTGCTTGCCTCCGTCTACCGCCGGCAGCCTCTTTTCTATCTCTACTACGCGCCTTTCAGACTCGCCCAGCATCGCCTTTGTCCTCTCAGAGTCATGCACGACGCTTGAAATCCTACTTGCCATTTGGGCTTTGGCGCGGTTGGCCGTGTCCACTTCCTGAATGAACTTGGTCTTTTCCGCGTCTAGTTTTTCGATCTCGAGCCTCAGCTCATCTATCTGATTTGAGAGCTGAGTCGAGCGCTGGACGTTACCTTCAAGTATGACGTTGCTCGTGGCAAGCTTGTTCCTCGCAATCCTAATGCTGTTTGATAGCTGGATTGCCTTGAAACGCTTGAGCTCTGCGCTTATCTGGTCATAGCGCAGCTGGTCGTTGCGCTCTGCCTCAAGCTCATCGATGCGCTTGCGGATCTCGCCCATTCTTGCAAAAGCCACTTCAAGCCTCCTATCGGCCTCATTCAGCTGCTTTAGCGCCTCAGCCTTCTTTTCCTCAAAGTACGAAAGACCAACGATATCCTCAATTATCTTTCTGCGCTCCTCGGAGTTGAGCTCGGAAATCCTTGTGATCATGCCCTGCTGCACAATGTTCAGCTTGTTTGGCGCAGCAAGCACTATCTCGAGGAGCTCTATGATGGCGGTTTTCGACACCTTTTTGCCATTAAGCGAATACTGGCTCTCGCCAGTCTGGCCCTCTATCTCGCGGGTCAGGGTAACCGTGTCCTCGTCGACAGGGATGCCCCTGTCCACATTGTCAAATGTGAGGCTCACCCGGATAAGCCGGTGGCTGCTGTTTTGGCTGTCGTGGAATAGCGACTGGAACTTGTCCACTCTCATTGCCTTGGGGCTGTTCTCGCCTATTGCAAACATGATGGCGTCGAGGATGTTGCTCTTGCCAGAGCCGTTAGGTCCAGTGACCGCAACGAGGCCCTTCTCAAAGTGCACGACGGTGTTCTTGAACCCAAATGACTTGAACCCATACACTTCGAGCTTTTTGATGTGGACCAACTGATAGCTATGGTTGAGTGTCCAAAGCGGCTAATTATGCGTTTTAGCGTCCATTAGAGCTCCTTTTAGTAAAATTATTTTTATCTTGTAAGTTTGGACAAAGAAAGATAAATGGTATTCAGGCGCTCTGCCATCGCATGATATATGGGTGATGTAGCTCCTGTCGCAGCCGGTCTTGCTATCGGAGTTGCGTTTGTAGCCGTGTTTGCTCTCGTATTCAATGGCGCTGGCGTTATGCCAGAAGAAGAGCCCCTTGTGACAATAACAATCCCAAAAGATGCGTCAATAGGGTCTCTGTAAAAGAGTTTTGAGCCAAGCTAGGCTAGCTCTTTATTGGGACGAATAACACTATGAGATGGGTAAATCAAGACGCAGTTCCGCATGGAATACTTCCCGACAACAATTTTGAGCCGGACATCGGTGCCGGCACTGAACAACGGAACAAACGCTTTCCCAGTCCCGGGGAATCATTTGAGTACGCATTTACAAATCTGGTAAGATACGGCTTTCGCGGCGAAGCCCGGGACGTGGTTAAGAGGATTGGTAGAGGTTTTTCCTGAACTCTGCAAAGAACCATATGTCAATATTTCTATCGAAGAGCTAAAGGGCAGCTACAAAGTTGGCGAGCCAGTGGCATTCAAGGTTGGTTACAGTTAAACGATATAGAAGCCGCTGCGATAGATTTATTGTCACAATTGAAAACGAGGACGCCCCTGAGAATTTCAGCTATTTAACTGGCGCAATTCCTAGCTGCAGCGGCTTATCTGAGTCATTTCAGGATTTCAAGCGCAGCTACCTGATAGGATATGAAGGTCAGGACATGTTTTGCCCCTGCTCACATAAATCAGACAGGAATGTATCTCTGCCGTCTGTCTTGCACAAAGATGAGAACTCTTTGACGCGAGAGATCGCGTAGAAGAGGAATTTGTCGTAGTGGAATGATAAAGATTCGGGAGTCGTTGCTACTACCTTTCTCTCTTGCCCTCGACAAACTCTAGAAAGTTCGCTTTTGCCACCGAGTATGGCATCTGGACCGGCGGGTGCTTGAAGCAGTAGGCCGAAATGCTCTCAAGCGGCCCTGAAATGCCCCTGTCAATTGCTATCTTTGTCGCCCTCACTGCGTCTATCATGACGCCGGCGCTGTTGTAAGCATCTACCACTTTTAGTTTCAGATCTAGCTCGACTGGGATGCCGCCAAAGTACTGGCCCTTTATCGAGATGTAGCACACCTTGTCGTTGTCAAGGAATGACACGAAATCTGACGGCCCGATGCGCATCGGTATCTCGTACGGGACCATCGCTGCCACCGCGCTTGTCTTGCTTATCCTTTTGTCCTCGAGCCTCTCCTCGTCAAGCATGTTGTAAAAGTCCATGTCTCCTCCGATGTTTAGCTGATAGGTCTCGTCTACCCTGACGCCCCGGTCGACAAACAACTTTACTAGCGTCTTGTGGAGCACTGTGGCGCCCAGCTGGCTCATCACGTCGTCGCCGGCGCACGGCAGCCCTCTGCTCTCAAAGGCTTGCTGCCATTTCGGAGTCGACGCAATGAAAACCGGAATCGCGTTGATAAACCCGCAGCCAGCGTCAAGGGCCGCTTCTGCATAGTATTGCGTCCCTCTCCTGCTGCCAACTGGCAGGTAACTGAGCAGCATCTCGGCTCCCGTGTCCTTGAGCACTTCCACGACGTTAACGGCCGGGCCAGTGGCTATCCTCACTTTCTGAGACAAGTGGCGCCCAACGCCGTCGTGCACCTCGCCCTTCATCACTTTTACGCCGGTCTTGTCTACGTCATTGATTATCCTGACAGTGTTGTTTGGCTTGGCAAAGATTGCCTCAGAGAGGTCCTTGCCTACTTTTGTGTCTGCGACGTCAAACGCTGCCACGAACTCGATGTCTGATGGCTCTATCCCGCCAATGCTATATGCCGTGAGGCCTATCCAGCCTTTCTCCGGCTTGCGAGCCTCTGAATTGTTGCGGTAATAACGCGTGCCTTGAACAAGAGCGGATGCACAGTTGCCCACGCCAGCTAAGGCAACCTTGACCTTTCTGCTCATATAAGGTAATGGGCATTGAATTCTGATTAATATATCTTCAAGAGTTATTCAATTTCCTTGAGCACAAGGTGGCGCCTTTTCGCGATTTCAAGCTCATTTTCCTTAAGCAGGTACTTGAGATCATAGTCATGACGCGCACACAGGTATAGGATCAGCTTAAACGCGTTGACGTCAGCCGGCGAGTCCTCCCTTTCTATGACTACTTGCTGCTTGTCCTTAGATTCGATGTTCAGCGCATTGATGTCCGTTTCCTTGATGACAACGTAAACGGAAGCTGGCTCGAAGCAACCTGCGACCTGGCATGACGGACGCTGGCTAATGGAAGGCTTGTACCCCAGTCCGTCGTCGTCGTACAGCATGCTCCAAACAGGTAATCTCGAACTTAATATTTACAGGTTATTTACTTCTGTAAGAAATTGTGTTACACAATTTTGGTACAGTTTTATTTTTGGGATCAGGTAATCGTGGAATTTCCACGTTCTTTAATCTGTATGCGAGCCGGGCTTGCGCAATACATATATCTTTTTAGCATAGGCAATCTTGAAGCCTGCTTTTTCGTACAGGTCGAGCAGGCCCTCGCTGCCAAGAGTTTGGAGGAACAGTTCAGGCTTCAGAGAGGCGGCGCTTGCCAAAATGCTCGTGGCAGTGCCCCTGCCCCTTAGCTGCGAGACCGTCCCAAGGCAATAGAGGCCTGTGACGCCGCCTCTGCTGTAAAGCGCAGCGCATCCTGCAGGCATGTCCTTCTTGTACGACAAAAGAAGCGCAAGCCGGCCAAAGTTACTGCGCGTTACTCTCTCGACCTCGGGCTTCCATTCTGGGACAGCAAACGACTTGCAAAAGATGTCTATCCAGACGGGCAGCAATGAGCTGTCGGCCTGAACCACCTTGTCGACAGGAGCAACTTTTTTCAAGGGACCGGCCCTGAGCACGTGCATCGTGTCAGCAAGGGCCAAGTCAGACAGCTTGTCCTCTTTGTCGTACAGATAGCAGTCAAGGCCTTTTTGCCAGAATATCTCGGCAACCTGCCTGGCCGCGGTTTTTGGGTCTGCACATCTTGACACGCTTGCCCTGTTAAAGAAATAGTCTCCGCTAAGCGTGGCGTTGACAAGGACGTCGGCGCAGCCCTTCACCCTGAACCGCTCCGTCCACATCGAGCAGAACGACCACTCGTTCTTCTCCATCCTTTCAATATTGGAGGCCGAGAATGTTCACCATCGCGTTCAGGTCGGGCGAACGCACACGCGCTGCTTCAACCATTACCTTTATTGCACCAGGCGTGTCAAAGTCGTCTTCAATGCGCTCAAAAAACCTCCCAATCAACTTTGATTTGCCACTGCCCTGCTTGCTGTTCAATGCAGCCGCTATTGCGTCGCTGATGCGCTCAAAGCTGTCAAGATGATTTTCTGAAAAATCAAAGTCGTTCCTGTAATGCCTGGAATACAGGTAGAGCCTCAGCGCGTTTGCGGTGCGCTTTTTGAGCAGGTCGCGTATTGTGATAGTGTTGCCAAGCGACTTGCTCATTTTTCTGCCCTTTGCTCGCACAAGGCCCACGTGCGTCCAGAATTTCACTGGCTTCTCAAGAGACGTTATAGCCTGCAGCTGCGCAAGGTGCGACTCATGATGCGGGTACACGAGCTCGTTTGCTCCGCCGTGGATGTCATACGATCCGCCAAAGCCTGCGACTGCCACAGAGGAGTCCTGCATGTGCCACCATGGTATCCCGCTGCCAAGGGTTGCATCAAAAAACGCGACATCCAGGTTTTCGCTGGCATTCCACAGCAAAATGTCCTCTGGCAATTTCTTAGCTGGCGAAATGTCCAGCCTGCAGTCGCGAAGGTCTTGCCTTGACATTCCTGCCAGCCTGCCAAACGATATAATCTTGGAAGTGTCAAGGTAGATGTTGCCTCCTGCAGAGTATGCCCTGCCGTCCCTGAGCAGGCCCGCCACAAGCTCCTGCGCTGTTCCGACGTGGTGAGAAACGCGAGCGAATGCAAAGCCTTCAATGCCAAGAGCGGACAGGTCGCGCAGCAATTCGCCTATGAACTTTCCAGCGAGCTCTGACGGCGGCGTGTTGGTTGCCTTGGCTTTCTTGAATATCTTGGGATCCACATCGGTGATGTTGACAATGGCACTTACATGCATGCCCTTTGCTCTGAAGTGCCTTGACATGAGGTCGTAAAAGAGGAGCATGCGCGCATGCCCAACATGTGAATAGTCATAAACGGTTGGGCCGCAAAGGAGCATCTTGACAACAGAGTTATTGCTATTGGCTATAGCAGCAAATTCTTCCTTTTCTCCCGACAGCGTGTCAAAAATTCTCACGCTCTGAACAGGTGCTCTGAATAAAGTTATAAGCCTTATTTTGTCCATACTGACTTTTCTTCATTCTCGACCATCCATCTGTATATACGCCTGTAAGTATCCTGTGGTTCTGGGCACCCGCAGAATCGCCGGTCGCTTCCGTCTTGTCTATCAGGCGAGTCTCCTACTCGAGTCTCTCCTCAACAAGCCTCTGATAGTTGTCTGCTATCGCTTTCAGGGTGCGCTGGGCCATCTGCTTCATCTCCATCTCCTTGTCAGCAGTCTATATGCTCTTTCACGCTGTACATGAACGTTTCATAATTGTCAGGGCTGAGCAAGAAGCACCACTGTAAGCGGAGTAATAATCTACTATTTAAGAAGGACGAAAAAATACTCTATTTTTTGCGCAGAAACGGCAAATCCGGTCTATCTATATGGCTTCTGCAAGCTCGGGCCTCTGCTGGCCTATTATTTTTGAAAGCCCGCGCATGTAGTTTCTGGCAAAGGTAGTGACTGGCTGCGAAGAGTACCAGATGCAACCGAGCACTTCGCAGTCATGGCACGTTCGTGCAATATCCCAATGAGGCGCGCTCCAAATCTCATCCACGCTCTTCTCGAGCAGGCTGTACGTGTTCTCAGGGCTGCTGAACTTCCAGCAGGGCACCATCACGGTCCCGTTGCCGTTGACAAAGATGCTCTTCCAAACGCCGCACTCGTCAAAGACGCACCTTCCGTGCTCTATTATCTGCTGGAAGTATTCCGGCGGTATCATGACCTGCGGCGAGTCGTGCTTGCCCATGTGGTCAAGGATACTTTCGCTCACATTTGCCATCGTCTGCTTGTCCGGCAGAAGTGAATAGTCAACATCAGATCTATCTTCAACAAACGTGAATGACACGGCGTTAGCGCCCAGCTCCTTTGCCCTGTCAAAATACGTCTGGTCAATAAACTCTTGCGTGTTGTATTTTGTTATCACGCTGTTGAAATAATGTGGAACTTCATACTTCGTCAATAATTGCAAATTGTCCATCACCCTGCGGTACATTTGGGGCGTGACGCCACGCACCTTGCAGTACGACTCCTCAAAGACTGAGTCGATGCTGCATGTGATAAACTGGATGTATTTCTTTAATTCGTCAAGATCGATGGTGTGCAGGAGCGAGCAGTTGGTGATGAGCGTTATCGGCATTTTCAAGCTGTGCAGATGCCTGACGAGCTCCATAAAGTCAGGCCGGCTGGTCGGCTCGCCTCCCTCTATTATTGACCAGACGCAGTACTTTGATACCTTGTCAAATATCGACTTCCACTGTTCAGTCGTCAGGTCGCGGGCGCGAGCTAGTTTCATCTGGCCTTCCTTGTCGGCGTCGCCAAAGGGGCACATGGGGCAGTAAAAGTTGCAGTAATGAGTCATACTAAAGACGGCAATAAGAGGCCGCCTCCTGCCGATAGCCCTGTTGGCACTCCACTTGCTCAGAAGCTTGATGGTGCGGATGGTATCCACCATTTTGACGTTATCTCTCTTCAGCAGGCAACCTATTAAGCGATTCGACGCAAAACCTTAACAACGCATATGCCCCTGCTGTTATGATACGGCAATGCCTGACCTGCTGGACTTTGGAGCGGAGGTGATTGCCATCTCAGCGTCCGGCGTCTTGGCTCCCGGGCCCCTCTTTTTCACTAACATACTGTATGGAACGCGGCAAGGCGCAAGCGCAGGCCTGAAGGTGGCGTACGGCCACACTGTGGTCGAGCTGCCGCTGATAATCCTGCTTGCTGCCGGGCTGTTTACGTCGACCGTTGCAAGCCAGTACGCCAGTGTTATCGGGCTCGTAGGAGGCATTGCCATCATTGGCTTTGCCGCAATGCAGATCATCATAGGCGTCGTTGCTAAAAAGAAAGTTCAGGCTGCGCCTACAATTGAAAGCAAGAAAAGCCCGTTTGTCGCAGGAATTGCGCTTTCCGCGCTCAACCCGTTCTTTCTAATATGGTGGTTCACGGTGGGGCTGAAGCTCATAACAGATTCTGCCGCATTTGGGCTCGTGGCCGGCATCGCGCTTCTTTTTGGGCTCCACATATGGATGGACTATGCATGGCTTGCAGGCACGGCGTATCTTGCTTCAAAGGGAGGCTCGGTGCTAAAATCAAAGTATTACCCGCTGATGCTTTTGGCGCTTGCAGTAGTGTTGGTATACTATGGCATATGGTTTGTATTACAGGCAATATATCAAAACTTTTAAAGCTAAGGCCGCTTGACCCTGTGTGTTTAGGAATAATAATCTGCGATAGCATCTTTCACACCAACTCTTACAGATCGCGATCCTAAAAATGTGGCAGGCAGGTAAAGGAAGAAGGAGCTCCGTTAGAAACACCGACTTTTTGGATCCATTTGCTACTTTCAAGCAAATGAGCTCAGAATCTTTTTCTAAATTGGTTAATAGGCTGCAGTGTGTCACTAGAACAATGCTCTCTACAGAGCGACAGGAGGAGGAAGCGAAACAACGAGTCGCGCCAAAAGTGGGGGGAAAGGAGAAGCCGAAGCTGAACGACTACAAAAGTCAGGAGGAGTTTCGCATGGTTATAGGAACAGGAACGCCTGCAGAAGAAAGAGAAGAAGAAAGAACAAAATAATGTCGTCATCGGATACTATAATCCTGAAGGACTCGATCATGAGCTTGCATCTTGTTAGAAACTAACTAGTCTGTTGACTATTCAAGATACTATGTATACTATCCTTCTTCTCCACAGCCTCCCAGTCGCATTCAGATGAAGAACGGTATGCGTAATTTTATTCAACTGACTAAAGGTTCAGTGCTATTTCGTATATCCCTTAGCCTGTTTCTCAACGTTACATCAGTTATTCCCGCAGCTTCTGCAACAGCCTTCTGGCTGATGTCCTCACTGTTATCTACACATGAAACGTAAAGGATAGTTGCCGCAAAAGCCATTGGAGATTTACCTGCTTGCATTTCTGTTTTCAGAAATTCTCCCATCATGTCTATTGCTCGCCGTTTTGTTCTTTCACTGACATGAGCGTTATTTGCGACTTTAGCTATGCATTTCATAGGATTGGCAAGAGGAGTTTTGATGTTAAGTTCCCTGATAAGTATCCTGCAGTTACGAGAGATTTCTTTTTTTCTTACGTCGGCAGTTGCAGCTATCTCTTTAAGTGTCTTATTTGTGCCTAACTCTCTGCATGCCAAGTAAATTGATGCGACCAACATTGAGATAATCGACCTGCCACGTACGAGTTTCCTCTTGGCTGCTTTTCTATAGATGTATGCCGCCTTCTCTACGATTGCGTCTGAGAGAACAAGCGAATCTTGCAAATACCTAAGCTCGACAAAAGCGCGAGTCAGGTTTCGTTCAGTTGGAGTATGAACTTTCGTTCTGTGGTCCCATGTTCTCAGCCTATTCATCGAAGAGGCTACTGCCCTATCCAGTTCCGCCCCCCTGCTGTCTTTGTTATCCTTGCCAATAAGAGTCGAAAGTCCCATGTCATGGTGTGCTAGCGAAGAAGGCGCTCCTCCTGCCCTGAGGCTTTTATTTATTTCAGGATTATGTGAGCGCCATTCTGCTCTGGTTTCTTCGATTCTATCCGCGACTACGCGGCCGCAACTATCGCAAACCGTCTCACCCGAAGCCGGGTCCATTATCAATCTGCCACTCTTGCAGAAAGAACATCTGATCATCATTAACTTTGTGACTTATTACGCAGAGGATTGGTGTGATGATTTGGTATTCTCTACAAACTATATAAAGACAATATACAAGTTTGCGAACCTTTTGTACCGTTAGCAAAAGATGCTGCTGTGACACCATGCAGCAGGATATAAGAGCATTGCAAGTGGCCATCACGCTTGCAAACAGCCTCAAAAAGTGAGCGCATACTGTCAATTATCGAGCGTATACTTTCCAGTGGCCAGCATATCGGTGCTTTCGTGATTACTTTGCGCGAGAGATCGGGACGTCGATTGTAGAAACGTTTCTTGTCCTACCGTCTTCTGACTGGACGGTCTCAGAGCCGAGCTTGATCGGTCCGATTTTGTACCCCAGTGTGTCCATGCGCTTGACAATGATCTGGGCCACGTCTACCGCTCTTGTGATGCTCTTTCCCCTGGCCTTTATCACTACTGTCGGCTCGTTTGCCAGCTGCACCAGTGTAGCCGTGACGTAAGTCATGAGTGGCTTTTTCCCGATAAATATCTCGTTGCTTGGTTTGTTCTGCCTGACTGTGTTGGTGTTTGTAGACATGGTGCGAAATATTCAGCACCCTAGAATATAACGTTTGTTATCTCCTATCCCAGTCCTGCTTTCAACCGGATCCTGCTGCGTATTTCCTCAGGATGGCTTCAAGCTCGGTGGGGTTTTCGGATATCTCCTTCACAGCGTCCGGGCTTTCCACTTCGTAGCAGTGGAGCAGGTCCTGCTCGTCCTTGTAGAACAGGAAGACCTTGCTTTCATAGATGCAGTGGTACAGCTGGTCGGTGACCATTTTCTCTGTCTTTAGCTTGATGCCATCCTGCTCCACCCTGACAGGATAGTCGTCGCCCGCTGCAACAGCCATGCAATAGACTGTTGGCCACAAGGCTATTTATTCAATTACAAAATCATGGCACTTGATCTTGCACGCACCCACGTTCCGAAGTAACTGAAAAAGATGTGTATAATATGGCAATGATCTCAAACCTGCCAATGATCATATATTCATCCTTAACATCAGTTTCAAGAACAAGTTCGCTGATGTAATGCCTACGGTCCGGCCTGTTGTAGTGAGGAAACATGACAAGAAATATGACGGGTCAGACTACTAATATGAGGCACAATAGGCTGCAGCAAGAGTGGCAAGACCAGAAGCCACTCTACCAGCTTTTCTTTTGCCAGCATGCATTTTGTAGCAGTAGCCTCAGATAATGGATAAAGAATGCTCTATTCGTTAGCACTCTTTTTCATATAATCAAAAGCCTGCAAATTCAAGCGACATAATAAGAGTGACAGGCATGACTCCCGCATTCTATGACAACGGAGCGCATATCGTTGTGCATGACAAGCTAGACTATGATACATTGAAGCAAATCAACGACTTTGATGATATCTTGGAAGTTACGGGCACATACATGGGAAGCATGACGTCTACCGGCCCTTCGCACGAGCCGTCGATGCATGCTCACAGGAAGACTATTACGGCAACAACCTAGTCGCGCCAGTTGGCTTGAAAATGTAGAAAGGCTTAAGCACCTATTCGCCGTCAGCAATTCTATGATCGTTGAAGGGTCACAGAGCAGGACTCCAAGGATCATAATGCACGTTGATTTTGATTATTTCTTTGCCCAGTGCGAAGAAATTCGCAACCCCGGGCTGCGAAGCAAGCCGGTGGTCGTCTGCGTCTTTTCCGGCCGCACCGAGGAGAGCGGCGTCGTCAGTACAGCCAATTACGTTGCAAGAAGGTACAGGGTCAGGTCAGGCATCCCAATCAAGCTGGCAAAGTCAAGGCTTGCAGATGTCCCTGACGCCACGTTCCTGCCGCTCGACGCCGGGTATTACCGCCAGATGTCCGAAGCGGCAATGTCAGTGGTAGAGTCGTACGCCGACAGGTTCGAGCAAGTCGGGATCGATGAGTGCTATGTCGATGTTTCTGACAGATTCCCAAGCTTTGGCGCAGCAAAGAAACTTGCGCAAGACATCAAGGGCGACGTGAAAAGGCAAATGCAGTTGACCTGCTCCATCGGCGTGGCGCCAAACAAGATGCTCGCCAAGATGGCGTCAGACCTGCAAAAGCCGGACGGCCTGACAGTGATAGATCCGGTCACCGCTGCAGAGTTTATCTCAGCGTTGAACACGGACAAGATACCCGGGATAGGACCCAAGACGAGCGAGCGGCTTGCAGAGATGGGCGTTAAAACGATAGGCGACCTTGCCCGGTTCGATTTGTTCAAGCTGATCAAAGAGTTTGGCAAAAAGACCGCGACGTATATGCACAATGTGGCAAGGGGAATAGACGACGAGCCCGTCGTCGAGTCGGAAGAAAAAAAGCAGATAATGCGCATAGTCACGCTCAAAAAGGACGCTACGGCCAGCAAAGAAATGTACGGCGAGCTTTACGATCTATGCCAGTCCGTTTTTCAAAAGGCAGCCAATAGAAAGCTGTCATTCAAATCAGTAGGCATACTTCTCATTCTTGACAACTTGGACAACATGTCCAAGTCAAAGAGCCTAAAAGTACACGCCACCAGCTTTAACGCCATTCATTCAATAGCCAAGACTGTCCTTGACGAGGCGATGGCGGCAAGAGGTAGGGCAGCAAAAGTGAGAAGGCTTGGCGTGCGGCTGTCCGACCTCCAGAGCAGCGCCGGCCAGAACACTATGCTCGACTTTATGGGTTCGGGCGGCCGCTAGTCGGAGCTGGTGCGTTTGCCTGCAGCCTGCGCATCCTCTTGCTTTCGGCGTACATCACGACGCCGAGGTATATGCCAAGCCACGGCAGGAACATTATCTCGCCGGCCACAGAGTGGAATGACTCCCACTCGGCGACGTTCGTCGTCACCACCAGCGCGTAAAGCGACAGCGATATTATCCTGATGACGTTCACGGCGGCCGTGCCAAACGTGCCGATTGCAAAGTAGATCAGCTTGCGCTTGAGCGGGATCTCCATCTTAAGCAGGAACGCGAGCATGACAAGCGTATAGATTATCATGCTGTGCACGCCTGCCGAGGGCCAAAAGACCTGCAGCGCAAAGGGACCATGGAGTCCGCTCAGGACAAGCAAGTTGCCACTTGCCCTCGCCGGGGGGACGTCGCTCTCCGGGTTTGCTGGCCCGATGTTGGTGACATAGTCATCGAGGAAATTGATGACTGCCTCGTCGATTACTAGGTAGATGGGCACAATGAACTGGAGAGGACCCAGCGAGTCAAACGGGAAGAAGGCGTCAAGCGCGAGAATGACTGCACTGCCCGCCAGATACATCGCTCCTGCAGGTGCTATCTTGTACCACCTTTTTCCAAACAGGACTACTAGCGAGATCCCGACGTACAGGGACATGACGATAAAATCCCACATCCATACCCAGCTGTCCACGAGCTCGACGTTGTACACGGGCGCTCCTTCCATGATGTAGCTGCGAAGGCCGAACGGCAGCGCGACAAAGTACATGATAGTCAGTACTGCAAGCCCGATGACGATATAGAACCTCTTGGGGCTGATCCTGTATTTCAGGCCGACAAGCTCGGCGGCGATAAATGCCATCGCAAAGAGAAAGCCACCCCTTCCCTCATTCCACGAAAGACTGAACGTGTCAGGATATGCGACAAGGGTGAAAATGATGGGCGCAATTAGCACCAGCGTCGCCGCCAGGCTTGAATTGATCCCAAATATTGTAAAGTCAGCAGGCTGACTGGAAGCAACGGGGCTGTTGCCAGAAGACAAGTTTCAAAACCTGTAACCTTTCTTGGGCATAAAAATGTTCTACGACGGCTGTTTAATTGCCTCGGTAAACCACTTGGGCACAAGGTCCTGCGCGCTCTTCAGCAGGTAGGAAATACTGCTGTCAAGGATGTACGTCGTGGCATAGTCTTCCTTGCTCCTGACGCTCCTGCCATAAGCCTGCACGAGCCTGAGCATGGTATTCCAAGTGTACCAGTTGGGGTCGCGCTCTTTCATTGCAGATACCTTTCTATCAGTCAGGTCGGGGTATGGCACCTTGACTATGACTTGGAACCTGGAAAGGTCGTCCTTGAGGTCGACTCCGAGGTGAAGTGACGGCGATATGAGCACCGTCGGCTTTTTGCTCTGGTAGTGCTTTTTCAGCACCTCGCTCCTGTCAAGCTTTGAGCTGGTTTCAATAAGCCTGTCTGCATTCTCTTTTCTTAGGCCATCGCGGATCGACTGAACCTGCAAATATGATGTCGTGTGTATTATGCCCTTTTCGTTCTTGTGCATCGACATAATGTTGTCTACCACTTTTACGATCTTGGGCATGCTCTCGCCCATGGTCTTGGCATTGAGCCACGCCACGTTCATCATGTGTATCTGCCGGTTCTTGACTGGAAAGTCAGACTGCTCTATCCTAATGAACTTGACTTTGTCAGGCTCCAGGCCGGTAGTTTTGCAGAGGTGGTCCTTGCTCAGTATCGTCGCGCTCATGAAAAGCGAGACCGAGCCCTTGTCAAGTATCGGGTCGAAATAGCCGGAGATATCAAGCGGCATGAGTGTCGCCTTGACTAGCTCGTTTGTAGTCGGGTCGCGCTGGACGTTTGACACGATCCAGTTGTCCTTGCTTGCCCTTATGTCGTCAATAACTGCAGACAGGTTTTCTGCGCGTTCCATCGCATCAATGTAGTTCTTTTCAGTGTACGGCTCGACAGCTACTTTCTGGCTGCTCCTTTCAAGGATGCCTTCAGCCTTTTCCGTGAAGTCGAGAAGCCTTTCGCGCAGGGTGATGCAGAACTCAAGCCATGTGCCAATGTCGTTGATGTTTTTGTCAGGCATTTGAAGCCTTAGGAAGCGGAGCGAATTCCGATGAATTGTAAAGCTCCTGAAGTCGCCTACCTCTGACTCCAGCTGATGTGCCTCGTCCAGCACGAGCAGGCCGCGCTTTTGCGCGGTCCCGGCGTAAAACACGTCTGAAAGGAAATAGCGATAGTTGTAGACCGTGTGACTTGCCCCCGCTCCTATCCACTTTTGGTGGTAATAGTGGCACGGCCTCCATTCAAGCTCGACCAGCTTTGATTTTGAATGCAGGCTGTCGGCATATTTGCGCTCCGCAAAAGAATCCAATTTTACCAGCTCGTGCTGGTTGCCCTTGCCTTCCACACGATAATCCATCAGGCGGGTCTTGTAAGCGCAATCGTAGCTGTTGTCCTTGACGCAGGGGCCGTAGTCGCAGCTCTCATTAAGCCCCATTTCTTCTTTGACAATGCAGGAAAAGTTGCCTCTTCCCTTAACCTCGACTACGAAGGGGAAGTCGCGCCGATACTGCGTCTGGAGGTCTTTTGTGGCTGTGCAGATGTGCGAGCTTCCGAGGTAGCGCGCAAGCGTTAACGCTACCGGCGTCTTACCAAAGCCGGTGGGCGCTTCAAGGAAGACACACTTGTAGCCGGACTTGATCGCAGACTCGATCTCGGCTAGCACGCCCTTTTGCTTCTCCCGGATGCTTGGGAGCGGAAAATGGGTTAGTATTGAAGAGGACATTAGGGTTCACCATTGAGTAACAACAAGCGCGACCTCACTTGACATCTCGCTCTTTTTAAGTTTCGGGCTTGGTCTCGTACAGCCAGCAGCGGACGTAGCCTGTCTTTGTCGGGAATTCCGGCGGGTCCTTCTTGCAGACATCCATCGCGTGGGGGCAACGCGCATAGAACCTGCAGCCTGCAGGCGGGCTGAGCAGGGACGGCGGGCTCCCGGCAACAAAATTGATCTTTTTTTCTTTCGAACGCAGCCTCGGCACGGCAGCTATCAGCGCGTGCGTGTAAGGGTGCTTGGGGCTCTTGTATACCTCGTCTGCGGAGCCGACCTCGACAAGCTGGCCGGCGTACATGATGCCTATTCTGTCTGCAAGCTGCGCGACAAGCGCCAAGTCATGGGTTATCAGGATGATGGTGATGCCTTTTTCCTTTCGGAGTCTCTTGAGCAGGGCGATTATCTGCGACTGCACTAGCACGTCAAGTGCTGTGGTCGGCTCATCTGCTATCAGCAGGTCAGGCTCGAGCAGAAGCGCCATAGCAATGACGACGCGCTGTTTCATGCCGCCAGAAAGCTCGTGCGGATAGCGCCTTGCGACAGAAGGGTCAAGGCCGACTGCGCTGAGCGACTCGGATATTTTCTCTTCAACGTTGCCTCCAAAGCCGTGCTCCCTCAAGATCTCCTGCAGCTGGCTTTCGACCGAATAGACGGGGTCGAGCGCGTTCATGGCCCCCTGAAAGACCATCGCTATCTTTTTCCACCTGACACTTCCGTTGAATTCCTGTTCAGCCATTTTCAAAATGTCATTATCGTTGAGCATTATGGTGCCGCCGACTATTTTTCCGGGTGGCTGCATCGATCGCATGAGTGCCGCTCCAAGGGTGGTCTTGCCGCATGCCGACTCGCCAACGATGCCCATCGACTCGCTGCCAGACAGCTGGAGGTTGACGCCATCAACTGCTTTGACAGGGCCCTTCTCTGTAAAATAATAAGCCTTGAGTCCGGAGACTGCCAGTTTCAGCATTGTTATTGGACATCATGTGCGCGCATTGTTATAAGAGGATTCTGGCGCTCACAGAGGTTGCATAACTCGTTTATTGTATAATAGGAGTTTATAATCAGATTGAAGTCTCCGATCTGCTCCTTTGATGCCAAGTCTGGTGTTCTCTGCTCAAAATGCGAGATCAAACTGCAGACAGGCGGAATAACACAGGACGACGTGGACGCGTCGACCCGGCTGACAAGGCTTGCAGAGCGCAACCAAGACGTTAACAAGTTCACCCTTGTACACGGAGTAAGGGTCGACGGGGACTTTGTGCTTGTGCTCAGGAGCTCTGATGTCATCGCCGTCAGAGGAAATGAAAGCCTTGCAAGCAGGATCGAAGGTGAATTCGGGCAGAAGGTATGGTTCGTCGAGTCCGAAGCGTCGGACAGGCGTTTTATCGAAAACCTCTTCCACCCTGCAAAGGTGCTCTCTGTCAACCTGTTCTGGCTCCCAGACGGCAACAAGCTCACCAAGGTAATAGTCGCTGGCAAGCCGCTGGTTAATATAGAAAAGATTCAAAAGATTGCCAAAGCAGTTAGAAGCATTGAACTGCTCGTCGAATTTGAGAACAGGTAGAAGATGAGAAAAAGTGGTGAACATCAAGAGAACGCACTATGCGCGCCAACTTGACGACGGCATGGTGGGCCAACAGGTGAGGGTAGGAGGCTGGATAGAGGACGTCCGGGACATCGGCAAGCTCGCCTTTGTCACCGTGCGCGATGTCACGGGCGCATGCCAGCTGGTGGTGACCGGAGACAACGTGCAGGTTGCAGTGCAGGCGCCAAGGCAGAGCGCTGTGGTCGTTGCCGGCGTCGTGCAAAAGAGCAAGGCAAAGGATTTCTCAGTGGAAGTCAAGGTAAGCGAATTTGCAGTTCTTACAAAGGCGGTTCACCCTCTGCCGATAGATCCGACAGGGAGAGTCGAGTCTGCAATCGACAAGCGGCTCGATGCTAGGGCGCTTGACCTGCGTAACCCAAAAGTCGCGGCGATATTCAGGCTGCGCTCGGCAGGCCTCAAGGTCATCCGTGATACTTTGCGTTCAGAAGGCTTCATTGAAGTAAACACGCCCAAGGTAATAGGAAGTGCAAGCGAGGGTGGCGCAAACCTCTTTGGGTTTGACTACTTTGGCAAGAGAATGGCGTACCTTGCCCAGAGCCCGCAATTGTACAAGGAGCAGCTGACGCTTGGGCTTGACAGGGTTTTTGAGATAGGCCCTTACTTTCGCGCAGAAAATTCGCATACAGTGCGCCACCTTACGGAATTTATCAGTGTCGACATCGAAGCGGCCTTTATGGATTATGAAGACGTGATGGACATCGTTGAAAAGGTAGTGCGAAACGTCGCAACTGAATTTCAAGAATGGCATCAGATAGATCTGCAGGCAGCTGGCACAAAGGGCATCTCTCTTCCAAGCAGAATAGACAGGCTCACCTACGAACAATCCCTTGAAGAGCTGTCAAAGGAAGGAAGAGAAAAACTCCAGTTTGGAGACGACTTGTCTGATACTGCATTGCGCAAGCTGGGCGAGATCCACCGCGGGTTTTACTTTATCATGGACTGGCCGCTCAAGCTCAAGCCATTCTACATACACGAAAAGGAGGATAATCCAAAACTATCAAAGTCGTTTGACCTGCAGTACGGCTACTTGGAGCTGGTGTCTGGAGGCCGCAGGTTGCACGACCCTGGAAGGCTCAGGAGCAGGCTTGCAGAGCAGGGGCTGAACCCGGCAAGCTTTGAAGAGCACCTCAAAGCGTTTGACTGGGGCATGCCTCCTCACTCAGGATGGGGCCTTGGCTACGACAGGCTCATGATGGTGCTGACGGGGCAGCAGAACGTGCGCGACGTGGTGTTGTACCCGAGGGATACGGACAGGCTTACCCCTTGATTTTTACTGCGACCTCTTTTACCACGTCGTCATAGAGGTACGCTTTAAACTGTCCTTCAGTGGTGGAGTAGATGAGCCACACAACGGGGTTTATCTCCATGAACTTTTTGTCTGTACTTGACGGCGCGGGCTTGGCGGGATGCGAATGAAATATGCCAATCACCTGCAGTTTCTTGCTTTCCGCCAGATCGTAGGCTTGCAAAAGTTCGCTGGGCTCGATGCTGAAAGTGACGGCAGACTCGTCGGCGTTTCGCATGGGCAGTACCTCAACGACTCTGTCACCCTTGCCCAGCAAAAAGGCACAGGACTCGCTTGGCAGCGAAGTCTTGGCAAGGCTGGCAAGCTGGGCAAGCTGCGCAGCCGTTAATGCGATTGTCGTTATTCCCATTTAATTTACGGTAACGTGGCCAGTCATGAACGGGTGAACGGTGCAGTAGTAAGGATAGTCGCCTGCCTCTTCAAAGACGAACGAGAATGTCTGCCCTTTATTCAAGAACCCGGAATCAAACCTTCCGTCGGGACTGGGCGCGTTGTTCTCTACCACGCCAGAAGTGGCCGTATGGATCGCGGTATCGTCATTTCTCCAAGTCACCATGCTTCCAACTGTGGTCTCGACAGTTTCAGGGACATAGAATTCATTGTTGGTTGGGACAGATGCGCCAACAGATATTGCAACAGTGGTTACAGTGGCGCCACCGGTAGCTGGAGCCCCAGTCGATTGGTCGCCCAGAGCAGCGCCTGTCGTTGATTGGTTGCCGTCAGCGGTTTCTGATGACTGGTTGCCTTCCGCTGGAGCTGTCGCGTTAGAGCCTCCAGAAGTGGCGTTTCCTGAGCCTCCTTCTGCTGGAGCAGCAGGTGCTCCTCCTTCGACAATGTTGAGCACGCCTACCATATTTGGGTGCAGTGTGCAAAAGTATTCGTATTCGCTTGCGTCCAGTTCGGCGGTGTTCAGGAGCCAAGTGTCGCCGGCAGATATTATTGAAGAGTCAAACAGACCTTCTTCCCTGCTGGTCACAGTGTGGGGCGTATTGTCTTCGTTAGTCCACTGGACGCCGTCGCCCTTGTTCACTGTGAGCGGGTCAGGCTCATAGTCGGGGTTGCCCTGTGCCGAAGCGCCTGCCAGAATCGTTGCGTTGATGATGTTGGCCGGTGCCGCAGGTGCCTCAGCCGGAGCTGTCGCGTTAGAGCCTCCAGAAGTGGCGTTTCCTGAGCCTCCTTCTACGCCTTCCTCAGACTCGGGCGGCCTTGGCGTAACAAGACCAAATGCGTAAAAGGTGGTGCCGCCCACTATGGAAGCGCCGATAAAGATCACTGCCAGTGCCTTGATGTAGGGGATCCTCCTGAATGAGGCAACTGCAAGGACCGTGGCAGGGATTGCGATTATTATCATCAGACCGATGTAAGCGTAGATACTTGGGACCTGCACGCTGACGGTCACGGCGCCAGCAAAGCCAAAGGTCACCAGAAAGCCAAGAGTGATAAAGGTGGCAGACTTGGCGCGGCCGGAAGATGGAAAGCCGTCCTTGAACAGGCCGGACGCAAGGAATATCATGCCGATAAACATGGTGAGGAGCGAAACGGCGTGCATGCCGTCGATGAAGGTCTTGGCAATGCCTGAAAGAGAAACTACAACGCCGACGATGCCGATAGAAGTAAGACCTATCCCGGGCGTCAAAAGGTCCCAGTCAGACATGTTATGTTACGAGTATGATGCATTTTTTTCGCATACTTAATCGTTTCTGGTTTTTCAAATGCCGGTTGCGGCCTTGTGCCGCTCTGCCCTGTGCTCCTGCAGGCTGTCAGGGCTTTCGAATTTTTCATCGCACATGTCGCAGAGATATTGGGAAATGGCTGGCGGTCTCTCGGCAGCGTTCTGCTCCTGTGTTGGGCGGACAGATTCGTAGTGGATAACCTGCTTTTCCAGCGGGATCTTGGGCTCTGATTCTGAGGAGCCGTGCATGAATTCAGAATTTGGCCTGCCGCTTGCAAATTCAAAGCCATGCCTGACCTGCTCTTCGTTCATGTTTATCCTGACTACGGTGCCGTCTTCATAGTTTTCAACCGCAGAAATCGCGGAAACCGGAATCCTGAATTCCTCGTCAGTCAGAAGGCCGTGCTTGTACGCCGTGAAATAGTTCGAGTTTATCTCGCTTATCCTGCCTATCTTTTTGCCTTCAAGCGTGTATACCTCTGCGTCCTTGAATTTGACCAACTTCTTACGATAGTGCTACATAGCATTTATCTTATTCTGCAACCGTTAAAAGAAATGGTACATAACACCTATTCATGTCTGAAAGGGAGAACAGGGAGCAGATCCCTACCGAGTACAACGAGGAGCAGACACAGAGGACATTGCGCAGGCAAGACAGAGTTCAGGGTGAGCAGAGGGATAAGACGGTAAGCGCCTTTCCACAGGCAGCCGCAGTCGGGCAGGTCTTGAAAGAAATGAACTTTCCGGCCGACAAGGGCGCCATAGTGAGATTTATCGAGCAGTCGAATAGGCCGGAGAGCAAGGAGGTTCTGCCGTTTGTCCAAAAGATAGACGAGCGCCAGTACCAGAATGTCTCCGAGGTCGCCGAAGCAGCGCGCCTTGTACAAGGCTAGCGCATACATTTGCGAATCTAAAATAGTTGATAAGGTAACTTAATACCCCAGAACACAACGCACTGCCGTGCCTGTTGCGGATCTCTTTGAAGTGAGCGAAAGCGATACCGTGTGGGACGCATGGCTCACTACGATCAACCTGCTTGACATGCTCGAGCACACCCACCGAGTCGGCCAGCAGTATGACTTTGCGCAAGTGCGGAACAAGGTAGCCAAGGTTTATGCGGTTGCAGAGGCGCACGCGATGGACAAACAAGCGAGCTGCAAGTGCGGCCTGTCAGACGCCGAGCACACATTGCTCAGGCGCAAGGTACTGACATTTTTCAAGCTGCAGGTGGCTAATATGAAACATTTTGTCTATTGACGGATGTAGAACGAATAAATTAAATGCTAGCATGGCTAAACTGTCTCGTGGCAACTCTGTGACTGCACGCGACTATGTCGAAGTTTCAAAGCCACGGATCGTGGTCGTCCTTGTAATAACAGCCATTACCTCGCTTCTTGCGGCAACCCGATTTGACTCGACCCCGGATATCGCGTGGGATGTCACTGCGTGGCAGCTGGGTTTTCTCACGCTGGCCGGCGCCCTCGCCTCGATGGGCGCAAGTGCACTAAACCACTATTACGATAGGGACATCGACAAGTTAATGGAGAGGACTGCCAAGCGCCCGATTCCAGCAGGAAGGCTCTCGCCAAACAGCGTCCTTGCATACGGCATTGTCATGAGTGTGCTCTCGGTGGTCCTTGCATGGTTTACTCTAAACCCTGTGGCAACGGGCATGATAGCCCTCGGCATATTTTTTTATGTCATAATCTATACCGCATGGCTCAAGCGCAGCAACGCCTCCAATATCGTCATCGGCGGGTTTGCAGGAAGCGCCGCCTCGATGGCTGGCTGGGCAACCGCGAGCGGTTCTATTGATCTTTTAGGCTTTCTGGTCGGCTGGCTGGTCTTTATGTGGACACCTCCACACTTTTGGTGCCTGGCAATAAGGGCAAGGGAAGAGTACGCAAGCGCCAGTGTCCCGATGCTTCCCGTGCTAATAGGCAACCAAAAGACTGCAAGCTACATCCTGCTCAACACTGCAATTCTCCTGCCGTATTCGATGGCGCTTGCGTTCTTTGGGCTTGGCGCGCTCTATCTTGCAGTGGCGACAGTCTCGGGCTCGCTCATGCTTGCCTACCATTACAAGCTAGCCAAGAACCCGACGCCGGAATTTGCATGGAAGGCGTACAAGGTCACCGCGCCATACCTTGTGGTGATATTCGTCGCGCTGGCGCTTGATGCGCTGTTTTACTTCCCGCTGCCAGTCCTGCTTGGCTAGCAGCTAGGAAGCGGTGCCAGAGTCGGCCACGAGCTCGATCCTGCGCTTTTCCTTCGTAACCCATGAGACCCTGACGAGGCCGTAGATCTCTAGATCGAGCAGAGTCTTGTTGAACTCGGACTCTGCAAGTGTCATGCCCTCTTTCATGAGCGCGTTCATGAGATCAGAGTCCGTCATGGTGCCGGCTTGCCTTATTTTTTCATACATCAGGTTTCGGATTGGATATTTCATATCTTATATACTCTCACTCGTAGAAGTTCTTTTCTTCTGTGTATAATAGCTGATAGATTAATCTGTTTGCATTCTCCATGTTATCTTCATTGGCTACTGCCCGAGCCAACCCATTCAAAATTAGGCAGCCGCAAGAATACGGCGAGGATGCACTCAAGTACCTTGTGATAGCAGCCAACTCCTAAAAAAATATATCATTGGAAAGAAAGGGCATGGTGTCAGAGACCTGCGCTCCAACGATCCGGTCAAGGCTTAACTGTTTTGCATTATTTACTTTTAAGAAGCATGAATTCGGTAGTTTTCTCTGTTACTATAGGTCAGACTTTTTCAATTTCTTTCCTTCACGCATTTGCAAAAGACAAAGATAAACTATCCATCTAAACAACTCTTGAATGTCATAAACTAGTGGCATTTTTGCTCGCTGCCAGCTTATGCAAAAAGCCTATTGTTGGGTCAAGGCTACAGCGTTGACATCTTTTCTCATTTCTGACTCCAAGCCTGAGAAATACGAATTTTATCCCATCAGATTATCCATAACTTCTACTTTTAGGAAACGCTCTATAGATGACTTTCCTTGCAGGACCATTTTGTTCATTGCTAAACGATCCATATATACTACTGCATCTTCTGAGAACAAACAAGTATATTAAGGGCTGTATATACGGTGCACGGCAAAGTCGCCTATAGCACTTTGCACGAAGAATTCAAATCATCAAGCCCTAGTTGCTGCCTTGACACCTCCCGACCCAATCAAGGCAGTTTTCGGGCCTGGTGAAATCAGCCGTCACCGGCAGGCTACCAACACTTGACTGTCTGTTAAGCAGTTCTCTTAATTTTTCACCGATGTCTTTGCCTAATGTTTTCCTTATTCTATTTTCCGAATACATAAACCCCAGTTGTCGAGAAGGACAAGTAGTGGCAAAACTTGGCTTTCATACTATAAGAGACTCCCTAAACTGCAAAAAAGCGGAGAAAATGCCGCATAAAAGAAGAGTTCATTGAGTCTTGATTATATCATACCCACTAGCAGGTCGTATACTAGTGTGAACTATATGTACTATGTTTGCCTATTCTATATGCTAGGAATTATGGCTACTCAGTCTTGGTGTCATCATTAACAATCAATTTTCTTTTGTCAACCGGAATTGAAATACCAAAACCAGATAACGATAAAGGATTCATTTCTAGTTCATAACCTAGCCTGTACAAGCTCAGCATGAAAAATACTGTCAAGAGTGCGAAGTGTATTTTCGTATTGGAGCGAGTCAGTCTTCTGTGGCTTAAAGTTGAGGACAAAAGCAAGAAAAAAGTCGTTATCAGCAGAATAGCTTTTGACATTCTGATGATAACTTTCAAGTGAATGGCAAGGTTTGGAATTTTGTGTGTCTTGTAACTGCTTCATGATACTTCACGTCTGTTTCAAAAAGAAAGACTGTTTGACATTCGATGCAATAAAAAATCTTATTTAGTACATCTTTGAGTCGTTTTTCGAATTGCTGTTGTTGGTCATCTGTCGACAATCGCGCAGATCACTCTTCGCAATATCATAAAAGAGGTTTGCCAAATTTTGTTGTAGTTTCACTGTATAGTGTAGATTCTGTTTTTCAAAGCGGCAGCGGTATTGACGTACCATCTCTTTAACTCCAATAATCGTCTCTGCACAGACAACATGATAATACATCGAAGGTCTGCTCTTTTTCATCAATATGGGTTCGAGCACCTCAATACGCCTAGCGTAGTGCTGATACAATAATCCTTTCGTTTGTGCTTGAGATGAGCAAAACTCCTTTGACATACTCACGGTAAAAGCATTCGAAGGCTATAATGCCAAAGACATGAAAATTGAAATGAATAGACGGGTTTTTGAAGCAAACCTATGAGTGACCGAAGTTAGGATCTCAAAGTCAAAATGACTCACATCTACAACGAATAGAACAAGACAACTGAAATCCATATGGTCATTTTAATGCTTTACAATGCTCCATCTGCTAGTGCCGCAAGCGGTGCCATCAGAGGGGAAAGGCATATGCATGCACTATGTCTCTGGCAATTTAATGGCATCAATAATTGCTTGCCTGATTTGTTAGGATCATTTATTCATTATTTCAGTTGCTTTTCCCTTTTCCTGCTCAATCGTACGTCTTAATTGTAATGCGATTATTAGCCGTAGAACGTCTTGTCTATCGGCTTTGGCATGGCGTAGGTGATGTTTTTCTTTATTGACTCGTACCACTCTTCGACGTCCTTTGTTATAGACGGCCTTACAAGCCTTATTGCCTTTGCAAAGTCTGCATTTAAAACCGTTTCAGACTTGTTCTGCATGGCGTTGACAGCCGCTTCCCTGCACAGCGCAACGAGGTCGGCGCCGCTGAAGTTCCTTGTGGACTGGGTGATGCTTTCCAGATTTACATCAGTTGCAAGCGGCATGGGCTGGGTAATGATGCGCAGTATCTCCTGCCGCGCCTTTTCGTCAGGCGACCCTACGTAGACTATGAGGTCGAGCCTTCCGGGGCGCAGGAGCGAGGTATCGATGAGGTCTGGCCGGTTCGTTATGCCGATTACCACCACGCCGGCGCTCCCCGCATCGTCCATTTCAGTCAGTATCTGGCTGAGTACTCTTTCGTTACCGGACATGTCCTCTTCGCCGCCCCTTGGCCTTGCAAGCGAGTCCAGCTCGTCGAATACTACAATGCATGGTGATGACGCTTTGGCCTTCCTAAAGATCTCTCGAATGGCCTTCTCAGACTCGCCGACCCACTTGCTAAGAACTTCCGGTCCGCGCACGACAATGATGTTGGCGCTGCTCTCGGTCGCAAGAGCCTTGGCAAGGAGCGTCTTGCCAGTGCCTGGCGGCCCGTAAAGAAGCGCGCCGCGCGGCGGCCTGATGCCCATCTTGGCAAACTTGTCCGGCTCCCTGATGGCAGTAATGAGGTTGTCGTGCAGCGTGCGCTTGGCTTCATACAGCCCACCAACGTCGTTCCATTTTATGCGCGCAACCTCGACGTAGAATTCCCTCATTGCAGTCGGGACAATTTCCTTCATGCCGTCCTTGAAGTCCTTGGTAGTTATCATCATGCTCTCCAAGATTTCTGGAGATATCTTGTCGCCCTCGAGATCAATCTCAGGCAGGTAGCGCCTCAGCGCCTTCATTGCAGCTTCTCTGCAGAGGGCCTTGATGTCGGCGCCGGTGTAGCCGTGCAGTTCAGATGCAAGTTCTTGCAGGTTGATGTCCTCTGAAAGGGGCATTCCGCGGGTGTGGATCTGCAGTATCTCGAGCCGGCCTTCTGCGTTTGGAACGCCGATCTCTATTTCCCTATCAAACCTGCCGGGGCGCCTGAGCGCCGGGTCAAGGCTTTCTGGCCTATTGGTCGCTCCAAGAACTATTACCTGGCCTCTATCTGACATGCCGTCCATGAGCGCCAAGAGCTGGGCGACGACGCGCTTTTCTACGTCGCCAAACGCCTCTTCCCTCTTTGGGGCGATGGCATCAATCTCGTCGATGAATATTATCGAGGGCGACGAGTCACGGGCTTCCTTGAATATGTCGCGAAGCCTTGCCTCCGTCTCGCCATAGTACTTGTTCATTATCTCTGGACCGTTGATTATGAAAAAGTTGGCCTCTGATTCGGATGCAAGCGCTTTTGCTATCAGCGTCTTGCCGCAGCCCGGCGAGCCGTACATCAGTATGCCGCTGTGAGGCTCTATGCCGAGCCTTGCAAAAACCTCTGGGTGGCGCATCGGCAGCTCGACAATCTCTCGCAGCCTCTTTATCTGCTCCTTCATGCCGCCAATCTCCTCGTAGGTGACGCGGGGCTTTCTGTCGCTTGTAGTCTCGGCCATTATGGAAAGCCGGGTCGACCGCTCGATCCTTGTTATTGCCTTTGGCATCATCTTCTCGATTCTAAAGTCCATCGGGTTGCCAAGTATGACTACTGAAATTTCGTCGCCCTCGCTGACTGGGTAGCCCTTGAGCCTGTTCTTTACAAAATCACAAAACTCTCTGTCGACTGTGATGTTGCTGTCGCCAAGCGGCATGAGGGTGACGCTCTTGGCCTGCCTGCACTCTATCTTCCGGACATTCAGCAGGTCGTTAAGCCCGACACCGGCGTTCTTTCTTGTCTGGCCGTCAATCCTGATAATGTCTGCCTGTTTCTCTTGCTCGTCAGCCGGCCATGCGGTGACTGCGGTGTTGCGCTTGCCTGCAAGCTCGATGACTTCGCCGGCCTGTATCCCGAGATGCTCCATGTATCGTGGGTCGATTCTTGCCCTGCGCTTGCCCACGTCGCGATGATTGGCTTCGGCTACCCTCAGCTGAACGGGAGATGATTCGCCGCTCCCTGTGCGCGCCTTTTTCAAAACTTGGTAGCCTCCGGCATCATGACGATGAACGTTACTTCATTTTTACAGACTGCCTGCTGATGTTCATCACTTCAATTTCGCCAACGCCCTCGACATTCTTTATCATGTCTTCGAGCTTGTCCATTTGGCCCTCCGCGTCCTCGAGCAAAAAGTCGCCGACAATTGCCTTGAGGCCAAACGCGATTGGCTCCAGCGCATGCCCCTTCATCTCCATTCCCTGCGGTATCGAGCTCTTTATTGACTGGACAACGCTGTCAAGGTTGGACTCAGCCTCGGCAGGCAGAATGCGTATCCTAGCAACTAGTCGCGCCATGTCTATGGGCCCTCAAAGCCGCACCCTACGCACTTGTAGGATCTGGCAAATTCGCGGCAGCTTTCGCAGCGCCACATCAATACGTAGCCGCAGTTTGGACAGTAATACTTGACACACTCGTCATTAGGCATAATGGGTCTGCTGCATGAGGTGCAGACTGGTAACTGCAATGGTTTTGACATACACGCTCTTTTCGAGATTATCCGAATTTATATCTTGCTTAGATGTCAATCAGACGCCTGATTTCGTTGCCAAGCAGCGCCTTTGCCATCCTAGCAGCGCTCTTGGCGCTCAATATCTTGCCCACGGCGGCGGAATGAAAGTCAAAGTCGCCACTGGCAGCAGCTTCTTCGAGCCTGTCAGGCGGTATTGCGGAAAACACCCCGTCTATGGCCTTGTTGTCAAGGCGCTCGAGCAGCCTGCGTGCAAGGAGCATCTTGTCAAACTCGGCCTTGAACATGGAGAGCCACCCCTTTTCGTACTCTGCAAGCGCACTATCGTCGCCATTGTTAATTGCTTGGGCCACAGCCCTGCCGGCAAGCATGCCTCCCATGCCGCAGGTATAGATGCCGCCTGCCGTTGTCGGCTTGCTCTGACCTGCCGCGTCGCCCACGATTATCGTTCTCCCTGAAGTGAAACTCTGGAGCGGGCCATTGACCCAGATGGGAGCGTAGACCTTGCGCACGACAGAATACTTCTCCCTCTTGCCGTCCATGTACGACTTTAACGCGTTTGCGGCGTTGATGCCCTTGCCCGCCACTCCCACCTTGCCGCTTCCATTACGTGTCGGGATAATCCATGCAAAGAAGCCAGGGTACTGCTCGCTGTCAAACGCAACTTCGACCATGTCCCGCTCTATCCAAGGTGCATACACTTCGTACTGCGCGGATTGCAGGACGCCTTCTCTGTTCTTGCCGATTATCGACGCGACACCCCTTGCGTCGATAAAGTAGTCGCATGTAAGATCGCCTTCAGATGTCTTGACAGTGTAATGCGAGCCGTTCTTTTCGCAGGAGCGCATCAAGCACTTTACCCTTATCTCGGCGCCAAGCTTTTGCGCCTGAAAGGCGATCTGCTTGTCAAACGCCCTCCTGTCAAGCACCATGACATGCTGCTTTTCAGCGCTTATCTCAAAGCTGCTTGAAGCAGAGGATATCTTGGCGCGAGTAATCTTGTTGTTCTCTACAGCCGTGTTGTCGGGAACAAGGCCGAGGTTGCGTATGCCTACTATGCTTACGAGTCCGCCGCAATGCTCTGGCGTCCCGACCTCAGGGTCTTCCTCAAGAGTCGCAACCGAGGCGCCACCTGCAGCTATCTCGCGCGCCGCAAGGAGGCCAGAGATGCTGCCGCCTGCCACCACCACGTTATAATCAGCCGGCATCTCACAAAAGACCAGCAATGTATTTTTCACTCTGTTAATTAAACTATGCCCGGACATCGTGGAGTTCAAGCAGGTAATCGTGGTCAGGCGGGATCTTGGCATGGGCACGGGCAAGATAGCCGCACAGGCGGCCCACGCCGCCGTGATGGGCGCCCAGAGGACGAAGGAAAGAAAGCCAGAGTGGTTCGAGGCATGGTTTGAGGGCGGCCAGGCCAAGGTCGTGGTGAAGGTGAAGGACATGGAAGAGCTCATGGAGGTGCGCAAGCGCGCCGAGAGCCTCACGCTGCCAGTCGTGCAGATTCAGGACAGCGGGCTCACGCAGATCCCGCCGGGGACGATCACCTGCATAGGGATAGGTCCAGCCCCTTCTGAGGTTATAGACAGGGTGACAAACGATCTGAAGCTGCTCTAGTTCTAGTGCCGGCTCAGCATCAGGATGCCAGCGATTATGATGCCAGTCGCAATTCCCTGAAAGATGCTTATTGACTCGCCAAGGGCAAGGGCCGCGATTACTATGCCAAATACCGGGACGAGCGAAAAGACAGACATCGTTTTGACAGTCCCAATCCTCTTGATGCCCTGCAAAAAGAGCAGGAGAGCACCGCCAAACCCAGAGGCGGACATGCCGATTATTATGAGCCACAGGTTTGGCTCGATTGCTGCAATGTAATCCCATCTGCCAAGTGCAAGTGCTATTGCGAGAAGTATTAGGCCGCCAAGGAGCGACTTGACCATCGCTATCTTGGCAGGGTTGACGTTTGCAGTCAGGCGCCTACTGAGATTGTTATCGACTGCCCAGCAGAACATCGACGCTAGGATCATAACATTGCCGGCATTAAAGGACAGAACAGTTTCGGGAGCGCGGAGGTCTGTCGTCGCCATGAAAAGCCCAATTATGACGAGGACAACTGCGAACAGCCCGACCCTGCCCTTTGGCTTTTCATTAAAGAATATTGCAGACAGAATTATTGTGAACAGCACCTCGCCGTTTGTCAGTATGGAGGCGTCAGACGCGCTGGTCTGCTGGAGGCCGTAGAGCAGGAGCACTGGCGCGGCTACGGCGCCAAGAAGAGTTATCGCAAGAAGGTAGCGGTAGTCTCGCCGGGTGCTAAATTTGAACGACACCTTTGCAAATGGGATAAGGGATAGGCCAGCGATAGTGTATGTGAGGGCAGCAAGTGCAAGCGGGTCGACGCGCTCAAGTGGTATCTTTGCCAGCGTAAAGACAGAGCCAAAGAGCACCGAAGCAAACAACACCGAGAGGTAGCCAATAGCCGCTTGCTGCCTCTGGTTGGACTCTGCCGCCTTCGTGGTCAAAGAAAGACATCACATCTAGACGCATATTGCTATTTCTGTCTATGCCAATAATCTCTGGCTACACACAGGTTAGAGATATATTGTAGAAAACCGATTTTTTCTCATTGGCTGGCTCTCGTAAAGGACGCGCTTCAAGCTCTTCATCATCAAAAAAGATCATCGTTTACGCCATCATTGGCATAGTCGCAGTGGCAGCAGTTTCAGTTTCAATGCTTGCCCGCAGCCAGCCGTCTACTACCGATCCTCAAAAAGAATCAAGAAACAGGGCGATAGAGCAATTTCAGACAAGGTTCTGTGGAGACGGCGGTCAGCCAGATTCGACGCAGTACACCAGCGAGCTGGTCTTGCCGTCTGAATGCGAAATGCCACTTGCAGTCGAAGTGGACGGCGAAACGGTGTGGTACGTATCGACAAAGCACGGGACGCTTGGCAGCTACAGCCTTGCAGGAAGCGGTTTTGAAAAGGAATACGCAATCCCATCATGGCCTGCACGCTCTAGCCCGACGGCCTTCTCAATGTCGTGGGCCGCAAAGGCGGACGATAGAGGCAACATCTGGTTCACCGACGAAAGGCAGAACGCGATATGGAGGTTCAACAAGTCGACTGAAACCTTTGACGCGTTCAGGGTTCCAGCCAACCTCCCTGCCTCGATGGATTTCGACTCGCAGGGCAACATCTACTTTGTGGGCGTACAGTCTAAGTCGCTCTTTTTTGGCAACGTGTCTGAAATGAAGAACGGCACTTCTGACGGCATCACTGAAATCCCGCTGCCGCTTGACGGGTTCTCTGGCATTGACAAAGACCTGATAACCTCCGGCTCGCTGGTCATAGACGACACAAACAACGACGTGTGGGTTTCAATCCTTGCATTCCAGCAGAAAGGGCAGCTCTTCAGGTATGACGTCGACGCAGGACAGGTCGACCGCACGGTTGACCTTCCAGCGGACATCACCTCCCCCGTGGGTATGGCACTTGACAATTCAGGCAGCCTCTGGGTCACAGACCATGGGACAAACGTCTTCTTCAGGTACGACCCTGCCAGCGGCGAGATAACGAAATTTGTCACGTCGGTGGCATCTCCGAGGATTTACGGTGGCACTGCCCCGTCAAACGCCTATACGCTGCCCTACTGGATAGAAAGGGCGCCTGACGGCTCGCTCTGGTTCAACGAGCACACAGGCAACAAGATCGCCCGATTTGATCCGCAGGAGCTTACGCTTGTCGAGTACTGGGTTCCTTCCCAGAACCGGCTCTGGGCGCTTTGCCCCGACGACGCAAAGAATTGCGGCGTTGCAAACGCGCTGCAATTGTCAGTAGGCCCTGACAACCAAGTGTGGTTTACCGAGTGGACTGAGAACAAGATGGGGACGGTAGACGCAGACAAGCAGCTGCCGTTCTCTGTCGATGCGACTGAAGAAATAACTGTTGCAAGGGGCGACAGCGCCGAAATCCGGGTCACTGTGAACGCATCAGGAGATTTCAACGGTAGGATGATTGCAGCTGGCACATTTACGCCAAACGCAGGGCTTGGCAATTCGTCAGGCATATTCAGCGAAGAATCGGTTTCTGTAGGCGCTGGCAGCTCAAAGCAGGTTTCGTACACCTTTACCGCAGCAGAGGATCTTGCTGCCGGCCAGTACATCATAATGATAGGCGCTGGCAACGATGACGTGTCTTACACGAAGGCAGTCAGGGTCAACATAGTCTAGTCGCCCGCCCATCTACATGATGATCAGGGAATCAATCTCTAGGCTCTACGGTTATCGACCAGTCTGCTTAAATGCGATGAATGTTCTATAACATGCAAATTGAATTCTCTTCAGATGCTCTCAATAGTGGCCAGCCTACTGATAACAGGCTCCGCAAGGGTATCAATAGAATGGATGTGCTCAAGAAGGAAATAGCGCCGAGAGGCAAGGCACTGATGCCATCGGTGCAACAGCAGGCAACAAAAGCCTAGTTCTCGTTCAGTATCCTTACGCCGGGCATCTCGTCGCCGGCAAGGTACCTGAGGGTTGCGCCTCCGCCAGTAGATACATGGCTCACTTCGTTCTCTGCCACGCCCGCCCTCTTCATTGCTTCTAGCGTGTCGCCTCCGCCGATCAGGGTCTTGCTCCCGCGCCAGAACGCAAGCGCCATGCTTTTTGCGATGTTTATCGTGCCGTTTGAAAACGCCCTTATCTCGAACATACCCATCGGCCCATTCCAGAATAACGTCCCGCCGCCATTCCCGCCCAGTTCTGCCGAATAGCGCTCTATAGTCTCGTTGCCGATATCAAAGCCGGACATGCCATCGGGGATGTCCCCCTTGACCATGGTGACCGAAGTGTCGTTTGGCGAGTGCGCGCAAACGTGGTCAGTTGGAAGCATTATCTTGTCGCCATAGCCAGATAGTGCCTTTGTGACCCACGGCAGGCGCTCGCTGTCGATAAGCGAATTGCCTGTCTTGATGCCCTTTGCCTTGAGGAACGTGTATGCGGCAGCTCCACCTATTATCGCTCTGTCGGCCTTTGGCAGCAAGTGCTCGAGCGCGCCTATCTTGTCCTTTATCTTGATGCCTCCAACCACAAGCGTGAAGGGCTTGATCGGCTTTTCCCTTATCATTGACAGATATTCAACTTCCTTGCTCAAATTAAAGCCGGCGAGCCTCGTGTCAAAGAGCCACGCCGCGCCATAAGTTGATGAATGCTTCCTGTGAGAAGTGCTGAAGGCATCGTTGACATAAATGTCTGCAAGCGACGCCAGCTTTTTGCTAAACTCCGGGTCGTTTGCCTCCTCTTCCTTGTGGAAGCGCAGGTTTTCCAAAAGCATGATGTCGCCCGGGTTCATCCTGGCTATCTCGCCCTCGACCTCCGGACCAACGCAGTCGCTGGCAAACCTTATGGGTGGCCTCGACCTGCCGACAATGTCTGACAGACGCCTTGCCACTGGCGCAAGCGAATACTGCTTGTCCCACCCTTCTGGCCTGCCGAGGTGCGACGCAAGTATCACCTTGGCCCCTCGCTTTGCTAGGTATTCGATTGTGGGAAGAGTCATGCGTATTCTGTAGTCCTCGCCTACTGCGCCGTTGTCGTTTATGCTGACGTTAAAGTCGACCCGCACGAACACTCTCTTGCCGTCAAACTGCGGGTCTTGCAGGTCAGAAAGCGTCTTTAGTGCCAACTATAAGCGATCGGTAAAATGACAGGATTTTATTTATCTTTATGATACGATAGCTATGGAAACAAATTACATAAAGTCAGGCCCTTCGAATTCTTAAATACGATGGATTGCAAAAATACCCTATATCGTGAGCGATACCAAGTCAGCCGGTAGGCCGGCGGACCTTGTGAATGAGGGCCTCGTAGCAGGCCAGCGAATTGCCAAGATTTCCGTAGTAACTCTGGTCAGCATCGGCATCGTCGAGATAATAATGGGCCAGATAAGCGGATCGGTCGTGGCGACCGCAGACGGCATTGACTCGCTTTCAGACGCCATGATATCGTTTATAGTCCTTATCGGGCTGCGCATAGCGCACAAACCTGCGGACAAGAAATTCCCATTTGGCTACCAAAAGGTGGAGAGCTTTGCTGCGCTAATGGCGGCCATAGGGATGGTGGCGATAGGAGGATACATTCTTTACCATTCATATGAAGCACTGATGAACCCAAGGGAGATACATCAGCCGATCCTGACGATGATAGTGCTGGCAGCCGCCGGCGCCATATCGCTCCACCGGGCGTTCCAGATGAATTCAATCGCCAACAAGTACAACCTACTGTCGCTCAAGACAGACGCCAAGAACTCTATAAAGGATGGCTCGGCGTCAGTCATCGGCTTTGTCAGCGTCCTGATAGCGTCGCAATTTGGGTTCCTGCAGATGGATGCAATAGGTGGTATGATAATCGCCGGTTACATATTCTCCGTTTCCTACGTCTCGCTCAAGCAGTCGTCGCTAATCCTCGTCGACTCGTGGCAGAACCCCAGGATCACTGAAACGGTGAAAAGCATTGTGGAAGAGAAATTCAAGGACGAAAACGTCCGAGTAAGGTCAGTGCTTTTGCGGCCGGCCGGCACAATGGCACAGGCAGAAGTTCATATAGAGATAGATGGCAACAAGAAGCTTGCAGACGTGGAGCTCTTGCTTATCAACATCGAGCTGGCAATCCGCCAACGGATCCCAGTAATAGGAAGGATATCGTCCATCCCACATTCATACTCTCAATCCAAGTCCGAAGCAACGCCATCCTCTAGAAGGTTCGGGATATTTGAAAGAAAAAACGTGTCGGGCGCTGCCTGATCAGTCAAAGTCGAACAGGTGGCCTTGAAAGTCCCTCCTTCCTCGCCCTCTTTTGACGTACCCATACTACTGTACGCCTAATCCAGACATATGCAGCGCAAAATCATCGACTACTTTCCTGACCATGTGGAGCCACACTCCGGGTTTTTGTTCCAGCAATTTTGAAAGCAATTCTCGGTAACTTGGTGCCATCAGGTCAGGGCGGCTCAAAATCGTTGGATTGTTCATTTCTTTGGTAATCACTGCAGCCGTTGTGCCATATCTGCAAGGCTCACTGATCCTGATGATACTTTTTCAGAACATTAAAATGACAAGCGCCAGGGATTCCTGTCTGTGAGCAGTTTCATCCCAAAGAAGGTTCTAGGGAAATTCATGCATGTAACTAACGAGCCACTGAAAAGGCCCAGTGGCAAGTCGCTTGTCTTTTTCATGGGTGCCGGCTTTTGCCCCTTTTGCGCCGCAGAGCGATGGGGCATTGTCAACGCGCTTAGCAATTTTGGCAAGTGGGAGGGGCTTGTCGAGGAGAGGAGTGCCGGCCATGATGAAAAGTACCTGGACATTCCTACTGTCAGCTTTGCCCGCGCAAAATACACAAGCGACTATGTCGAGTTCATTGGCAAAGAAACTGCCGACAGGAATTTTGAGCCGCTGCAGGAACTTGATGAAAAGGAGTATGAAATTCTTGACGCATTCAACCCTGACCAGATAATCCCGTTCCTGCTCATAGACGGGCAGTTCATGCAGGTTGGCTCTGGTTACAGCCCGCAGCTGCTCGAAGGCATGGATCACGCCAATGTCAAGGCCGAGCTTGCAAATCCTACCTCGCCAGTTGGAAAGGCAATGCGTGCAGAAATAGACAACATCACCGCGCTGATATGCAAGAGCATCGGAGGCAAGGCCACTGGCGCGTGCAACTCTGAAAATGTAAAAAGTCTGGTTGCCAAGATCTAATCTTGAAGGTCCACTATCTGCTCCCTTAGAGGAGTAATCCTGACAACTGTCGGGCACCCTATTTTGCTTGAAGCGACTTTAAAGCCGTCTTTTGTAAGTGGAAGGTTCGCCGCAGTCACATAGGCTTCGATGAGAACTTGCCCCGGCTTGACTCTTGCTGCGAGACCTGTTGCCTTGCCAAAGGCCCTCCTCATTCCCTCCTGTAGACGGTCTGCGCCGGCAGTTGCTATCATTTTGTTCTCCCTCAGGACAACGTGCGGGTAGACGCGCAGGATGGAAAAGAAGCTCATCTCGCCCGCAACAGCCATCCGTTTGTTTGCTGCAAGCCTTGCGGCTTCGAGGGCATTGTGCCTTACCTGGATGTTTTCGGTTGCAAGAAGCTCTACCTTGTAATCGTAATTAGTTCCGGCCTGACCAGAGGAAAACCTGGCAATCTTGATTTGGGGCTTGCCGGCTATGTATTCTCGCCTTACATACGGCATGCCGCGCGTCTCTCGATAATTAACTCCCTTCATATCAATGCACTACTAAATTTGAATGCTTAAATGTGGAGGTTTGCTGTGATTTAATCGTTATGTCGCAGGCGACGCCGGCGTTTCCAGACGCCAAAATAATGAACGAAGCTGGGATGCCGCCAGTGGTAGAGGCGCGTCTGGCTGGCAGCGGCAAAGTTCTGGTCGACGAAACGCGTTCTCAGGACGAGCTCCGCACCAAGGGCTTTGGCGAAAAAGAAGACGCCGAGTACGTGCTCAAGGCGTACGAAGCACTGTACCTGATGAACACAAAGAGGCTTGTGCTCAAGGGCAGAAAGGAAATGACCTTTGATTCGCTCTTTGATATGCTAGTAAAATACGACAGAAACATCATGACGAAATTCTTGGTTTACCGCGACTTGCGTAGCAGGGGCTACGTGGCTAAAGAGGGGTTTGGGTTTGGCAACGACTTTAGAGTCTACGAGCGCGGAGAGTATGAGAAAAAGCCGGCCAAGTATGTTATCTTTGGAATAAACGAGGGAACCAACATGACTGCAAGAAGCTTTTTACAGGCGATCGAGCAGATAGAAAAGATGGGAAAAGAGGCAGTCGTGGCAGTCATAGAGCGCAGAGGTGAAGTGATCTATTATAAGGCGTCTAAGATGCGCTTCATCGAGAACAAGTACCGCCAAAACAACGCATAAAAGCGGGCGTGCGCAAAGTCATGCCGTTGGCGTTCAAGGAGATCTATTGCTCCGACTGCAAGACTATCCTTGCCCGGTATTCGACGAAATACTTTACTGACGCAGACATTAACGAGCTTGTGCGCCTGCACTACTCTTCCCACATAAAGGACGGCCACTCGATGGAAACTCGGCTTGCGGAATAAATGATTCTGTAAACGATTTATATTCCCACGGACAACTAGAATCCGCTAATGCAACGGCGCAACCTTTCCGACAGGATTATCAAGCTTGACCGGAACATTCGCTTCGTGGGCGTTGTGAACAGTAGAGGAGAGGTCATCGAAGGCGGCTTCCAGCATGGAGTTCAGCCGCTGCTCGAGGGGACAGATGAGCAGCACATGTACATCCAGTCCCTGTCGAACATGACGATGTTCCAGAACTACAGCGACAGGCTGGGAAAGGTTCGCTACAGCATAACTGAGCACGAAAAGGTCACGCTCATGACTTTTCCGCTCGACGACGGCATCCTCTGCGTGTCGGCGTCGCCCAAGGCCAACATAAACAAGATCCGCAACAAGGTCTCGAAGGTAATCAAGGAAAGACCGGGGGCAAAAAAGAAGAAGAAAAAGCCGACAAAATGATGCAAAAGGTTAAATTGCACCGGGAACAGGTAAGAAGGGTACAAGCTTGGCAAAGAGGTTCTGCGAGAGCTGTTTTTACCGGGCCGAAGAATCTGAGTTTTTGGCCGCCGCCGACTTTTGCTTGGACTGCATAGGCGTCCACTCTGCATGTCCTAAGTGCAAGGCAGGCTTTCATAGCGTCCATGTGATAGAGTAGTAATATCACAATTCTTTTTATCCGTCCATGTTTTACCTAGCCTATGCTGCAGGATAATGACGAAGTGAACAGTCCCCCTATTATCTGCCTGTAAGGGTGGAGAAAATGAAGAGAATTACCGGACTGCCGAATCCTACAGCTAGCTATAACAGTTACCGGATTCAAATCGGACAATTGTATAAAGACTGACAGAACAAGAAACAAGTGACAAAAAAGCATGTGTCGACTCAGATAACTCAAACGCTGGAATGGAACCCAGGGTAAAACAACTAGACCTTATGCATCTGGAGCCGGCTGTCCAATGGTCCCTTGATAGTACGGCCATAATGAATTAAAGCACAGCGAAGACACTTTTATCGCTGGCGACTCTATCGTTTTATCTACTATTGTCGAGACCTGCATTAATATATAAACGGTTTTGACTCTTATCAAAAGTTCCTAGAGATAGACCGTGGCAATACAAAGGTCCTTTTTCTTTCAGCCGATGCTATTCATTATCAAGAACTCAAAAGGAAGCAGTCAGCGAATAGCACTAGAGGATGTGTATGCACAAGCCAATGGAGATGAAAGCAATTGCTAAAGCAGGTTAATGAGATCCTCGGTATCTGAAAAAAATATGCGACTAAATTATGTCTACCTTTTCAGCGCATCGCTTGTAAAATAGTATTTTTTTAGTTTGCCCGAGCTGATGATCTGGTTAGTGCAATCACATTATAACTGTCCCATTACTTGGGTTGAACTCGCCGCACCAGTGGCCTAAGGGAGCATTTTGCGATACTCTCCTAGCTGTAGACAACTTGTGGATCAACGAGCTGGATGAGTATTCTAAAACCTCTCTTTGCAGGCATGTCATAAATTTGCTTTATAGTTTAACCACCAAGTAGCATTGGATATATGAGCTTCAATAGAAGTCCTCAAACAAGGCGGCAGCAGCCGCCGCCACCACCACAGCAAATGCAAAGAGGACAGGGACGACAACAAAAACAACAAGGAGGCGGCGCGGTGGGAGAAGGAGTTGAAAATCTCGGTAGGACGCTTAGCGAGACAGTTGGTAGTGTCACAGAAAACCTCGGCTCAACTCTGGGCAGTACCTTAGGAAATGTAACAGGGGCAGTTGGCTCTACGCTAAACAATGCGACTGAAAGCCTAGGGCAGACGCTCAGTGGAGCAACACAAGGTCTTGGGAGTACCTTGGGTAATGTCGGGCAGCAGGCAGGACAACAGGTAGGACAGCTAGGTAGTGAGTTAGAGGGAACACTTTCTGAAATTACAGGTCCATCAGGCAGAACTTTGGGCGATCTTGTGCAAACACTGCAAGAGATAGTGACTGAGTTAAATGATCTTATAGGCGTCACTGGCGGAGAACTGCAGCAGCCACAGCAGCAATATCTTCCGCAGTATCAGCAGCCACGACAGCCGCAATACTGGCAACAACAGCAACGTCCACAATATCAGCAGCATTATCGACAGCAACAGCCACAGCGTCAGCAGCATGGGCAGCGACAACAGCGCCGATAACACACACACACACACAGAGAGAGAGAGAATAATATCATAGTCAGGACAAGCCCTGAGAGAGAATATACCGTTACACTTGCGCGCTAAGAAAGGTTTGTCTAGCTCTCAATAACTGCCGTTGTTGACCCCTAAAACTCTGACCAGGCAAGCTTTTTTACAACTGTAAATCATATATTTTCATTTCAGATTGATGACACAGTAGAAGCACTGCCATCCCACCAAAAGGGTGCAAGAAAACTATGCTGCAAAAACCGTTAACCGTCCACATAACGAATATCAATTGCTTAAATATGTACGTAGTGTAACTTTTGAATGTAATAAGGCGGAAAGCCGCCATGCCAAAAATCTACAGAATGCAAACAGAAATTATTGCCCGAATTCCGCATTTAGTAAACGATGAAAATCGCACAATTGAAACTCAAAATCAAATAATGCACAAATCATTTCTATCATACGCGCAGCTAAAAGAATACCTTGTCCTTTTGATGTAAAATGGACTTTTAGAATATCTGGATGAAACAAAAAGTTACAGGACTACTGAAAAAGGGTTGAAGTTTCTAAAGATGTACGAACAAATGGAAGGACTGACGATGACAGAAAGGAATTTGCCTAAAATCCAGAAGAACGGGTTAGAAGAGATACAAGGGTGGGCGAGCAAAGTAAAGAAGGCTACAATGAAAGCCAAGTTTGGTATAATGGCAGCCAATAACCATTACGCAGGGTTCGGACCTGCTGTCCTATCTAGGGAAAACACGACGCCTCCTAGCATGAAACATCTTTTGTAAGCCTTTTGTGGGCTTTGGGATGCTCCTTTTTGTAATGGATAGTCAAGTCACTCATAGTCCCGAAGTCTTGCTTGCATTCGTCACAAAGATACATCTGCATTAACACACATAATATGTCCCACTATGATTAAGAATGTTGCAAGCTTTACTCGCCGGGTAATGACTGATAGATAATAATTTTCTGCTGTTTTAATATGCTATGTTTTGCATCAATAGACATATGCCCAGAGGAGTAAAGAAAGGCGTTAGCAAGCGAAAGTTCGATAGAGCAGTGAAAAAAATAAAACGCAAAGGTGGTGCAAAGAATCCTTACGCAGTAGCAAATGCAAAGATGGGTCGTAAGGGTAAGAGTAGTAGGCGTAGCAGGTCAAAATCGCGCTAGTAATTTTCATTTCGTAGCCTCCTGTCAAGCGCGTCCATTTTTTCTCGTTTTTCATCTTCGCTTTGTCCTTAACTTCAAACCACAGCATGAACAGCGATTCGCTTCAACACGAAAATGGAGCTAGCACTTTTGACAGTATTTCATGTCAAGCTTGTATGAGCTATTGTTATGGCCTCTTATTCTGATGTGTTTACGGAGCGATGCGGCTAACCTTCAATAATATTTGGAGGCCTGGCGACCGCTTCTTTTTGCAAAAGAAATAGAGTAGTAGCTACACGGTCACACGCGCATACACACACATATGTGTAGCCCTTTGCTCCCCTCTTGCTAGCTGGTATTTATTGTAGCAGCAACCATCAGACTTCATCATCCCAATGGAGGATTGGTATGGCAGTAGAGCAGAGTAATGTTTTTTGTAGTAATTTCTAGTACGGGCAGAAAAACTCCTTTTCGATTGCATTCGCAATGGAAAAAGAGGAGCGCAAGCTTGCTCTAAAAATGGGAAAAA
>CAMLKF010000007.1 GCA_946480575.1 uncultured Nitrososphaera sp. | reverse complement strand
TGGCTCTACAAGCCTGTATAGTGGACTCTACATTGGTTTCGCACAGCAATTTTGACCCATTTTTGATATCAAGAATCAGTCTACATGATATCATTATATAATGATATACGTGATATCAAGAAAAAGATTACAGAAAAAAGATCTGTCAGGGATTGTCAGGTCGTTCTATACATAGCCAACTCTTCCTTTTTCTTTTATTGGTCTTTTTTATCCCGTCGACACATCTTTGCCATTTTTCATGGCTACCCCAACCGTACTGCTTCTTCATTTTGTGGCATACCACATAGGGATTTACGACTTTATACCTCCTTGTTGAAGGCAATAAGTTACATTATTTAGTAAGTGCATTTCGTTGCACCGAATGCATCAAAAATGCAGGCAGGTTAGAAGAATAAAAGAAAAAAGGAGAGAAGGGAGACGGGCCTCTATGCCTGTCTCGTGAACTGGGCTTGCTGCTGGGCAAAGAAAGTTGTCCAAGCCTTTGCGACGTTGGTGGAAAAGTCGGTGACTGCGTCAACAGTCCTGTTATAGATCTTCAAGTTCTCTCTTGCTGCGTCCAGTGCGTTGATTGTCAGCTGGTTGTTGATACCGACCGATCTGATGGCGTTGTTAGTCATTTCGTTTGACTGCCTGGTGTACAGGTCGCCGTATGGCACTCCTGGCACGTTCCAGGCGCTTGCAAACTGCTTCTGGGCAGAAAATGAAGTCTGGATCATGTTCTTGGTTGTCTGGATGTAGTCCAGCTGAAGGTTAGAAATTGACTGGGAGTACTGCGGCTGAACCCTTGCGAACTCGTCTACTGTTCTGATGAGGTTGTCCCTCATTGTATCGTACACATCGCGAACGTCTGCTCTTCCTTCATCCTTGATTGTCTTGTCGACCATTTTGATTACCATCTAATGGTATTAAATGGCATTATATAAACGTTGGTTAACATCGGTGTTTACTACCATCTAATGGCATTAAAAACCATACAATGGCTAACCAGACTGCTGACGCTTCTTCTCAGTCTTTTTCTCGGCATCGAACCTCTCGAGCTGGTAGGCGTTCATGTCGGCAAACTTGATCCCCTCGGCAAGTGTCGGGTGAACCCGCTTGATCTCGCCGTACATCCTCTGGCACACTGCACGGTAGTCAGGGTGGCCCTGCGGAGCCGTCCGCAGCTCTATCAGATGGCACGCTTCCCGCAGGTTCATCTTGATAAAGTAAGGGTAGCGGTAGGCAAAATTGACGACGTACTGTGCCTCTTCAGGCATCGTTTTGGCAATTGCTTCATAGACGCTCTTTGAGAGGTACATGCAATCCTGAAAGTCCTTATCAAGCCCGGCCTGCATGAGCTGGGGCGGGAGGTCATAGCCGTGCCTTGTTGACAGAAATTGCCGCTCCATCGTGAGAACCCGATGGCGGTGCAGGTCGCGGAACATGCCAAAGTTCGTGAACAGCTCGAAAGTATAGTCGATCATTTCAAATGCCCTCCCCGGCCTGTGCCGGCGGTTTGTGCGAAACTCAGCATATGACCTGATTATCCGGTTCCTGTCCTCCTTTGGCATCGACTTGACATAGTTGGTTATCCGATGAAGCGACTGACCCTTTGCCTGCTCGTACAGGATTGCAGAGGCGACCTTTACTTCCGCTTGGAAATTGTCCTCATGATCAAGCAACCTCACAGGCTCGGGGTTTTCTTCTGTAACAAGCCCGGAGAGATGATTTTCTACCAACTTGCTGACTGCGCCTTCGGTCTTTGCTATGTACTCTTGCAGCGCCTGGCCGTACCTGTCGTTTGCCCGACGAATAAACGAAGGAATGACTGCATTGAGCTCGCCAAACAGCTGTTCGGCAATCGACCTTAGCTCTTTCAGCCTCGAGCTGTACATCAGGGTAAGCAGGTATTCAAATGCCCTGCCGTTGCCGGTAATGCCGACGTTTGTCATCGTTGCGGCAGGCAAAAGACCGCGCAAAAGATCGAGCCCCTTGGCCTTTATCGTGACGTTGTATATGCGCTTGGCAGCCTCGACATCCTCTTCTGATTTCAAGCTGCCAAAGGGCACTTCGTGCTGTGATGCAGAGTCAAAGAAGTTGAAGCGATCAATCGGCTCCCTTTCCTTCAGGAATGTCTGCAGCGTCTGTATGCTCTTGCTGTAAACGTCAAACGAATGGTCGCAGGTCTCAAGGTATCGGTCAGCGTGGCTTGACGCCATAATGCCCTCTTCCCTGCAGTACCTGTAATAGCCGCCGACCTTCTGGCCAAATGCGACATAGCGGGACGATTTCTCCAAGTAGGATAGTCCGATTCTGCGGTCCTCGATCTTTTTTGCCGCGATGTTGGAAATGCCTTCAACGGCCACCTGAGCCTCTCCGAGCTCGGCAACTGAGTCGTCGCCGTATTCGAGCAGGACGCGCCTGTAAAATTCCTCTCCCCTGTTCGGGTTCATTGCAAATTCATCCAAGAAAACCCGGCGCATAGTCTTGTCCGTGCGCGAGTACCTTGACATCAACGCCCCTCTATCGACCTGCTTTGGCGTAATTATGGCGAAAACGGCCTTGTCAACGTTTGAGAAATGACCTTTCAGAGCTGCCGCTTCTTCCTTAGAAAACCTGTCCAGAAAGATCCTGTTGTCAAACATGTTCCGTGGGCAGAGATACAAGCCAGATGCTGTTAATAAAAAGCTACGGTGGGCAGTTCAAATAATTAATAAATGAGTTAATATCCATAGTAACTCGTGTCCTCTACTACCATAGCGGAATATGTGTGCGAAGACTGTGGAACCCTTCTTAGGCACAGCAACTCGATCACACTGGAAAGCATGAGGGACGTTCATAATCAACTTTGCATTGTTAAAAGGCAAAAGACGATGGCAGCCGCGGCTGTGGCTGCGTCCAAGCCTGCCCCAGCCGCGCCGGGCGCAGCACCCAAGCCGGCGGCTGCTGCTGCTCCGCCACCTGCCATGCCAGCTCCCGCGGCTCCAGCAGCAGGCGGTGGTGGCGGTCCCACGACGATATCGCTAACAGGCACAGGCACAAGCTACGGCAAGGTTGAAGGCCCGATTGACTCCAAGTTTAAGGAAAAGCGCCAAGCAGCCGGCACATACCAGGGCATCAAGGTGTGGGGCCCTATGGACCCACCTGGCCAGCTTGGCATCTGGGGCGATTACGTCTGCATTGATTTTGACATATGCGTGGCTGATGGCGCATGCATTGAAGCCTGTCCAGTCAATGTTTATGAGTGGCTTGAAACTCCGGGCCACCCTGCATCTGAGAAAAAGGCGTTCATGATAAGGGAAAAGGACTGTATCTTTTGCATGGCGTGCGAGAACGTCTGTCCGCCGCAGGCAGTCAAGATATTCAACAAAGGCTAGACTACGAATTAATATTGCACATGCCTGCATAACTAGCGTTGGCTGAAAAGTTTCCTGTCGTCGCGACCGGCGGCACGTTTGACGAAATCCATGTCGGCCACGTTGCCCTGCTTGCAAAAGCTTTTCAGGTCGGCATGAAGGTGATAATCGGGGTTTCAAGCGACGAGTTTGCGGCCAAGCGCGGGAAAAAGCTCAACCACAATTTTAACCAGCGGGTTGAAAACCTGAAAAAGATGATAAAAAACGAATATGGACGCGTCAGCTATGAAATTGCAAAGCTAGAGGGCGACTTTGGGCCAGCCGTGACAACCGGCGACGTTGGCGCACTAGTGGCGAGCGGCGAGACCAAGGGCAAGGGCAAGCTCCTCAACGAGATGCGCGCCAAAAAGGGCTTGAAGCCAGTGCAGGTAATTGCAGTAGAGCTAGTAAAGGCAGAGGATGGCTCGCCTATTTCCTCGTCGAGAATCCGGGCCGGCGAGATAGACAGCTATGGCAGGCTAATACACAAAGATTGACACTTGTCAGTGTAAGGACAAGAAAAAATAGGTAGTGAACAAAAGATTGCAAATCCGAGGATATATGTTGAGCGTGTTCTCGAGGGTGTTAACTGTCCGGATACTGTTCTTATGTGATTTGGTCTAAGACTTGACTGACGAAAAAATATTATCGTGATAGTGAGTTCATAACTGGCCATCTAGAGAAAATACAGGAAAAACCGTACTGCTGCGGTTCTAGTGAATCCATATATAACGATAATAATAACGTCATGGCATGTTTAGGGCAGTTTAGTTCAGAACGTCATTATTTCTTGCCATGGTTATTGTTGTTGTAAGCAGCGGCAGCATCCCTGTGTTAGGACAACCACAGCAGTATTATGATGGCCGTCATCTTATGCAAATATCGCTAGACAGAGGTTCGCCGCAGTTAACTGACCCAAACCTGAGATTGGAAGAGGTCGCCAGTGGTCTAGAAAATCCGACGGCAATGGCATTTTTGGGCGATTCTGGCGACGATATTTTCGTTATAGAAAGGAATAACGGCAATGTAAAACTGGTAATAATAGACGGAGAAATACAGGATGAGCCCCTGATCGATGTTGAAGTTGCGAACAATAATGGAACCAATGAGAGAGGCCTGCTCGGGATGGCAGTCATTGATGCAACAGATGAGACAGCAGCCGCGGCTGCCAATTCAACAGAAATAACCGCCACTTACGTTTTTCTGTACTTTACTGAATCAGGCGGAGGAGAAGATGGCGATGATGATAAAGGAGTGGTGCCAACAGGCAACCGGCTGTATAGGTACCAGTTGACAAGAGGACAAAGCAACAGCGGTATCACAATTATGGATTCACAACTATTGCTGGATCTGCCAGCTATACCAGGGCCGCGCTATAATGGCGTTCCGATATTGGCTACCTACGAGAATGTCGACAATAATAGCAACAATACTGCTGCTGTCGCCACTATCACCATTTACCTGATGATAGGAGACTTAGACCATCGTAAAACGCAGGCTCAAAATTTCGAAGATGGTTTGCCACCAGACGGAACGAGTGGCATACTAAGAATCGATTCTGAAGGCAATCCATTCCCTGACGCTATCTTGGTCGACGAGGAGGATCCCGACAGCAGCATGCTACAATACTACTATGCCTATGGCATACGCAGCAGCTTTGGCATAGACTTTGACCCTGTAACTGGCAATCTATGGGACACTGAAAATGGTCCAGATTTTGGCGACGAGATCAATTTAGTAGAACCGGGATCCAACAGTGGATGGGCAGACGTGCAGAGATTGATCTCCAAATTAGAAGAAAACCTTGACGAATATAACGTTGTAGGCGTTGGAGATGTTGAAGATGTTGAATTAATTGACTTTAGCAGAGGCAATTACAGTGACCCAGAATTCGTATGGCAGATTCCAGTAGGCGTCACATCCATCAAGTTCTTTAACTCGCCGAACTTTGGCGAACAGTATCAGAATGACATGTTTGTAGGCGACATAAACAACGGGATACTCTACAATTTCGACCTCAATGAAAATAGAACAGGCTTGGAACTTGATGGAGCGCTCGCAGACAAAGTGGCAGACAGCAACGATGACCGGAGTGATATCGTTTTTGGCACTGGGTTTAATGGCATTACAGACATAGAGGTCGGACCTGATGGCTACCTGTACATACTGTCGTATGGAGGAACCATATACAGGGATAGTTTCAGAAGCAGCAGCAACAAATAATTAAATGGAAAAAAGAGAGAGAACAATAACAATGGCTGCCCCGACTATGTGTCTATTAGCGCACAAGCGTTAATCAATGATCTTTGATTAACCGGATTTTATCCAGATAAACAATAGACTTGGCGTGTACCCGGAGACACCTATCGATTATGCGTCAGGCAAGATAATAACTGGAGTAAAGAACCTGCGCGAAGGGCTCGATCCAGATGTCCTCGCATACTGGTACAAGCGGGTCGAGGACAGGTCAAGGGAAGTTGTCCCGCCGCACCTCAAGGACAAGGTCCACTTTGAGCAGGACAGGATCCTGTGGATGAAGTTCAAAATGGATGTCTCAAAGAGGGCGGTACCGTACGTCATGCAGGTAATAGAGGAATACATACCCATGATGCCCTACTCGACCGGCCTGTATTTCAGGAAAGTTCAGGAAATACTGACAGACGAGATGAACAAGGAGCTTCGCTAGTCATCTAGAATTATTTCCGCCAAAGAGCCGCTAAAGGCGCTCGAATGGATCCTTATTTTTCCCTTCACCATGTCAACCAAGAGCGATTTGAGTCTGCCCGCAGTTTCCTTGTCTTTCAGCACCACCGCATGAGACGACCTGTCCTTCAATTGTATTACAACTTCGCTGCCCACACTGGCGGCAACGCCGGCGACCCACACAGTGTTGTCCTTTTGCATTGACACGAGGCCTGCCAGCTTTTCCGCTTCGTAGCGGTCGTCGCATTCGAATTTTATGGTTTTCATTTTATTTTTCAAAGGGCTTTTCGTCGTACATGAACCTGTCAACTACATCCTTGGCCTTTTCGCGCCGCTTCTTGAACTCGATTACGAACGGCTTGGCGCCCTTGGCAAGGTCTGCCTTGCACTCGCCGCATAGAAGGTTGCCACTCTTGCACTTGAGCAGGCGCTCGTCTGACTGCTTTTCAGTGTCGAAAAAGTAGCGCAAGTACCAAAAGACTGGACAGCCGGGGGCGTTTGCGCCAAGCTGGCGCTGGAGCGCCACGGTGGGCTGGCCGCCAGTAAACGCCATCGAGACTTTCTTGTCAACGATCTCAGGCTCGTCTGTGGTAAAGATCGCAGTCTCTGGCTTGGACGAAGACATCTTGCCCAGCATGCCAAGGCCGGGCAGGAACTTGCTGTGTATCTGGGCAGGCTTGTAGTATCCCATCCTGTCAGCAATGTCCCTTGTCATGCGCCAGTACGGATCCTGATCGATGGCTGCGGGTATCAGCACAGGGACAGGCTTGCCTTCAATTACAGAGGGCAGAAAACACGGCGCCGCCTGAATAGGCGGGAATCCAATCATGCCAATGTTGGTAGAGTTTGTAAAGCCAAAGACCGCCTTGGCTGTTGAAAACGTGATCCTCTTTGCAATCTCGGTTGCGATTGGATACAAATGCCCGATGTGCTTTGTATCCACGATTATCTTGGTCTTTCTTGGGTTGAACCCTATAGCAATGATGTCAAGTATGTTTTCATAAGTGTAATTCGCGATCTCCTCCCGCGTCCTGTCCTGCCCATAGAGGAACTTTTCGTCGTCTGTCAGCTGGAACAGCAGCTTCGAGTCAAATTTATCCTGCAGATATTTGGTGAATATCCAGGGCATGAGGTGTCCCATGTGAACCATGCCCGACGGCCCCCTGCCGGTGTAGAGGTAAAAGCTCTCGCCCTTTTGCTTTTTATCCAAGATCCAGTCAAAGTCGCGGTGTGAGAAAAAGTAGCCCAGCTTGAACATCGGATGGATCTCGCCTGTCATGCTCTTGACTTTCTGGAGCAGCTCGGGGGTTATTGGCTGCGTACCAAACTTTTCGATCAGCTTGCCATAGTCTACCTCGCCCTCGACTTCCCAAGGTGTGACTGTAAAGTCGTCCTTGCTCTGATCGTTGCTGTCGGCCTGATCCATCCTTGCTGCAAACAAGTCGTTAAACGTTTAAAAAGTCTTCCACTGTCAAAACCTTGACAAATGAGTACTGATGCGCCGGCTCTTCATCCAATCGAGCAGGCTATACTCAAAGCGTTGAGCAACAGCAAGCCAGCCTCTGTCGAGAGACTTGCAGAGGCGACTGGCCTTGAAATTGATCAGGTCCGGCGCGGCGTGGAATGGCTCAAGTTCAAGAACCTGATAACGCTTGATGAATCTTCTACTTTGATCATTTCGCTTGCGGCCGGCGGTCAGACCGCGGTTCAGTCGGGTTTGCCTGAGCGAAGATTAGTCAATGCAATAAAAGAAGGCAAGAGCACAATGGCGGAGATTCTTGCAAGCGGCAGGCTGAAAAACGACGAAGTAAATGCAGCAGTTGCAGCTGCCAAGCGCAACAAGTGGATCCAGTTTGCGAACGGCAGCAGGATGGCTCTTGTAGGTTCTGCCAGCAACAATTCTGCCGAAGAAGTTCTGCTCCAAAAGCTGGTGTCGTTGGGTAGCATTGAAGTATCGAAATTAACAGAGGGGGAAAAGCAAGGACTGGAGTCGCTGAAAAAGCGTCCCGACTATGTTGTGCAAAAGGAGCAAAAGAGTGCCCAGATTTCTCTTGCTGATGCAGGCAGAGCCTTGCTTCATACGCTCGATGAAGAGCAGGCGGAACGCCGGCTTACTGCAGAAATGATCACGTCTGGCAAGTGGAGAGATGTCAAGCTCAGCGCGCTTGACGTCGAGGCACCAGCGCCGGCAGTTTTCCCTGGAAGGCGCCACCCGCTGGTGGACATCATTGAAGAAGTAAAAGAGATCTTTGTCGGCCTAGGGTTTGCAGAGATTGACGGTCCGATTGTGCAGTCTGGATTCTGGAATTTTGACGCGCTATTCACCCCGCAGGATCATCCTGCAAGGGAGATGCAGGACACATTCTACATTTTGGGACAGAGGCAGTCAATACCTGCAAGCAAGGATCAGATCGCAAAGGTTTCTCGCATCCACCAGCAGAGATGGGGCGCTGAGTGGGACGCCAAAGAAGCAGAGCGCATGGTTCTGCGCACGCATACCACCCCTGTGACGCTTCAGCACCTTGCAAAGGTCAAGCCTGAAGTGGGCCGGCTCTTTTCTGTAGGCAGGGTCTTTCGCAACGAAAAGGTGTCGTACAAGCACCTTGTCGAGTTTCATCAGGTGGAAGGCGTCGCAACCGCGCCGGGCGCATCCTTGCGCGACCTAATGGGCCTGCAAAAAGAATTCTATGCCAAGATGGGCATCACGAAGATCAAATTCTGGCCCACATTCTTTCCGTACACCGAGCCGTCGTTGCAGAGCATGATCTACAACGAAAAACTGGAAAAATGGATCGAGCTGTTTGGCATGGGCATTTTCAGGCCAGAGGTAACAAAGCCGCTTGGGATAAAGAACCCGGTGCTTGCATGGGGCGGAGGACTTGAGAGGATTGCCATGCTTCGCTTTGGACTTGACGATGTGCGCGAGCTGTACAGCAGCAGGCTTGCGTGGCTCAGGAGCGTGCCAAGATGCCAGTTGTAAATTTGGCAATAGAAAGGCTGAAGGAATTCGTCCCCGGCGCCAAGGTGGACAAGGTGCTCGACCTGCTTCCGTTTATTGCGCTTGACATCGAAGGCATTGACAATAACGTCATCAAGGTGGAATACAACCCGAACAGGCCGGACTTTTCGTCTGACTATGGCATTGGCAGGGCGCTGCGCGGACTACTTGAAATCGAAACAGGGATGCCCAAGTTCAGGCTGGCCGGCAGGAGCGGTTATACTGTCAAGGTAGATCAATCAATCGAGAAGACAAGGCCGCACATTGTGGCGCTTGTAGCCAAGAACGGGAGGCTTGACGACGAGACGATAAAGCAGTTTATAGCCATGCAGGAAGACCTCGACAACGGCATTGGCAGGAGGCGCAAAAAGACTTCAATCGGGATACATAACCTTGACGCCATCCGCTTTCCCGTCACCTACAAGGCAGTCAGCTCTGACTATTCTTTTGTTCCCCTTGGCGAGTCTTCAGAGCAGTCGATAGATGATATCTTGAAGGAATCTGAAATTGGCAGGCAGTACGGCCATATTCTGGAGAAATCTGATAAGTATCCTCTAATTGTTGACAGGGAAGGCACTGTCCTTTCGTTCCCACCGATAATCAACGGCAACGCGACAAAGGTTGACGAGAAGTGCCGCAACCTCTTTGTCGAGGTCACAGCCACCGACCAAAAGGCAGCTGAAGATGTGCTTGCAATTATTGCTACCACGCTGCACGACGCAGGTTTTGAAATAAGGACGGTGTCAATAAAAAGCGGCAATAAAAAGATCGAAACCCCGCAGATGAAGGCGAGCGAAATTTCTGTCGATATCGACTACATCAACAGCATCCTCGGACTCAAACTTAGGGCAAAGGAGATTGTCAGGTGCCTGAAGAAGAGCAAGCTTGACGCAAAGGCAACTGGCAAAAAGATCGTGTGCACAGTGCCGCGCTACCGCACAGACATAAGCCACCCGATCGACATTGCGGAAGAAGTAGCGATAGGATACGGCATATACAACCTAGAGCCAACGTTCCCGGCTGCAAGCACAGCAGGACAGAGAAATTCCCTCTCTGGCTATTTTGCAGCAATCAGAGAAGCCATGACTGGCCTTGGCATGCTCGAATCGCTCAGCTTTTCGCTGACAAGCACGGAAGTTCAGTACAAATCGTTTAGCAGGCTTGCCGAAAATGTGCTTTCTGTAGACGGCTCAAGGAGCATCGAGCACGAAGTCCTACGCGACTCGCTTGTCCCGTCGCTCCTTCAGTCGCTTTCGCGAAACGTGCATGAGGAATACCCCCAGCGGCTGTTTGAAATAGGTAAGACCTTCTCCCGCAAGGAAGGCGCGATAATCGAAAATTGGAGTGTGGGTGCGGCAGTGGCGCACGCTGACGCTGATTACACAGAAATCAAGTCTGCGATGCAGGCGCTGCTAAAGTCATGCTTCGGCATGGACGTCGAAACGAAAGCATCAGAAAATAATCCATTTTTTATAGCTGGCAGGTGCGCCGACATAATCGCCGACAACAAAGTTGTTGGAATGATAGGTGAAATGAAGCCGGCGGCACTAGAGGCCTTTAAGATGAGAGTACCAATCGCTGCATTCGAGATAAATCTGTCAGCACTGCTTCCCGACAACAACTAAAGGTCATCTTTTCAAGATTCTTCGAAATAGCCTCGCCTTAGTTCTCTCCTCAACTGTTATTATTGCGCGCCCCGAAAGTGACATATGATAGAAAAAAATCCCAGATAACAGGAAAAACAGCTGGTTGTCTGGCGCTTTCCACTGCTGTAATTCTTGTTGTTGTTGTTGTTGCTGCATTTATGCTGAGCGCCATTCTAGCTGCAGAAGCAACGCACTATCGCGGCATGCGCCACTTTCCGTCCGCGAACCTATCAATGACGAAGGGCAGTATATGAAAATGAAAAAGATCGAGTACCAGAGCTCAAGTGGCAGGACGGCCGACATAGTTGGTTATGAAGCCTTTGTGAAGGATATATGCCGGACATGCTCATTATAAGGATGGAAGACATCTTCAAGGTTAGGGTTCAGGAAAGCAAGGCGTACAAGGTCATCGACAAGTCAAGTGACGGCAACGGGATTTCTATGGATTTCGAGGGTCCTGGCGGAAATGGTGACATGAACTACTTTCTCGAGATCGAGGGCCTAAGCGACAGCGCAAGGAACTACAAGGTAACGTACCTGCTGAACCAGAACCACTCGTCGTACTCGGACGAGCAGTGGTGGGTTCCGCTAGACGGCAGAGGTCAGATCCAGTGCTGTGTCACAGGGCATTTCACCGACGGGACATGGATGCGCTACAGGGCAGTGGTGTAATATTGGGCGTCGACCCTGACGACAACCCATCCTGACACCGAAAAAGCAGAAATACCTAGTCGTGCATATATGTAATTCACCCCGTTAAAGAGCACGCAGAGGAAACAGCTACGGCTAACCTGTGACAGCGTGTAAGTCAGAGGCGGGGAACATACTCATATCATTTTTATAACCAATCGCCCGCAATCGTTTTACAATGTCGCAGCAGCAAGACGGAGACAAGCCGCAGGAAGAGAAGAAAAAGTCCAAGGCGGTGGCACTTCTGTCCGGCGGCCTTGACAGCAGCCTCGCAGTGAGGATGATGCTCGAGCAAGGAGTAGACGTCGAGGCGGTGGCCATCAAGACGCCATTTTGCGATTTTGACTGCGGCAAGGGATGCGGCCACCGCGTCAAGGAAGTGGCCGACGAGCTGGGCATTAAGCTAAAAACAGTGTATTTTGGTGAGGAGTATCTCCGCATGCTAAAGAACCCGAAATACGGCTATGGCTCTGGGATGAACCCATGCATCGACTGCAGGGGTATAATGTACAATGCGGCCAAGGAGCACATGGAAAAGACCGGCGCCGACTTTGTTGTCACGGGCGAAGTGCTGTTCCAGCGCCCAATGAGCCAAAACAGCCGCGCGCTCCACATTATCGAGGACGAGGCAGGCATGGCAGGCAAGGTGCTGAGGCCTCTGTCGGCGAAGCACCTCCCGCCGACTGATGCAGAAAAGTCCGGCCTAGTAAAAAGGGAAAACATGGGAGACATCAAGGGCAGGTCGAGAAAGGGCCAGCTTGTGCTTGCAAAGCACTTTGGCATAGCCGAGCCGCCAAACGCAGCGGGCGGCTGCCTGCTTACAGACCCGGCGTTTTCAAAGCGGGTCGAGGACATTATGGATCATGCTGATGACATTCCTACCCTGAACGACATCGAGCTCCTGAAGGTGGGCAGGCATTTCAGGCTGACGCAAGACGCCAAGCTGGTTGTCGGCAGAAACAAGGACGAAAACGAAGTCGTCAAGGCGCTGGTGACAGAAGGCGACATTATGATTGAAGCCAAGGACTACGTCGGCCCAACGTGCATTCTGAGAGGCAGGAAAAAATATGACGACTCTCTTCTGAAGAAATGCGCTGGCATCGTACTGCGCTACTCTGATGCCCCGAAGGGCGTCGAGTCAAAGGTCAGGCTGATGGCTATCAATGGCAGGGCGATCGAAATTTCAGCTGTGCCAGGCGACAGCGCCAAGATAGACGCCCTGCGCATATAGACACATACAAGAAAAGTCGCCAATTCCGGGGATGACAACTCTCGCAGATGATTTTATCCAGCTAAAATCAACTATTCGGTAAACGAGATTTGACCAGCACGACTATTGAGCACGCATGAGAAGCTCAAGTGCAATTTAGATAGATGCAGACCCAGAAAACTCCAGTTTACCTGAAGGCTCTGACCTTGCGTGACATTACAGACATGACTGCGATCAAGGAGGACATCAAGAAGCATATGATCCTCATCCTCAGGGTCACGCCTCTGGCGCAAAAGGACGTCGAGGAGCTCCGCAAGGTCGTGGAGGAGCTGTATTCTTACTGTCAGACCGTGGGCGGAGACATTGCAAGGCTGGGCGAGGAGCGCATTGTAATCACGCCGCCAGGCGTCAAGATCTGGCGCGGCGCCTACGACCTAAAGTAGCTTGATTGCTTCCTGCACTAGCGGGTGCTGTGTCTGGATCCTGTACTGCTTGTTTATCATGCTTGCAAGGTTCTGCGCCTTTGGGCGCTCGCCATGGTTCACAAGCACACGTCTGAGTTTCGGCCTCAGCCTGCCGACGTAGTTCATCAGCTGGTTGTAATCGCTGTGGCTGCCAAATCCGTCTATCCTGTCGACTTGGCACTGCAGGCGGATTGTTTCGCCCTTGATAGTTACCTGCCGAGCGCCGTCTTGTATGGCCCTGCCGGGTGTGTCTGCAGCCTGGTATGACACCATGACAAGCCGGCTCATTGGATCGCCGGCTATCTGCTTCAGGTAGTTGACAGACGGTCCGCCGGCCAGCATTGAGGAAGGTGCAAGGATCAATGCCGGCTCATTATCGAGCGCTGCCGAGTCGATTGTTGTGAATTTGTCATAGCCAAACTGGCTCGCCTCCGACTCAAGCACGCACCGGCGCAGCTCTTTCGAAAGGAACTCCGGGTACGCTTCATAGATGGCAGTCGCCTCCGAAATGGTTTTTTCCACTAGCACCTTTGCTCCTTGCAGCCTTCCCTCCTTCATGTGCCTGTCAAGCACAAGGAGCAGCTCCTGCGAAATGCCGGCCGCTGGCACAGGGATCAGCACGCACCTGCCGGCTGCAATGCCTCTGCTTATTGCGTTAAGTAGATTGGCCTCCGCCTGCTCCCGTGGGCACATGATGTCCTCCTTGCCTCCGTACGTGCTTTCGATTATCATAGTCTCGACACGCGGAAAGTTCCACAACGCGTTGTCAAGCGCAAGTGTCTTGCCAAACTTCATGTCGCCCGTATAGACAAGGTTGTGGTCGCCGTTTCCGATATGCAGGTGGATAGAGGTTGAGCCCAAGATGTGGCCAGAATTTGAAAGCACTAGCTTGACATCAGGCGAAATATCTGTCACTATGCCGTGCGTCAGCGTTATCGTATGCATTATAGCGCGCTCGATGTCCCTGTCTGAATAGAGCGCGTTCTTGCTGCCGGCGCGCCTGATGTAGTCACGCTGGAGCATGGTCATGAGCAAAAGGGTGGGCTCGGTGCAGTAGACCGGGCCGCCGTAGCCGTACTTGAAAAGCGCAGGCAGAAATCCGGTGTGGTCAAGGTGCGCGTGGCTGAGCACCACTGCGTCAATCTCTTCCATTGCCACGCCCGCAACGTCAAAGCGCGGCAGGGCAGCTAGCGAGTCCCTTGCAGACGGGTTGATGCCGCAGTCAAGCAGTATCCTGCTCTCCCTTGTTGTCAAGAGGATGCACGACCTGCCGACCTCTGCAAAGCCTCCCAGCGTAATGAGGCTGGCTTCTGCAGAATCGCTCAGCTTGTCTCGGAATATCTTGTCTCCGACTTCACGGTAGAACCTCGTGCGCTCGCTCACCGTCTCGCCAAGCGTCTTGTACAGCGATTCAATGGGCGACATGTCGCGTGGAGCCTTCCTCACTCGCACCTTCCACCCCGTCTTTTCTGCTAGCTCGATATTATCGAAATCTTCGCCCACCTGCGCAAGCATCCAAGGCCTTTTTGCAAAGAGCACCGCCTCGCCGATCACCGCGTCAAAGAAGGTGCCCGATATGCCAACCTCTTTTGGTATCGTCTCTTCAATTATTTTGGCAGACTCTTGCTGTGGGCGCCTTATCGACTCGTCGGTGCGGACGACAATGCGCTTCTTTATCGTGTTGACCATGTTTGAGACGAGCTGGTTGTTCTGCATTAGGTAGCTGGGGTTTCTAGAATAGAGCGCTATCCTTGGACCTTCGTATTCTATTTTGGTAAGGCCGGCTTCCTGTGGCAGACTCTGCAGTATGACTGCCATGATGTTCTGGCTTGCAGATTCTTGGTATGGTTGTTTACGCTGCATGAACACAATCTCTTAAACGGCCGTCGTCAAATATAGCGGCCTGCGTCTGCGTATGGCGTTTCTTGCTCTGCCACCCATATTAAATATTTGGCTTGGGTACCAAGAGGCAATATCAAAGTTGAAATACTGACCCTCCTTTATAATACGGAGCGACCCAATTTGGAAGATAGCTCTAGTTATGGAGAAGGAAGCGACTCCCACAGCGGTGGAGGAGGTTACAGAGGAGGATATGGAGGAGGCGGAGGAAGGTTCGGCGGGCCGAGGCCGTTCAGGCCATCGCCAGTAAGAGTAGGAGAAGAGTATGACGTCAAGATCGAGTCCATGAGCAAGCGCGGCGACAGCGGCGTTGCCAGAGTTCAGGGGCTGGTGATATTTGTCACAAGCACAAACGTCGGGGACAGCGTCAGGATAAGGGTGACAAAGGTAGGGCGGGGCTACGCCACTGCAGAAGTTGTCGGCGGTGGAGAAGGCGCGCCGGGAGGACAACAGCAGGCACAACAGGAAGAGGGGCCAATGTCGGACGACGCAGGTTCTGAGGACACGGACGTCAGAGATGACGAAAGCTTGGAATCCGACGGCGACAAGACATAGCTCTACAAGCTTAATTAGTTGCCTCGCATAGGTTTTTTCCATTGAATTCTTCTGCGCCTACCCACCTGATGGAGTTGCCGAGGAAGATACTCATAGGCGAAGACGTGATTCCGCAGGTCGGCTCCATTGTCAGCTCGCTTGGCGGTGCCGCTTCAAGGGTTGCAGTGATTACGGGTAGAGTAGTCAAGGCAAGGGCAGGAGCCAAGTGCGCCGAGTCGCTTGAAAAGGCAGGGCTATCAAGCTCGTGGCATATAGTTGGCGACGCTTCGATGGATACCGTCGGCAGCCTTGAGGGCAGGATAAAGAGCAACCTGCCGGATTTTGTGGTAGGGTTTGGCGGCGGGCGCTCTGTAGACGTTGCGAAAATGACTGCATTCAGGCTGGGCAAGCCCTTTTTGAGCGTGCCGACATCGGCATCGCACGACGGCATATCAAGCCCGTTCGTCTCTGTCAGGGGCACGGACAAGCCCCACTCGATAAAGACAAATACCCCGATAGGCGTGCTTGCCGATACTCATTTGATGTCGCAGGCGCCACCCAGGCTGCTTGCAGGAGGCTGCGGCGATCTGGTTGCAAAGATAACCGCAGTCAAGGACTGGGAGCTTGCGCGCGACGAAAATGAAGAATACTTTGGCAGCTATGCCGCAAACCTTGCCTATATGAGCGCCAAGATAATTTTAGATGAATCGGAGAAGTTAAAGCGCAAGAGCCGGTTCAGCATACGCACTGTTGTTGAAGCGCTCATCAGCGCCGGCGTTGCAGCATGCATTGCCGGCAGCAGCCGGCCGTGCTCCGGCGCGGAGCACTTGTTCAGCCACGCAGTCGAATACGTGGCCGGCCCCAATTATGGCCTGCACGGCGAGCGTGTCGGCATCGGCACGATAATGATGGCGAAACTGCACGGCCTTGACTGGGAAAAGGTTGTCGAGACGCTGGAGAACGTCGGCTCTCCTACAAAGGCCAAGCAGATCAAGCTGGCAGAGGAGCACGTCGTGAAGGCACTTGTCACAGCGCAATCGCTCCGGCCAGACAGGTACACGATACTGAGCAAGGTCAGGCTGGACAAAAAATCAGCCCGCGAGCTTGCCCGTTCTGTCAGGGTAATCTAGTATACATCACAATTTCTTTGCTGGATCTCTAGTGGATTTTGTCTATCTGTATGATGATGCCCCAACGCCACGTCTGCCTATCCCAAAATTAACAGCTCTTCGATGACCCAGACTCTAAAGGCATCGTCGGCTTCTCCCACGCCCAGAATGCCGCCGACGTTCTGATGCTAGAGCTGGTCAGGCGTTCACATAGCTGACAGCCCTGATGCGCAACAGTAGATGATATATGAAGGGCGCCTTATCCTGCATTCTCAAGCGGCATGCCAACTGCAACGTCAAAATATCTTTATACCAGCACCTTTATCGTGGCCTGCTTCCTGTGCTCAAAAATCTGCTCCAATTGCCTGTAGGCATAGCCTTCAAATATCCTGCCGAGAAACCCGTATGGCAATTCAAAATCGATCTCATCTATCACTTCTGTAGTTTTTTCGTCTATTTTGCGGAAGGCATGCACGTGCTTCCACACCTTGAACCTGCCAGAGAGCATTTCGTCGACGTACACGTAGGGCTTGAGCGATGTTATTTTCGAGTGCCAGTTGCTTCTAATGACCGGCACGCCTGTCAGCCACACCTCTGTGCCCTCCGCCAGCTTGTGGCCTGTCGTCGATCTGACCATCTTGAGCTGCATTTCCGGCGGCGTTATCACTTCAAGATGACCAATATCTGTGTAGAACTCCCAGACGCGGTTGATGTCTGCATTGACTGTAAACGTGTGGTAGAATTTCCGCAACTGCTGACAAAAAGCAATGTGTGCTTGCGCCTTTAGAACCTTTGCTCAGTTGCAGGCGAATTCCTCGTCTGGCTGCGCGCCCATGACTCGCTGGAATTCTGCAAATGTCTATTCGTGCGTCTGCGAGTACGGCACAATGCCCATCACCCTAGCATCGACTGTCATTCTCAGCGAGATATTGTCCTCATTGTAGGCCGTGTCCTGTCCTGCCATGGCGGCTACAAAGGCGATTATTAGGCCGCTAAGGGTATTGGCGTTGACCGCAGGCCTCCCGTGAAGGCCTGTAGACTGGTATGGCATCACAGTTCCGCCGTCAATCGGCATGCTTGCAAAATCGTCTCCTTGGTAGTTCATAGTTGCTTCGAATCTGTCAAAGGTTGCCGGAAACGCGGTGAGGTTGCAGGCGTCCACATGCATGGACGAGCTGAGTGTTAAAGTCAAAGTCAAAGTCAAAGTCAGTGACTTCCCTGACACGAAACGGCATGCTGTTCAGAGCATAGCTGTTGGCATAGTAGCTGGCCGCTATCATGCCTATCGCGGCCACGCCCAGCACTTACGCCAGCTTGAGCGTGGCGCGATTAAGATTGTGTCGCCTCCGGCTGCGCACGACAGCCCTCCGGCCTGACTCTTCTACCTTCAGTGACTCGTCGATGTAGCTTATCGGCTTTGCGGTGCCGCACTTCGGGCAAAACTTTTCAGTAAGCATTCTAAACCCGCAGCCGAAGCAAGGCACTGCCTCATCGATTGCCAATTAGATTTAAATCGGCTCCGACGGATAATAATCACTATATACAGTAACGAACAGCTACAGACAAGCGTGAGAAGGTGGGGAGGGGATTCGAACCCCTATAAATTCGCTCGCTGCTTGCCGCAGCGTCTGCAGGCGAACGCATGGCCGCTCTGCCACCCCACCGCAGTGTACTAATTCTTTTAGAAGTTCTAATTTAAAGCATTGGCGTGCGACCGCGCAGCCAGCTTAGCTACCCTCACCGGCTCTGGCACCGACCCCTGCAGCGTGAACGAGTTCAGCACCGCGACAGCCCGGCGCTGGCTCAGCCCCCAGTACCGGATAAAGAGGCTCTTGCCCGTCTTGAGCGTGACTCTCTCGCGCCTGCCCAACTTTTCATACTGCGCCAGCTTGTTCTGCCAATCCACAAAATGGTGCTTGATGCTGCCCTCCAGCCCTTCAGAATCCTCAAAAGTTATCGCGATGACAGGGAGGCCGGTCTCGCCGGCTACCCTCTCGCCGTCGATGATGTTGTACATGCTTATCACAAGGCCATCGAGCATGATGCAGTTGATGTCGTCCCTTGCAAGCGATTTGCACATTGAAATGATGCTGTCGGTTGCGTCGTCACCCTCTATGGTCGCGCCGCCAAACACCATTCCGTCAATGACAAGGTCCCGCCGCATCACGATGCCGGCAAGGGTTGACTTTTTGCTGCTGGATTTCTTAAAACTCTCAGCTACTGCAAATACCCTTACTCCCTTTTTCTCTGAGTGGACCCTGCGGGCAATAATGCTGCTTTTTCTAAGGAGGTTTTGATAAAGTTTTTTCTTATTGCATGGCTCCCTTGCCGGCTATCCTCGTGCTTTGGCTGTCCGGCTTTAGCAGCACGCAGGTCTGGCCCTGCTGGTAGGCTATGGGCTTTTCCGGCATTGCCTGCGAGAGGTTGTTGTCTTTCAACTTTATTTTAGCTGCCCGAACCTACGTGCCAACATAGATCATGGTACGTGTGGCTTCCTGGCAGGTCACCCTTGAAGAAGGGGCTCTGCAAATTTCACCGGTACTACGCCTGACGAGACACTAACTGCATCAGGCGCGCATATCACGTCGCCTCTTGAAATCTCGTCCGCAGCCGCGCCCTTGAGTGCAAGGCCGACCCTTGACGGGCTTGAAGAGCTGTCCACAGGGTCGTCATGCGTCTTGTATCGACTTGACAAGTATCTTCTTGCCACCCGGCGCAAGTGCCAGCTCGTCGTACGCCCTGACCGTTCCCTCCTTGACCACTCCAAGCACCACCATCCCTATGCCCTTTATGTCAAAGGCGTGATCGATTGGGATAACTGCTGACCCGTCGGTCCACTTGGGCCTGAGCTTGCCCATCTCATGCTTTAGCTGGTCGACCGAGTCGACGAACTGGTAATTTGAAAGCGACGCGTTCTTTAGCAGCGTTTTCGGCTTTTCCCTGTCCACCCCGTATGAGTGGAGCACAAAGCCTTCCTTCCGGCCGACCGTGTCAAGCTCGCCAGGATGCTTGTCCGGCTTGGCTGCGTTCAGTTTTGCGTACTCGGCCATGTTGGCCGCCTGGATGAGTGGCTGATCTTATCAAGAAACGTCAGGGGCACAGTCCGTGTATATACTGCATCGGCGGCTTTACGGTCATAGATGGCAATGTCTGTTGCTATTCCCTTTTTACCAGCTACGAAGCTAGGCTATGATCGCCCAGTACGACGAAATTGATGCTGTTCAACGCCTAGAGTGACAGGATAGTGCAGATAAGATTCTTTGTCATAGAATAATGTTCCGGTAAATCAATGCTTGCAATTTTTATAAGAGTTAGCTATAAGGATCTCACATGAAGTATAGAAGTAGAACCGATATTGTTTCACAGATACTGGAAGCTGCAAACGGTGGCGCTACAAAGACCAAGATAATGTACAAGGCGTACCTTTCGTATGCGCAGCTAAAGGAATACCTGTCGGTGCTGGTGGAGAATGCGCTGTTGGAGTACGAGAAGGGAACCCAGACGTACAAGACCACCTCAAAAGGCCTCCAGTTTCTAAAGACCTACAGCCAGATAGGCGGGCTGATAGTACCGGACACCGCAGAAAAGTAGGCTGTGCTATTCTTTAGCAACGAAAGAAGCCGTTTCGCCGGCGTTGTCTAGCGTGAACACAAAGCGAGAGCCCTCATAATCTTGCGTGCCCATCCGCTCCCAGTTCACTCTGTACTCGCGGGTCAGCTGCTTGCCTATGATCCTGATTGTCTTGGGCAGGTCGGTCCACAACTTTTCCACTTTTTCAGGATTCTTTGTCATCAGGAGTGACCTTCGCCTCTTCATCAGGTATTTCACGGCGACATTCCGGTGTAACTGGCCCTCGACAGGTATCTGCTCCTTGCCAGTGTCTATTGTAAACTGACGTTTAGCCAATGCAATAGCTCGAAATTATTAGTAAAAAAGCTTTATGGTCAAAAAAGGAAAGAAATAAGGGAGGAGTAAAACTCCTCTCCATCATGTGGTCTGCCATGGTATCTTCCATCGACATGACCATTACATCAATGTATAATCAGAAGGTCTTTAACTCTGTTGGAAATTAATCAAGCTCTTGCCGTATTTAAGCAACAAGGGAAAGCTAAGAGAGACGCGAAGGACCCGCAAGCCGATGCAGGATAACTGGCCCAAGGCTCCAAGGGGTAAGTGGCTCAAGTGCACCTATGAAAAGTGCGGCTACATCTGGCAATACTTTGGCGGCCGCAGCTGGGCCCAGTGCCCTAACTGCCACTCTACAATAAAGGTGGCTATCGCACAGAGGAATTACCGCGCTAGCAGCTAGCTGACAAAGAACGAGTTTTCGTCCCGCGCAATTGACAGGTCGACCGCATTCCTGCCTTTGTCGTGCACTACCAGCAGGCCCTTTTCGATCCTGTACTTTCTGGCAAGGGTCTGCAGGTGAAAGTTCAACGTGTAGAGATCTGCAAACGACTCTGACTCTATGAGCGCAAGGCTATCGTCATAAAGGCTCAGCTGCATGCCAGCCGGCGACTTGATTATGAGCGCAATGTTCACAGGGCTTCAAGCATGCTAGGAGATTTTAAACGCTGCCTTGAACCGCATCGCCGCTGCTATCGCTGCAGCTGTCGCCCCTGCAAGCGTGAATGTGTCAGAGCTGGGGCACGTTCCTTACCCCCTGTATCTGCACTTGGTGGTCTCCCTTGGGAACATAAAAGTCAATGAACATGGTCCTCCCGTCGCCCTTGACAGTCGCCTTCTCGTCTAGCTGGCCGTCGACCATCACTGTCACCGTGTGGTTCTGGGCAAGCTGCGGTATCTTTATGCTCAGCGGCCCACCATTGGGGGCGTAGGGCCTGACCCCGAACGCAATGCTGTCGGTTTCACTTTCGTACCTGAGTTTGCTTACCTGCGCGGCGGCATACAGGCTGTATGCGACAAACTTGCCGTCGCCGGCGTCAACTGTAGTTATTGGCTCGTCGTAGTCAAGCCCGGCGCAGCTATAGTATAGCACGCTTGCCCTTATCGCAGGGTCTGGTATTGCTATAAATTCCAGCTCCTCCCCGGGCTGGATGACAGGGATGACATTGCTCCTGACGGTGTCAAGCTGCAAAGCGTGATCCGGGCTGTGAACTGCGGCAAAGACGCTGACGTTGCGCATGGCAAACGGGCCGGTGTTCTTTACCGTGCCGATAAACGCCTTTTCCTCTCCGACTGCCATGCTGTCATACGAGAGAACCAGCGTATTGTAATATGTGGCTTCGATCTCTCGGATGTCCATTATGAAGGGCTCGCCAGCCTTTGTTTTGTCACCTTTGAGCACGAACTTGAACGGAGAGTCGGTAAGTGGCCAGATTACCCTACCGTACGTTGGCGCCTGCAGGATCCTGCCATCGTCAGTTTGCACGCCGACCGTAACCTGCACCGGCGCTGGTGCAAAGTTCCTGACAGTTCCTACCACGTTGAGGTTTCCGCCAGAATCCACAAAAGAAGACTGCAAGATTATCTGCGGACTGTCAAAGGCGTAAACAGGAACGGCTGCAAATAGTGACAAGACTAGAACAAATGCTGCTGCAAGTATACACAAGGGAGCCAGCGTGCGCATGTTGGCTGCCACGCAATGCGCAAAACGGCAATTTAAACAATTAGCCTCCAGCGTTTTCTCCGCTAAAAGTCAGGCTATCGTGATAGACGTCTATCAGCACATCTATCACGTCGCTATAGTCGACATCATGCTTTTTCGTATGCATCATGTCGTTCAGAATCGAGGTCAGCCGCCTGTACGTCTGATCGTCGATGCTCAGCGTCTTTGTCATCAGCCTAGTGCAACTTGTCAAGATATATAACGTTTCAAATCAAGAGCGCGGTAAGATACATTATCAGAAATCCCACGGTAACACCGGCGACGTTGGGCCCAGTCAGGAACTTGAATTGTCCATCAGAATATCCTACCATCCTAAATATTCCCAGCACTACCTGAAATATCGCGCCTGCTCCTATTGCAAGAAAGGTTATCGATGCTATGGACGAAGACACAAATCCGCCTATCCAAGCGCCGGCAATAGCTGGGGCGCCGGCGATTAGCCCGAGCGCAACCAGGTACAGGATTTTTGGCTTTTGCTTTGCCATCGGCGACACTATTGCCAGACCCTCTGTTGTGTTGTGTATCGTAAAGCCTACTATCAGAAAAGTGCTCAGCGCGACCTCGCCCACGACCATTGCCCCGCCGATGGCAAGGCCCTCACCAAGGTTGTGTAGGCCTATGCCTATCGCCACCATGAGCGCTATTGCAAACGACCGCTGAAGAATGCGTCCTTTGGAGCCGTCAACCAGTTTTTCAGAGACATACATCAGCACAAGGAATGACGCCACCGCAGCAGTGGCTATCAGGAGCTGGCCCCTGAACGCGCCGGCGACATTTTCAAGCGCCATTTCGTTGGATTCTATCAGAGCGTCAATCCCGAGGAACAGCAGAAGGCCGGCCGTGAGGCTCAGGAAGAAATTGTATTTTGGTTGCGAAAGCCTCCTGATGAACGGGTACCAGAGAAGCCCTATCAGCACCGGGATGATGCCGACGTACGTGCCAAGGAGCGCAAAGAGCGAGACCTGCGATGCATCTGGCTGCGGAGTTGGCGCTGCTGTCGCCACCGCCCGGGCAAATCTTGTGCCGTCAGATGTGGTTATCCCCACTTCGTAGGGCTGTCCTTCGTTCCACTCAAATGGTATGACGACTTTGGCTTCTGTAAACCTGCCGAGGGTCTTGGAAGGCTCTATAGCCGCAGGCAATATCCTGTCGTTGACGTCTGCCTGCGCTATCTCGATAGTTTCCGGCCCGGTGTTCCAGATGTACGCCGCTACGGTACCGTCCAGAAACTCTATCCTTTCTATTGTGATATCCGGCAGAGGAATGCCGGCGTTGAGCAGGCCGCTACCGGGCCACAGCAGAAACGCGACCATAGCGCCAAGTATCACCAGCAGTATGACTGCGCTTGCAACCAATTTTGCTGAAATTCCTGACCGCCGTTCTCTTTGCTCTTCCATTCATGTCACTCCTTGACGTAAAACATGCCTGTCCACCCTTTCTCTGCAAACTCGGTCTTGTGCGCGTGGAACATGTACTGGCCGGAGTACCCGTAGTTGAATTCAAGTATCGCCCGCTCGCCTTGGCTCATCGTCACCATGTCGGTGTATTCGTCCGGAGTCATGCTGGTTCCTGTCCGGTATAGATTAAACAGGTTGCCATGCAAATGAAAGTTGTTTATCTGGTCAAACTCCAGTATGTTCACGAGGTAGATGCGCACCAGCCTGTCCTTTTCGATCTCGATCGGGTGGTGCATGTAGTAGTACGGTACGCCATTTACGGTGTAAAAGTTGTTTTCAGTGTCAAAGTCGGTGTCGTAGCCGTTCATCACCATCACCATTTCGTCAGCCTCCGGCCTTGGAGTCTTGGGGTCGACTATGTAGACGCCGTACAGTCCGTGCGATATGTGCTCCTCAAGTGGCATCACGTGGCAGTGGTAAAGGTGCAAGCCGACAGGCTCGGCGTAAAACTCGTAGGTGAACTGACCGGCTGGGCCTATGATCTCAAATACACCATCCATTTCGGCGCTGTGGATGCCGTGAAAGTGCATCGAGTGCTGCTTGGTGCCATTGTTTATGAAATGGATCCTGACAGTGTCACCCTCGGTAGCCCTGATGGTAGGCCCGGGAATGCTCCCATTAAAAGTCCATGCATTGTAATAGACGCCCGGCGACAGCTCCACTGTCTGCCGGTCATCTGCAATTATGGTATATTCGCGCAGGGTAGTTCCGTCGTCAAGGACCGAGGCGCGGCCATAGCTAAAGTCACGTAGGTATTTTACAGGGTCTATCTCTGCGGCGCTTGCCTGGCCGTCAGCGCCTATCGGGTCAAGCACGTCGCCTGTCGTCCGATAAGTGCCAAGCCCGTGCCCGCCGCCGACGACCTTTTCTTCATTCCGGGCGTCAACGCCAAGCGAGAAAATAGCCAAGGTGCTGCCTACAAGGGCGACTGCTATGGCTGATGCAAGCAATAGTTTTGGGCTAAACAAGCAAACTCTGCCCAGATATTGTTGGGTTAGCCTAGGTAATAAATGTTAGCCTAGGCTAACATTCTTAGCCAACTCTACTTTCTCCCTTGTAGAGATGTTTATTTTGGCAGAAAGCGCTTGTACGGCAAGGATGCAGCGGTATATAATACACCTGCAGAACAGGTCATTCACCCCCAAGGACGCAACGAAGCTGCTTTACAGGGCAAGATCTCTTGCGGGCGACCCGGAAATCGTTGTCAGGGACTGTCGCGTTTCCAAGAAATACGTCGAGTTTGACACCAGCATACCTGACGGCACGGGCATTAGCGAAGTGGTAGGCAAGCTTGCGGCAATTTCCCCGCTTGCCAGCTACGAGCACGCCGTCGAGCGCCACATGGAAAAAGAGGAGGCAATCAGGCGGGCAATACAGCTGTTCAATGACGAAAAGTACTGGGGAGCGCACGAGGTCCTAGAGGGTGTGTGGAAGTCTGCAACGGGGACTGAAAAAGAAGTTTTGAACGGCATAATTCTGGTGGCTGCGGCGTTTGTCCATGACGAGAAAAACGAGCCTGAGATCTGCCTGTCCATCCTGCGGAGAGCCATAAAAAAACTGGACAGCGGCAGCAATGTTTACCATGGCATCGACATTGACAGGCTCGCTGCTCTGGTAAGTGAAATAATCAATTCAGGCAGGATAGAGCGCTTTACAATCTAACAGCGGCTCTTGCTATTGTAAGGATAGCAGTGCTTATCGCAGAAAGCACTAGAAGCGACGTGCCAAACATCATGACCTCAGGCGCGACAGCAAGTTCTGCAGCTGCTATTGCAGCAACGCTTGCAATCCAAGCGCACAACAGGACGAGTTTTGCCATTGACAAGTCCCACTTTTTCTTCCTGTTAACGACTGCCAGCACAGCAGCCACCGGCGCAAAGTAAAGCGAGCCGACAAGCGAGCCGACCGTAGCCCCTACCGCCACTATCGCCAGCTCGCTGTTAAAGCCGAGCAGATCGTAGACGAAGGTGCTTATGCCAAGCATCCTAAGCAGAGGGTAGATGGATGCCCTGACGGCACTCTGGAGCCATGAAGACTGCCTTTCATACTCGGCAACCGATGGGCTGAAAGAGTAGTACCACGCGTTGAACACATTCATGAAGCTGCTTCCAGCAAAGGTGCGAAGCGCAATGCCGTCCCTGAACGCTCGCAGCTGCTGCACCTGCGGCGCCAGCTCGCTCCCAAACGCAGCCGTTGCAATGAGGCAGCCGCTCTGGGTCTGGTTATTATTGCTTGAGGCGCTGAGGCCGGGGCCCGTCGCCTCCAGCACGACTGTTTCAGAAAGGTACTGGTCAGAGTCTGCCACAAGCGAATACCTTGCAGCCTTGTACGTCTGCAGCTTTTCAGTGATTGCTATACCAAACGCGGCGGCTGAGCCGGCAGGGATGTCAAAACTTCCCCGGACTGCTTCTGCCAGCGCCTTTCCTATCGCTATCACCTTTCCGTTCCTGTCATACAGGGTTGCTATCATTATCGCGTTCGTCGCATCCTCTTGCCCTTCATTCCTTGCCTGTACATTGATATAGTACGTGCCAAGCACGTCAAGCCGCGAATTTGAAGACACGATTCTCAGTTGCTTTTCCTTTGCTTCTTCCGCCGTCTTGCCTGTGGCCAACAACGTAAAGTTGGCTACGCTGTCGACCGTCCCCTGGTCGATGTACAGCACTTCAAAGGCCGATGATTCGCCGGGGTTAATCACGCGCACCTCGGACGATCGCTGATATTCATTAAGCAGGTTGCCTGCCTTGTCGTAAAATGAAGCCTTGATTACTACGTCCTTCATAGCAATATCTGAATCGTTCCTGATCTCTCCAAGGACGTGCATTATCTGGGTCTCGTCCACAAAAGACGATTCGTTTTGAAATGAGAATGTCTGCGCGAATGCCTGTCCCTGCATCATGACTAGCAGCGCCGCTATTGCGGCAATTATTACCAGATAGCGCAATGATCAACAATGGACAGCCAAGGTTATTTAAATCTGAAAACATGCGGGGCAGGTAACCAATTATATCCAAGCGTCGGCTATGCAATTCAGATGACCGCTGCAGGGCAGAGCAAGAATCTTCTAACACTCGGGTTCTTGGTAGCGACGGTGTTCTTTTTTGCTACGACCCTGTTTGGCTCCTTTTTTATAATCATAGTGCTCATCAACGAAATGGACGTGCCTGCCGACATGGCGCCAAACATCTTTATGCTTGGGCTGGTGCCGCCATCCGTCCTCACGTTCCTGCTGTTTACTAAGATGTTTGGCAGGTTCCTGTAGCAGCAGTCATTTTGAAAAGTTATAGATATAAGATATCATCATCCTTACCTGTCAGAAACATTGCCAGAGGAGATAATATCAGTCATTGCAGGTCCGTCGTCTCCCGGCCTTGCAGAAAAGATCACAAAGCGCCTTGGCGCGCAGCTCGTGCAGGCAGAATTGCACGTCTTTTCAGACGGAGAGAGCAAGATCAAGATTGGAAGGGCTACCGCCAAGAACTGCATCATCGTGCAGTCGACCTACCCGCCAACCGACACGCACCTGATGCAGGCACTAATGATTGCAAAAAAATGTGCTGATGACGGGGCAGGTGACATCTGCGCGGTTATCCCTTACCTTGCCTATGCTCGGCAGGACAGAGCGTTTCTTGAAGGCGAGGTGGTGAGCGTAGCCCTCGTGGCAAAACTGCTCGAGGCGGCAGGCGTCAGGCACGTGGTGACAGTCGATATACACAGCCAGCTTGCCATGTCGCACTTTGCCGACATGCAGAATGTTTCTTCGATTCCTCTCCTCGCAGAGCGCGCAAACGCAATGAAGCTCCAGAGGCCGATCGCAGTGTCACCGGACGCCGGGGGGGCCGACAGAGCGAAGGAATTTGCCAAGTACTTGAAGACAGATATGGTCGCTCTGAAAAAGTCTAGGGACAGGAATACCGGCGAGGTGACCATAGACGGCAAACTTGAAGTCAACATCGCCGGCAGGGACGCGATCCTGATAGACGACATGATAAGTAGCGGTAGGAGCATAGTCAAGGCCGCAGAGGTGCTGCGCAAGAACGGCGCCGGCAGGATATACGCAATGTGCGCCCACGCGCTCTTAATAGGAGACGCGTCGAAAAAGATCAAGGCAGCTAGCGTGCAGGACATCATTGCTACCAACTCCGTCCCCAGCGAATATGCCAAGGTGGACCTCAGCCCAGCGATAGCGGCGGCCCTCAAATCTCGTTACTCATCGTGATTAGCATAAATGTAGCAGGCATTATCATCATGACGCTATAAATGGTTAACATGCAGCTGGTCTTTCTGGGCACCTCGTCTGCTGTCCCTACCGTCGAGCGCGGGCTGTCCTCAATCGCTCTTGTGAGGGGAGCCGAGCTCCTGCTCTTTGACGCTGGAGAAGGGATGCAGCGCAACTTCATCAAGGCCGGTCTTGGCATGAACAGGAAAATGAAGATCTTTATCAGCCACATGCACGCCGATCACTGCGCTGGCCTGCTCGGGCTCTTGCAGACCATGGCCCTGCAGGGCAGGGAAAAGAGCGTTGATATTTATGGAGAGCCAAGGGTCAAAGAATTCATCCTGGAAAATATGCGCATAATCAACTTTGGCCTGACCTACGACCTGGTTGTCCACACAATAGAAAAGGAAGGTCTTGTCGTCAAGGAAGATGACTATCAGGTGTCCTGCTGCGAGGCTTTGCATTCCATCCCATCGTACGCTTACTGCCTTGAGGAGCTGGACAGACCAGGTACCTTTGACATCAAGGAGGCAAAGAGGCTTGGAATTCCAGAAGGCGAGCTTTACAGTAAGCTACAGCATGGGCAGGACGTCGTCCTCAACGGCAGGACGATAAAATCAGGCCAACTGGTTGGGCCGCCGCGCAAGGGGAGAAAGATAGGCATATCGGGCGACACGAGGCCGACTGACAGGCTTGCGCAGTTCTTTGCAGAGTGCGACGTGTTGGTCTTCGAGTCCACGTACAGCCACGACAAGCAGCAAAAGGCAGTTGAGCACTGGCATTCGACTGCGACTGAAGCAGCCAATATTGCCAACAAGGCAGGCGCCAAAAAGCTGTTTATTACGCATTTTAGCGCAAGGTACGACGAGACCTCGGCGCTCGTAAAAGAGGCAGATGCAATTCATGGCAATGTCGAAGCTGCCGAGGATCTGAAGGTTGTCGAAATCCCTTACCCGTCGTCATGACCATTTTTATCATTTCAGAACCACAATACACAGCATGGAAAGAGATGGGCATCATCATCACCACCACCCTATATGCGAAGCTTGCGGCCAAGAATTCAGAGAGTCGAAGAATTGAACCGGCACGTAGATCACGCGCAAAGGAATCAGCGGCAGTGATTTTACGAAGTAAAAGGTGGAGAGTGTTTACCGAAAATAGGGCAAAATTGATAAGCGGACTCAGCAATAGTTTACATGAATGTTATAGAACATTCACGTTAAATAAATATGCGCCTGAATGTCTTGGGGCTGACCCTTTCTACTTTGGCTTTTTCCATTTCATATGCACTCATTGAGTATTATGTCATACGTGATACTACCTTTGGCTATAACCCTGTGCTCTTTTCACTCATTTACCCCTACCACTTTGCAATGGCGGCCGTTTTTGGTGTTACAGCCTATGGCCTGCTTGCTGCACATGTCAACATGAAAGGGGTCCTTCCAAGCCTCATCCTGACTGGCGCGCTGTTTGGCCCGATGTTGGTGGTAGAAGATTTCATGTGGTTCACGCTTCGCGCCACGGCTCCGATGCAGGGCGACACCAACGCCGGAATGCTTATCATCCCTGGCGAATGGACCACACAGTTCATGGGATCGACCGACGCCTATTTCACCGCCATACCGAACTGGTACTTTATGAATATCGTGTTCTCGGCTATAGCGCTTGCAGTTATTCGCGCAAGGCAACAGCCGCTTGCCACTGCCGTGGTAAGCGCGCCTTGAGATCATATCACTTGCTGATGACGTAAAAGTCGTAGACGGGCACTTTTTCTGCTTTGCTCTTTTTCTTTTTCAGCTGGTATTCTATCATGGCCCAGAATGCAGGGAAGGTCTCTACCAGCCCAATTAGAGGGCAGAGCAGGAGCGTCTGCACATGGAACACCAGCCGCTTTGCCCAGCCTATCTTTGAATAGCGCAGGTTCAATAAGAGGCCTAGTTGGTACGACGCAAGCCAGACTATGGATGTGAAGAGTAAGATTGCCGCAGTCCCAAACTCGACAGGGTTGATGCTTGTCGCCGATTGCGCCAAAGAATCAAGTGAAAATGCCGGCAGCTTGCTTGGAAGAGAAATGATCTCTTCGTAGCTTATATTGTATGCCGGCAGCGAAAAGAGCATTGGCACGTAGTTGTGTATTGTAAAGGCGGCTGACGCCACGGCAGAGGCAAAGCCAAGGAAGTAGGTCACCGACTTGAACATCAACTTGAACCTGTGGAGTCTTGGAAACTTCTCGAGGTTCTGCAATGTACCAAGGACCCACCTGCGCCTCTGGAAAAAGTGGTCCTTGAGGTTGAGCGGCGGCTGCTCCAGCAATATGCCGCCGTGCCAGCCCATCGATCCGGGACCGTACTTTTCGTAGACTTTAAAGCCAAACATCTGGTCCTCTGCAAGGATTGGGCCAAACTTCCACTCTATCGTGTCCTCGACGTCGGACCTCACAAGCAGGTTGCTCCCGTGCATGTGTAGCGGAGGCGGGTTTGTCATCTGCGATACGCAGTCATAGCACGTGTATGGCCGGACTGACTCGGCTATTGCGGTCAACCGGTTTGCAGACTCGAACTTGAGCGGGTAAAAGATGGGCCCTTCTGACGCGACCCCCCTACCCTCTCTGATGAATTTCAGGAGCGCAAGTATCGTCTGGGTCGTGACGTAGCTTTCGTCGTCCATGTGGAATATCCAGTATTTTGAAGTGTTCCTGCCTGTTAGCCGCCGGTGCTCTGTCGCATACTGGAGCGCTCTGCCCTTTTTTATCGCGTTTGTACGGAACTCTTTGTCGACGACTACTACTCCGCACTTGCTGCTGCCCTTCAGCGTCCTGGTGTCGTTAGGGTCGTCAGTCACCACAGAGATCTGATAATTGTAAAAATTCACTTGGTGGCATGATTCTATTATCGACATGACGCCGCGCTTTACAACAGGCGTCTTTGTGGCAGAGCGCGTCGTTATTTGGAATATTATCGCAGGATCATTGTGTATCCGGCGGAGGTCTTTTTCGACAAATATTTTTCTACTCTTTACCACTCGATAGAGCGAAATGATGGCGATTGGGACGTACGAAAGCCAGAAAAACGTAGCTATAGCTATTAGCAGACTATCCAGCATCGTGGATTGTATTATTTTTATTATTTAATAACGGATGCTTTCTAGAGCCTATTTACACCATTTTAGCTACTGAAGTGAGAGTACAGAAGAATATTGACTGAAATTCACACTATTAGCCTATGACCAAGCGCTTTTTCGTATTGAATGTTCGCTAGAACTTCAATTTTCTAATTTCTAGAAAAACTAGAGATAATAAAACAGTCTGCCACGTAGTGGCGATGAAATCAGCTGAACAACAAATACGTTCTGACAATAATTCCGAATTTTGCAAACAGTGCGAGACTGGAACTGTAATATTTGACATGATCTCCAGCGAATTTGTTTGCAGCTCTTGCGGCTGCGTTGCAGATGACAAGATTTATCATGCGGAAAATTCTGCGGGTCTCATGAACCCCTCTGAGTACAGCGACAGGTCGAGGACTGGCATGCCAGAGTCTCTGGCGATACACCACAAAGGACTATCGACGCTTATCGGGCTTGATGACACCGACGCAAGGGGAAAGACGCTCGAACCAGCGCAAAAGATGAAGATGCAGAGGCTCCGCACTTGGAACAACAGGTCGCAGCTCAACGACTCTATTTCCAGAAACTTGGAAAAGGCATTAAAGTTCTTGAACAACTTTGGCGACAAATTGTATCTTAGTCAGGCGGTGATGGAAAGTGCGGCTTATATTTACCGAAAGGCCGCGCTCAAAAAGCTTGCCAAGGGCAGGTCGACACTTGGTCTCGTGGGGGCTGCGCTCTATGCTGCCTGCAGGGAGACTGCTACCCCCAAGACTGTGGCCGACGTCGCCACTGTCTGCAACCTCTCAAGCAAGGACGTGATGGCGCACTACAAGCTAATCTTGCGCGAGCTGTCACTCCAGATGCCTGTGCTCCAGGGGCCCGATTATGTCACGCTGATAGCCAACAGGCTGGACCTAAGCGAAAAGACCAAGCGGGAAGCGCTACGAATCTATGCAGAAGTGCAGCAGAACCGCATCTCGCTTGGCAAGAATCCTAGGGCGCTTGCAGGCGCAGTTATTTACATAGCGTCGCAGAACTGCAACGAGTTCCTGCGCCAAGTAGAGATATGCCAAGTGGCCGACATTTCCACGGTGTCTCTCAGGAAAAGGTGCAAGGAGATCAAGGCTACACTAGGAATCTGACATAGGCCACAAGGTCCTTTGCATCGCCGATTTTGTGAAGCTGGATCGCACTCAGCAGCAGGTATGCCGCCTTGAAAGCAGGGTAAGCCTCTCTACACGAAAAGAGCGTCATGATGGTGTCGTCGTGGTCGAGCCTGAAGCCCTGGCAGGGCTCATGGCCCCGCACTATTGCTTTTGTGTTGGTAGCATTCAGCCACCTGCGCGTTATGCCGCTTCCAAAGTGCCGGCCAATGCCTCTCCTTGACGGCTCCCATCCCGGCGCGCCATCAAGCCGCCTCGGGTCGTTCCAGAGAAGCTCTTCAAGCACCCTGCTATAGACGTGGCTATCTTGTGCTGTAGCAATGGCCTTGTGAAAGTTTGCAATAACGGCATCTTCGGTCGGGAGGCCGCCGTGCACCAGCAGCAGCCTGTCCGGCACCACGGTTGCAAGCGTGAGCAGTTTGAACATTGACAGCAGCCTACCATAGACATCCCTGCCGCTGTTTCCAAAGCGCTCCCTGATCCTGTACGGTAGATCGTGCGAGGGAAACGGGAATTCCGCCGGCGACTCATGGTTTCCCCTCATCAGCACGACGGAATCAGGGTATGCATGCTTTAGGTGGCAGACAGCATATATGACGCTGACAGAATCGCTGCCTCTGTCGACATAGTCGCCCAGAAAAACCAGCTTATTCTTTGGGCGGGATAGGAATTTTTCATAGTTTATCTCGTCAAGGATGCGGAAAAGCGAGTAGGGGTCGCCGTGCAGGTCGCTAATGACGGCAAGGTTCTCCAGCTCATGGATTTCTACCAGGCCGCCTTCCACTCTGCCCCCTACAATGCCCTTCATTTGGCGCTCTGCCTGCAACGCCGCCGTAGCCTGCCCTATTTTCTGAATAAAGTCAGAAGCGCCGGCCCATGCCGCTGACAGTCTCAATTGCAACATGCTAATTATGGCATGCGGCGGTTAAATGTCTTGTACACGTGTAGGATACTTCTAAAAAACAGTACTGCCAAGGCAGATAAACCGCCAGTCGCATGCTTTCAGATGAATGCAAGAGTTCCTGTGACTGCCTCAGGCAGCATAGTAGCCCAAGACATAATAAAGTCACTAAAGCTTGCGAGCAAGACCGGCCGCATCAAATACAACATTATTGCGGCCCACATGAGTCCGCTTGCCGCAGGTTTGTATCGCTGTGACGCCCGCGTGCAGGTTCCGCCAGCGTCGTCGCCCGATTATGTCGATACTATTGTAAAAATTTGCGAAAAAATGAGCGCACAGCCAGTGTTCTGCGGCTCTGACGATGAGCTCGTGGCGCCTGCAAGCACAAAGGAGAGGATAGAAAAAACTGGCGCCAAGCTCTGCTGACATTATCCTTAGCAGCTGAAAGTCAAAAAATCTTCTAGGTTCTTGTTGAATTAAAAAGTATGTTTAGCGTTAAAAGCGATACAATTTGAGGTTTTATAGTAAGTTGCCACTAAACGCTGCAGGCTGGAGTAATAGGGGATGGCTAGAGATTATAGAGTTCATACTGTTGATGTGCGAAAACGGCGCGAGAAAGACTCACGTGATGTATCGATGTAACCTGAATTCCAAGCAGATAAACCAATACCTGCTATTTCTTCTCGACAGCGGCATGCTTGAAATGATACAGGAGCGCCCAAACTCCAAGCGCTACATATACAGAACTACAGATCTCGGCAAAAAGTTCATCCAGCACTACAGGCAGCTGGCGGCGCTCTTCACAAAGGCTCCCCCGCCCTCTCTCGCATAGCAAAGTGAATGATGCTTCTATCCGATAGTTCCACTCTAATTATATGAAATGTATGTTTTATTTTAGACGGCTATATATCATGAAAAACCGCAGTCGGTACGAAGTCATTGCCGCTATACTAAAGTCTGTTGGCAAGGAGGAGACCCGCACGAAGATAATGTACAAGGCCATGCTCAGCAACGACCAGTGCAAGCTATACCTCGATTCGCTTATCAAGAGCGGTCTTGTGCAGGAGCTGAACAATGGCGACAAGATGCTATACAAGATAACGCCCAAGGGGGGCAGGTTCCTGTCTTACTACGATCAGATGAAGGAGCTTTTGCCTGTAGGCATAGAAGAGAATCTGGCAGAGGAGTATTACCACCTGAGCACATGAGATGATTATACCACGGGCTCGAGACTGATCCCGCTTCTGCCGTCAAACACCACGGCGTAGAGCGTGGAAGCCGGGACAAGCACCTGCAAAAACAATGTGTCGTTTATTGTCAAGAGGCGCAGGTGCACATCCGAGATTTTTGACAGATATTCCAGCATATCCTTCTGAGAGCGGCCTATCACCGCTATCGATAGGTCGCTGGCCCTTACCGCAGACATCAGCTGCTCTATCCCGTGCCTGATATCCTTTGGATTCAGAGGGGACTTTGGCATGATGTCTATGCCTATTATGTTCAGCAGGAGCTTGCCCGGATGCTTTTGCTTTATCATGGCAGCCGCTGCTGCAAGCAACGGCTCTTGCTTCTTTTGCGCCGGCACTACCATCACGTTGTCAGACAGCCCGCTCACTTTGCCAGACCATAGTATCTGGAAGAGGCTCTTTTTTCCCGCCGGCAGGCACGGCTCAAGATAGTTCATGATGGTGCGCGGGTCTATCCAATCGAAGGGCTGAAACAGCACAGGATTTCCTGTTGAAACAAAATTCGACACCAGCCTCGCAAGAAAAGCCACCGCAACTGCAGTGCTTATGTGCGAATCGAGCTCGAGCAGCGTCACGCCTTTCCTCGGAAAGCCTCCTACAAGGGCGGCGTCCAGCACAGGGTCGCCGCTCTTTATCTGCTCTGACGAGGCATCTAGGCTGCCAGCTGCTGGCCTGTGCCGCGGCTCGAGCTGAAACTTCGGAGAGCGGTAAGGCTCAAAGCTGCGGAACAGGCTGTTGTCAAGGGTATAGATGTACGATGGTTTGTCTATGCGCACACCTCGGAGCTTAAGCAGGGATATCTCCCTCACCCCCATGTTCTCATGGCGGATCTGCTTCAGCTCCACGATGCCGTCGACGAGGAAGTCAAGCGTCGTGTCAGCGGGGTGCTCGCTTATGAATATCAGCTTGGCACCGGCCCTCTCCCTCCACGTCTGGAGGACCCGCTCGTTGTTCAGGCGCGCCTCCTTGTCCATGAACGATGCAATGGCGTCCCAGCTGTCGATAATGATTATCGGCGACTTTATGTCCATCAGCTGGTTCGTGATCCTTTCAAAGAGCGACTCGGGCTCGTCAAGCCTTGCGTCCTCAAAAGACGGTGTGATCCCGTGCTCTGGCGCACCTTCGCCCGGATTTGCGGGCTTGGCCGGCTGCTCGATGAACTTGCCAAGCCACGGGTAGTACTGGAAGAGCTGCTTGGGCGATATCCTTGTCGAGATGTAGAAAAAGTTGTTCTTGCTTTCAAGCGCCCGCAGTATGGTTAGCGCAAGCGTGGTCTTGCCGGTGCCGGCAAAGCCCTTGATCAAAAGGGAATATGTGTCGCGCTGAATGAAGCGCATCAGCTCGTTGGGCATCATGTATATCTGGCGGCCGCTGCTTTCATTATTGCTGCTTGATTCTGCCACGTATTATTCACCACAGGTAGTAGTCATTTCGAAAAGCTGCTGTCCTCCCGAATTAAGGTTATGGTCGCAGCTATTCCTTATTAAATATTGATCTATACTTTTTTACGCATCATTGCTACATACTCCACTAACAATATAGCACCGCGCGCATGTCATACAGGCGTTAGAATTCGAAGATGTCTGGTTGGAGATAAGGACGTGTGCCGACGGCGGCCCTGCAACAAGCGTCGAATGAGGCGAAGTGCAAGCCACATCTGCGCTGGCAGAAGTGCTGTGGGTTGCCGAGAACGGAGCCGTAAAGCATTCAGGCCTGTGGGACCTCGTGCAGGCTTAGCGCAGAAGAAGAAGCGCAGGTGGGGGACCTGATCAAGTTTACGAGCAGGTTTGAGGACAACAGATCAGTCTCGCTCTCTGCCAACATCGAATACAAAGGCTCGCGCTACACCCTCATGCTCTGCCGCCAAAAAGACAACACAGCCGTGTAATCAACTAGGAGTAAGCCCGCAGGTTTTCTATCCAAGAGCTTTGGCAGAAATACTGCAAAGAATAGAAAAACAAAGTATATATTGTAATAAACTAGTTTTCTGTCTTACGTACCGCTATGGTGATTAATGAAGAATTAATTGCGGCCAGAAAGAAGGTTTCCGGCAGGCGACCCAAGTTCATACGCCAGGAGAGCTGGAGGTACGGCAGGCTTGCCGAGAACTGGAGAAAGCCCAAGGGCAAGGACAACAAGATAAGGAAGCAAAAGTCAGGCATGCCGGCCATAGTCAAGGTCGGCTACAGGGGCCCGAAAGGCGCAAGGGGCCTCCACCCGTCAGGCTATACTGATAATGTCATTCATAACGTAAATGAGCTGGTGAAGCTGGATCCTAAAAAGGACGCGGCGAGGCTTGGACACACGGTCGGCAGGAGAAAGAGGATGGAAATAATCGCCAAGGCAAACGAGCTTGACATCAAGGTGCTCAATGCCGGCAAGCTGGCCCCCAAGAAGGCTGAAGAAGAAAAGGAGGAGTCGTAAAATAATGGTAGTCAATATCAAGAAAAAGCGCGAGCTTGTTGCAAGAATTCTTGGCGTTGGAGCCAACAGGGTCCGCTTTGAGCCAGACAGGCTTGAAGATGTCGCCGATTCTATTACCCGCGAAAACATCCGCTCGCTTGTCAACAGTGGCGCGATATGGACAGTCCAGCCAAAGGGTACTTCAAGGGGCAGGGCGATGGAGAAACGTTCTGTGTGGAAGGTACACGGCAAGGGCCCTGGCTCAAAGAAGGGCAAGAAAACAGCAAGGGCAGGCAAGAAGCAAGTCTACGCCGTCAGGGTAAGGTCGATGCGCTACCATCTCAAGGTGCTCAAGGAGCGAAAGGACATCACCAATGAGGTCTACTGGCAGCTATACAAGAAGGTCAACGGCGGACAGGTAAGGTCGCTTGCTCACCTTCGCGATCTGGTAAAGGAAGCCAAGACCCGCTAGTGCAATTTTTCAAGCGCAACCCTGCATTTTGCAAAGTCATCCATGCTATCGCCTGCAAAGTGCAGCCCTTCTTTTGCCAGCAGTTTCTTTTTCCTTGCCTTGCCAAAGGCATAGCCGCCGATGCGGCCGTTAGACATGACGACCCTGTGGCACGGCACCACGATTGGATTGGGGTTCATGTTCAATATCCTGCCGACAGCGCGCGATGCGCCAGGGTAGCCAAGGGCTCTAGCAATGTCTCCATACGTCGTGACCCTGCCTTCAGGTATTCGCACCAACACTTCATAAACGTCGTTTGCCTTTAGCAACCCTTTCTTCATTCCACTGTCACAATGGCACGCACATGTATTTCAAACTTTATGGATCTCTAGGCCGGCTTCCTCGGCCATATTCAGTATCCTCTCCTTGTGGCTCCCAAGACCCTTGCTATCCACTATGATGTGGGTGACCTTTTCAACGCTTTTTTCAATCATTTGATTAAGCATCTGCTCATTGATTGCCTCAAGGTTGTGCTTTGAAGCCACTGCTGCAAGCCCAAACTCTGACTCTAGCAAAAGCTTGTTGAACTTGGTCGGGTAGTGCGTTCCTCCAAGCGCGATGCCCACCATTTTGCAGCGCTCAAGGCTATTTCCAAGAATGCCGAGGAGCGTCTCGCACATGACCGACGCGGTATGTCTGTCGGCCCACTGCTCTTCCGTCGAGCCCAGTTCGACGAATAGGACTGGCTTTTTGAGCGATGTTGGTCCGTGGTGTGTAGCCTCTATCACGATGTCGTATTTTGGCACCCTGTGCCTTGCGGCAGTTATCGCCTTCAGGTACGCTTTTTGCAGGCCCGGGTATGAAATGGCTATTTCCCGCGGATTGCCGCCATACGGGTTGTCTGCAAAGTTGCCCGTGCAATGACACGTAAGCGTCGGGATCTTGCTGTCAGATCTGTGCTTCGAGAGGAAAATGAATGATCTGGCGTCGGGGTAGACTTCATCCAAGTTTTCAAGGTGAAGCAGGCTGCCGTTGTGGATATGGAGCTTGACATTTTTGTGGCTGGGTGAGATGAAAGATTCGCCGGCGCCCTTTCTATCGACGCTTGCCGTAAAGCCTATATCTGCCTTCAGGCAGCCGATCATTGTTGCTCCTGCAAGGTCCTGGCTTGAGGCCACAAGGATATAGTCCTGCAACTCCTGTGGTTGCGAATAGTTGTAATTTTAGCATTATTCTAATAAAGTAAATTTATAAATTGCATTAGCTTCCGCATACTTGACATAGGATGAGCGATAAGGTAAGAGAAATCCAAAAAGAAGAAGTGGGTCTTGAAGATGCTAATTTTGATGACAATAATCAGGATTCTCGAGGAGAAGCTGGAGACCAGGAGCCTGCTGCAACTGAAGAACAGGTAGTTGCTGCCGCACCGGCCCAAGCAGAGGAAGAAGAGGAGCCGGCCTCCATGCCCCCACCTGCCAAGCCGGCACCGCCGCAGGCAGACAGGCCGGCAAGCGACTCCAAGTTCTTTGCCATCCGCACAACCGGAGGACAGGAGCGCGTGGTGGCAAGCCTGCTCCAGACAAGGGTGAATGCCAAGAAAATAGGGATACGCTCGATCATGGTGCTTGACAGCTTTAAGGGCTACATCATTGTCGAGGCGCCTGACTCTAACGTGGCGTATGAGGCGCTGTCTGGCATTAGGCACGTCAGGGGCCAGATAAGGGGTGACCTGCCGTTCAAGGACATCGAAGGGTACCTGGTCAAGAAGCCGGTCGTGTCGGAGCTGAACATCGACGACACGGTCGAGGTCATAGCTGGCCCGTTCAAGTCCATGAAGGCCAAGATAACCCGCGTCGACTATGAAAAACAGGAAGCCACAGTGGTTCTGCTTGACTCGCCTTACCAGATACCAGTAACTGTTGACGCAAACTACCTCAAAAGGATACCACATTAGGGAAATTCCTGCATCCATCTGAACGATTAAATAAAGATGATTCGCAAAATTTCATCGTTCGTAACCTTTTGGTGCTAGATAGTTGATAGTTGACCTGAACCTGAAGGGCAAGCACGCCGTAGTCATAGGCGGCGGGACAGAAGGCGTCAGGAAGGTGAAAGGTCTTCTCGGTCAGGACTGCAAAATTACGGTGATAAGTAACAGGGCCAACCGCTTTTTGACAGGGCAGGCCGGGCTTGGTAAGATAGAGCTTGTCAAGGCAAGGCTCAGAGACGCCAGTATACTCGACAATTACCCCGACACGTTCTTGGTCCTTGCCGCCACCGACGACAAAGAGCTGAACTGCCGGCTGGTCGAAAAGGGACGCGAAATGAGAGCGTTTGTCTACGCCGCAGACGACCCGCCTATCAGCGACTTTTCCTATGCTTCCATCGTCAACATCGAAGGCGTAATGCAAGTTGCAATTTCCACGTCTGGCAAGAGCCCGATAATGGCCCGCAAAGTCAGGATAAGAGCAGAACGCGTCCTTCGCAGGATAATCAGAAAAGAGGACATCGAAAATGCCAAGCTGCAGGAATTTGCGCGCCAGGCAGCTCGGCCCAAGATCAAAACAGTGGGCGAGCGCAAAGAGTTTCTGTATTCTCTAGTAAATGACAGGAAAATCCAGAACCTTATTAAGGAAGATAGGATTGAAGATGCTAAAAGCGCAACGCTTGAGCTGTTGCAGAAATGGGAGAGAAAAAGCAAATGACGGCAGCGGTAAAGACAACGCCACCATCAGCTGTTGCGCCTCCTGCTGTCCAACTTATCAATGCACGCGTCACCTATCGAAATGCCCCCATCCACATGCTTGAAAAATTCACGTTCAAGGACGTTGATGACGCCCATAAGAAATTCCTGAAATCTGGATTTGACGAATGCGTCATACTCCAGACCTGCAACAGGGTAGAAGTCTTTGCAGCGGCAAAGGACCCTGAAGAGGAAAGGCTGTTTGAAGAGTGGGCGGCGGCCGCGGGCCTTTCTGGAAAGGGCGACTTTGCTGTTGCTGAGGTCAGCAGGGGCAAGGACGCGGCAATGCACCTCATGAAGCTGACGTCAGGACTTGACTCACTTGTTGTTGGCGAGGACCAGATAATCGGCCAGGTAAGGCGGGCCTTTGAATTTTCGCGCTCTAGCCGTTACGCCAGCTCGAACCTCTCGGTGATATTTGACAGGGCGCTCAAGGTAGGGAGCAGAGTGAGGACCGCCACAGGCATCAACAAGGGTAACGTCTCGATTGCCTCTATTGCGATGAACATTGCCGAGGAGTACTTTGATGACCTAAAGGGGAAAAAGGTAATGCTGATTGGAACGGGCGAAGCAGCAACCCTGGTTGCAAAGGTGCTGAAAAAACGCGACGTAAATTTCATGGTTACAAGTAGGGTTCCGGAAAGAGCCCAGTCGTTTGCCAACACGGTAGCAGGCACCCCGATCCCGTTTGACACTGCGCTTGAAATGCTTCACAAAGTAGATCTTGTCTTTACGGCCACAAAGGCGCCGTACCTCCTCCTTACATACGAGAGAGTAGAGAATGCCGTGAAGGATAGGAAGGGAGGAGGAGGAATGATGATATTTGACCTTTCAAACCCGAGGACCGTGGATGAAAAGGTCACGACCATCCACGGTGTGAAACTTATCAACATGGACCAGATAGCCGAGCTGGTGGGCAAGAACATGCGCTCCCGCATGAAGGAGGTACGGTATGCTGAGAAAATGATTGAAGACGAAATGAAGTCGATTGACACGATAATGAAGAGGATGAAGGCGGAGCCGGTGGTAGTCTCAGTGTTCAAGAGCGTCGACATGATACGCGAGCGCGAGCTGAAAAAAGCGCTATCCATGCTGAGCAAAAAGCTTGGGCCGGACGAAGCCAAGGTGATAGAGCAATTTTCGTACGCCATAGTTGAAGGGGTGCTTTCAACTCCAATGAACAACCTCCGAAAAGAGATCGAATCTGGGCAAAGCGAAGAGCTGATGAAGATAATAGCCAAGTTGTTCAAGTATGAAGAAAAGCAATAACAGCAGTAATGCTTTTCCAAACGTCAGACTGCGACGCCTCAGGACCACGCCTGCGGTAAGGGCCCTCTTGCAAGAAACGCACCTGTCGGCCAAGAACCTCATCGCGCCGGTGTTCGTTCAGGAGGGGCTGAAAAAGCCCGAACAGATCAGCTCGATGCCCGACATTCAGCGGCTGCCCCTTGGGAAGCTGGCCGGCGAAGTCGAGCGAATCTCTGACCTTGGCATCCGCGCTGTAATCCTGTTTGGTCTGCCGGCGCGCAAAGACGAAAAGGCCGCCACAGCATTTGATGACAAGGGCATTGTGCAACAGTCAATAGAGCTAGTGCGCAAGCAGTTTGGGAGCAAGATGGCAGTAGTCACCGACGTCTGCCTGTGCCAGTACACGACGCATGGCCACTGCGGGCTTGTCATGAACAAAAAGATAGACAATGACAGCAGCATAGACACGCTTGCCAAAGTTGCAGTCAGCCACGCAAGAGCCGGCGCGGACATTGTCGCGCCATCTGCAATGATGGACGGGCAGGTGCAGGCGATGCGCCGCGGCCTTGACGACGCTGGCTTTACAGGTATCGCTATAATGGGCTATTCTGCCAAGCACGCGTCGCCGCTTTACGCGCCATTTCGCGACGCTGCCCGCTCGGCGCCCGAGTTTGGCGACAGGCAGACGTACCAGATGCCATTTTCAAACGCAAGAGAAGCGATGCGCGAGGTTGAGACAGACATTGCAGAGGGCGTCGACATTATCATGATAAAGCCGGCTATCCCGTACCTCGACCTGATATACCGCACAAGGCAAAAGACCAACCTGCCGATATGTGCCTACAGCGTCTCTGGCGAATACGCCCTGATAAAGGCGGCAGCGCTGAATGGATGGATCGACGAGCATGCGGTAATGACCGAATTCCTGACGTCTATAAAGCGGGCCGGTGCGGACATGATGATAACCTATCAGGCAAAAAAGATGGCAGAACTTCTTAGCGAATAATAAAAGTATCATCAATCGTTTGGGCAAAATCTTACAACAACATAGAAGTGGTTATAATAGTGGCATAGCAACAAGAAGATTTCTAAAAAATTGAAGATGCCGACGACGGCTATGATGTCAAACACAAACAAGAAATTATTGATATCTGCCGGAGCAGCAGTAGCTATTGCCACAGCAATAACAGTGTATTATCTCCTCATATCGGCTTGGATAATAGTGATAAGATCGGGTGAAGAAGACGAAAATGCATTGCCAAGCATTGAAAACAGATTCAAGATTGCAGACGATGACCTTGCCGAATTGCCATCGTTAAGAGAAGCCATGGCACGAGCTAACGGAAACTACCCATTATGATCATTGGATTCCGCCCATTAATGCGGGATACTTGAAAGGAAAGCAAATAGTTGAAAGGTTCCAGATGTCTTCTTAATGTCCCCCAGAGTATGAGGCAATCTTGATTTACGAAGATAATAATCTCAAGAAGGTCTATCGTGGGGAGGTCGTGTTTGGTTATGAGCGGCCATCACAAGGGTAATGATGATGTGAGTTTCATAATAACGGGGCAACGAAACAATAACCAGTCAATTATTCACGTTTTTATGCTGGCATGCTGCATTGATGCTAGAAGATGTTTGCCACTGACACCGGCTCGGAACGTGCGACTAGTATTGAGGACTACCAGAACACCTGCACCGAGTTCATAACTGACATCAGCCGTGACTACATGGACTGGATTGACCGCTACCAGCTGGGCGATCAGGAAACTGCAAGGAGAAAATCAGTCATCAGCAGCATAGTCAAGACCACCAATGACTGGATAGCAAGGTACGGTACTACTATCAAAAAGGTGGATATTGTCATGAACGACGGCGTCAACAAGATGGCTGAGAATACCGCTGGCTATCCGTTCAAGTTCGACGTCGTTGTGAACAGGCTGAGCCGCTACACGACGCACCCGGCGGGCGAAGTAAGAGTGAATGTCAAGGCGACGCCGCGACCTAGCCGGCTTGCGCGCATCGGCAATTATCAGAAGGATCAATTATTGCTGATCAGTTCCAGCTCGCCAGTGAACTTTACAGTAAGCAAGGAGAGCCTCAAGGGCGCAGATATCCTCGACGACTATATCATTATCGAGACCAAGGGCTGCAAGCGACACGACCTCATCTCTATCACAGCAGTCGTCGAAGAAGTTGAGGGCGACTATGTCACTGAAAGCAGGGGCTACTCTACGATAATACTGCTCGTCTAGCAACACGTACGCTTTAAATAACGTTGCAGTATCGTAGGGTTATGACGGCGCGACGGTCGTCCAGTTTGGTCTAGGACATCAGATTGCCAATCTGGTAACCCGGGTTCAAATCCCGGCCGTCGCACTCATGAAATTTTTCCCATCAGATCCTTGATGTCCATGCTGGACAGCTTTTCGATCTCTTTGTCAAGCCACATCTCCACCCATTCCGGGTTGGTCCTTACCTTCGACCTGATCTCCAAGAGCTCCGCGCGCCTTGCCTCTGCCATCTCTTCCAGTTTGGGCATATAGGCCGAGGCGGCGCTTTCTATCAATTTGTCCATCAGCTTGTCCAGCATTTTAGATCAGCCCGAACAGAACCCTTAGCAGTATGATCAGCACTATAATGCCCAGCACAACCCACACTATTGTCCAAATCATAGTTGCTGTAGCTTAACATGCGATATAAGTAGCGTATAATAATTCTCTAGCGACCTATTCATTTTCTACAATCGTTAAATATTATTACTGACTGCTGCCGCAAGCGCAAAAGCCAAATTCGTCAATCCTCTTGTTGCAGGTCGGGCACCGCTCGCCATACTCGACCTCCCAGGCGTGCTTGCCATACATCTGGTAGTGGGTATCTATCTCCATCGGCACTCCCTGATTGTCGTCCTTGCTCTCGATGGGTTGCTGTTTTTTGCTTCGTGTGCGCGCCATCATCTAAATCTTGTCCAGAGCCTGTTATTAATTCTGCTACCTTGGCAGCAGCCAGAATGGAAAAGGAAATTAATGCCGATAGAGCAAGGAATTAGGAGTGTATCTGAGCCTGACTGCCAAAGGGCTGATTGCCATAGCTTTTGCCGTGGCCGTTATTTTCATGCTGTTTGGGACGCTACCCTCGTGACCGGCGATATACGATGCTACTTGTTGTGCTTTTTGGCATTTGACTTGATTATTTCAAGCGCGCGCTCGGCGGCGTCCTTTTTGGGGAGCTGGATCATGAACGTGTTCTGCGAATTGGTATATGTCTGCATATCAGGAGCAATGGCAATCAGGCCGCTTTCCGCCAGTGCTTCGAAAAACTCGATCATGTCATTTGCGTAAAGCAAATAGTTTTCTTCAAAGTCGGTGTCGAGGAACTTTATCTGGACGTCCACAAAAACATCCTGCCCATCGTAGAATAGGTCAAGCACCGTGTCTGCTGCCACCTTTTTGCAAAACACCTTGTGCAGCATCTCATCGTACTTTTTCTGGCTTATCAGAATGCACGGCACTTTATTGCCGGAAAATTCTACGAGAGTCGCGCCCTCTTTGTGCAGGTGCGCCTTGAACTCTTCGAGCGTAGTAAAGTTTCTCTTTGGCATTACTGGTTTTCCTTTATGGTTTCAGTGAAGTAGTCCTTAAGTTCTATGCTCCTCTGCATCTTTTTGTAGACATATTCATGATGCTTGCAGAGGTAGAACGGCATTTGCTGGGAATGCAGAGCGTTGTATTTCCTGTTGCCCTTGACAAGCTCGAGCTGGACGACAAAGTCGGCCCTGCTGCCGCATATGTTGCATCTGAAACGTGGATCGTCGTCTGGTATGCCGTTTTCTCCCACACCAAGCAATAGCAATTCATTCATAAAAGAGTTTTTGCGGCGCTTAGCAAAGTCTTATTGATTTTGCAAGCATCAGGGCCCGCTGCGAGTCGTCCTGCTGCATCTCGTTGTTCTTGTACTTATTGCTAAAGTAGATCAGGTCTATCATCTTACAGCGGTCGATGTTGACAACAGTGCCGCCGTTCGTGCCAGCCGTAGTGTTGGCGTTTGTCAGTATCACCAGCTTGTCCACAAAGCCTGTCGACTTGAGCGTATTTGATATTTGCTCAAAGCTCTTTGCATGGTCTCTGTTTATGACTACAGCAACCGCCACGTTGGTTCCATACGGGTCGCTAAAAATTATGTCGATGCCATTGCCCTTGCCGTCCGCTGATTGTGGCCTCGCCACGGCTCCCACTTCGTGGGCATAGTTCACTAGGTCCCTGACTGCGGTACGGACACCGGTCTCAAGCGTCTGGATGTCGTTGCAATTGCGCCTTATCTTGATAAAGTCAGAGATCGGGACATCCATTACGCTGCCCCTTATGCGCAAGCCCGGGTAGACGTTTTTGATAGTGTCGTCTATTGCCTGCTCGTCTATCGATGCGATGCTGCGCTTTGCAGCGTTTTCAGTGGCGTGATACATGATGTTGAGCATCGACCTTACGTTGCGAAAGTCAGAGAACTCATCGTAAATCACCTTGACCTTTGCCGCCAGGTCTCGCTCCGCTTCTGCCGTAAAGCTCTTGGTCGCGTCGTGATGGCGAATGTATTCAAGCACGATATCGATTATCTCTTCAAGCGTGTTAGAGCCAGCAAGGTCGATCTTGTAATTTGCCTTTTCCAGCCTATCAAACACAGAGACGTTTGCCCTACTTATCTCGTTGTATGAGAAGGGCGTGAATATCAGCATCAGAATCGTTGACGGCAGGTGCGCGTTAATCACCGCCTTGACAAATTCGACCAATTCCTTGTCCGAATCAAACTCGTCCATCTGGAATAGCGTCAACGTGCCCAGGAATTTCAGGTTCAGGCTCGAGAGTGCTGCCAGGCTTGCTATAACGTCTTCAAGCGTAGCCACGTTCTGTGCGTCAGCCCTGAACTTGCCTTCAATTACCAGCTTTAGTATCGCGATTTCTACCGGCGAGAATTCGTTGCTAAGGGTCTGATTGATGGCAGAATAATTGGGCACCAGCTCGTTTCGCAAGAGCTGCGCCGCCTTGTCCTTCAAGGTTCTACCCTTGAGCGAATCCATAAATCCATAGTTGAATATCTTTCTGGCGCTCCTGATGTTGCGCTCGGCCCTGTCCTGCAGGTATTTCACTATTACCTGCCTGAGCGTCGCAATGTAGTCATCTGTAAACCCTGCGAGCATTGCGCTGTAGAGGCTGTGCATGCTGCGTGGAGATATCTGCGATAGGTCGACGTACGAAACAACGGCATTATCGGAAACTTCCTTCAGCCCCTTGGTGTGCAGCGCAAGGTGGGTCTTGCCAGAGCCGACATCCTGTATCACGGTGACTAGGCGAAAGTCCTTGTCAGTCGCGCTCCCATTGGCAATAACCTTTGATGCAAGATCCGAAATGCAAGCCATCAGCGCAGCCTTGGCCTTCCTGTGCCTCTTGCCCCCAAGTATCCGGGCGTCGATGAGGGTAGGGGTCGGGCTGCTCGGGTACGGGTTGCGGTCCAGCTTGTAAGGGTACAACTGCTAGATGCACCTCACAAAGCCGTGCAAAAGGCCGCGGACCATCACGCCTTCGCTGCCTCCAGTGGAAAGCTCGTACTTGTCCTGATTCTGGTTCGTCAGCTCCTCGACAAGCCGGTAGAACTCGTCAGAAGAGAGGCCGCACTTGTCGCACAGCTCGTCCCTTAACTTTGCAAGCTCGACCCAGCCAATTGAAGAAGTAGAGTTGGCAAGGGCAACATCAAATTCTTTCTTGAAATCGTAAACGTTCATGGTTCTCCTAGGCGCTGCCGACGCGGCAGCAGAATTGGCAAGTTGCTGCTGGAAGAGAGATGACTGTTGTTCGTTCTTCATCTCCAGCACGACCCTCGCAAGATGGGAAACGTTCTCTGCAAGTGTGCTGACTGACTCTTCAATAGACTTGAGCATGTCATAGGTCAACCTGAACCTCGGGTCAGAGTTGAGCAGGCTCTGGACGTAGTGGTCTCTGTGGAAGCAATAGTACGCGCTCGCCTTCTTGTCTACGAAAACCTCTCCCCTACTGACTGCCTTCTCTAAAACTGTGTCCATGTCTCCTCCAAGCTCCTTGCGCAGATCAGTCCTTTTCACGCCGGCCGACCCTGCAGAAAGGATCATCTTGACGACTTTGTGCTCCTCTGCGGTCATGAGGTAGACTGACGAAATTATTATTTAAATAACGACGTGATGCCCCGCAGTGGTTTTTGTAAACAAAGTTATACCCCGCCGGGAATCCAAAGGGTTAATAATACTGCAGGGAATGAACCTTCTTATGGGATGATGATTGCCCTCTCTGCATTATGATGAAAGCACTAGGGTATCTGACCTAATATTCGGGCAAATACCGTCTACTCCTTTTTAGATTTCTGCACTGTAGTCAATTTCGCTTCAGCCACTAGTTCTTCCATTTTTTCATAAATCTTTAGAAACTTCAAGCCTTTTTCAGTAGTCCTGAAGCTGTTTTTTCCTTCCAGATATTCTAAAAGTCCATTTTGGATCAAAAGTGCAAGGTATTCTTTTAGCTGTGCATATGACAGAAAGACATTATACATTAGCCGTGTTTTAGTTATGTCGTTATGACCGTTTGCTGATTGCAGAATTTGGGCAGCGATTTCGGTTCGGCTTCTATACTTCGACAGCATCGGGAGGTCCCGTATCAATGAGTGACAAATGTCTATTTATGCAGTGGGATGCGCCATACTTGATTATTCTTTCGTAAATGTATTACTGCAAACGCCTGTTACTTGCTTCCCTATCTTACGATAGTAACATACCGCCTTTAGAAAAACAAGTCTTCAATATCCTTTTCCGGATAATATTTTTAATACGACTTTGCCTGCTTAGAGATACAGACCTGCAACGTTGGGCCTTGTTCACTTCAAGCCCGAAAGCCAGTATTTTCATTCCCATATTGGCAAGTAGGGCCTGTTTCATCTTTTAACTGTCTAACAACGATCCATAGCACTTGGGACAACGTTCCTTTGTGCCGTCGTTATTTCCAAACAGGAAAAAAGTATGGCCGCAACCTCTGCATGATTTTACGTTCGTGGAACTAACTATTAGGCAAGAACTTCAAGGGTTAGGTTAGCGATATTTCACTGTAATGCAACAAGAAGATGTGTATCATTTTTGCACTATTTTGTGCAAAGCAATGACCATTTCTAGGCAGGTGGAAATGTTGTTAAAGATGGAATCGTAAGCAATCAGAAACCACATGTCTATTTACCTGAATGTTCAGGTAAATACTAAACCACGTACTAGGGTATCTGACCTGAAACTGTTGTCTTGTACTGCATCCTCGCCCTGTTAGCTTTTCTTATGACCGCAAATATGGCTATTATGACACTCACCCACAGCGCGCTCAGCACAATGTTTGTCGCGCTGACATACATGTACGGGATAGCCTCGAGAAGGTGGGACTCGATCCTGATGGCCGACTCATGTAGGTCCTTCATTGCCATGTTGTACCCCTCGCTATGTGGTGCCATGAGGGAAGCCGACTCGGCGCGCGCAAGCATGCTGTAAAGGTTCGCCTGGATGTGCGAAAAGTCTGTCCTCACGGTCGGAAAGAGCCACACTGGGTTTCCCTTCTCCGGGACAAGGTCTTTGGTGAGCTGGACGTATTCCGCGAGCTGCTGTGGCGTCTGGGCGGACTGCGACCGGTAGACAAATCCCATAGCCTGGTTGACTGGATAGATGGTCTCGTGGTAGCCATAGTACGCCACGCCGGCTCCAAGCAGCAGAAACGCAACGACTCCGCCCAATATCAACCGCATGTTTGGTGCCCTCGTCGTGCTGCCAGCGCTTTCTGTGGCGCTTGCGGCGACAGTCATCGCCGTGGTAAAAGTGTCAGCGGCGTGCTTGCCGGTAGTGATAGCAGGAGCGTATTTCCTGCCAGACGGAGCCGCCTGGCGCTTCTTCTTCCTGAACGACAAATGCGCCATGCTTAGGTACGCGACATAAATGAACCCTATTGTAGGGATTGCAGTTATCGGCGCAAGGATGGCGTTGCCCGAGAATATCGAGACAAACACTGCTATGCAGCCATAGAGCGCAAAGAATATCTCGAGGAGCGTGGTCTTGGTGAATGGAAGCACGTACTCTTTGTTCCGCCAACTGTCGCCCCTTTTCATGATGCCGAACTTTGGGGTTCGCAAGAACTCGTTCTTTTTGCCCAACACCGCGTCAAAGATCGCTACCGTGTTGTTGACGGTTATCCCCGCCGCAAAAAAGTTGAGGAAAAAGAACTGCCATGCCTTTTCCTTCCACCCCTGCTTCCAAGTCCTGTTTATGACCACCAGGTAGCCGCCCGGCCCAAGGAGGATGTACATCGCCCAGATTATGATAGGGGCCCAGCTTACCGTATAGAGTTTAAAGTCCATCGCAAGGAGCATCGGAAATATCAGAAACTGCGCCAGAAAGAGCGGGTTGACAATGTGGCGCGTCATGTGTATAAAGGCCTGCAGCTTTGTGTCGAGGGGCACTTTCCTTTTGAGCATCACGTCGGGCATCAGCTTTATCGCCACCTGTATGGAGCCCTTGGCCCAGCGGAACTGCTGGCGCTTGGCGGCATTCATCTGGACAGGGAGTTCTGCATTGACTACGATGTCGTCAAGGAACAGGGACTTCCAGCCCCTCATGTGGGCCCTGTAGCTCAGATCCATGTCCTCAACAAGCGTGGTCGTATGCCAGCCGCCGGCATCGTCTATACAGGACTTTCTCCATATGCCTGCAGTGCCGTTAAAGTTCATGAATATGTGCGTGTAGCTCTTGGCCTTTTGCTCGATAAGGAAGTGAAGGTCGAGCGAGACTGCCTCCGCGTTTGTAAGCGTGGAGAAATCCTCGTTGACGTGGTCCCACTTGCATTGGACAAAGCCCATCTTTGGGTCGTTGAAGTACTTTATCAGGTGCTTCAGGAAATGGGCAGGCGGGATAAAGTCGGCGTCAAATATCGCGACAAACTCCCCCTTGGCGCTTTTCAATCCGGCCTTGAGCGCGCCGGCCTTGTAGCCGGACCTGTTGGCCCTGTGGATGTGCACGATGTCAAAGCCCTTGAACTTGTAGTCGTCCACTATAGACTTTATCAGATCCACTGTGTCATCGTCAGAGTCGTCAAGCACCTGTATCTCCAGCCTGTCCTTTGGGTAGTCAATCCTGCACATAGCGTCTATGAGGCGCCTTGCCACGTACTTTTCGTTGTACAGCGGCAGTTGTATTGTGACTATGGGCAGGGTGGCCGGCAGGTCTGCCTTTTTGCGTCTTATCCTTTCATACCGGACGTTGTTGCGCGACATGTATGCAAGGTAATAGAAATTAAGCGTGTAAAGCATCATGATCCAGGCGGCGGCGAGGAAAATGACGTAGAGGAAGTTGCCTGGCCCGTACATGCTCTCAGCTCTTTATCGAGACAATCGTTATTGTTATTTCTATTTATAGATACTTGCGGTATCAGCCTTTGTTGAATATCTTGACTGCCTGCGGCGGACAGACGTTCTCGCACGCCATGCAAAAGATACAGTCCTTTTCCCTTATCATGAACGCCTTTTTCTCAGATGCAGGGTGGCCCGGAGTTTCAAGCCACTCATAAACATTGACTGGACAGGCTTCAATGCATGCGCCATCAGCCACGCATATGTCAAAATCAATGCAGACGTAATCGCCCCAGATGCCAAGCTGGCCAGGTGGGTCCATAGGGCCCCACACCTTGATGCCCTGGTATGTGCCGGCTGCTTGGCGCTTTTCCTTAAACTTGGAGTCAATCGGGCCTTCAACCTTGCCGTAGCTTGTGCCTGTGCCTGTTAGCGATATCGTCGTGGTTGCAGCACCACCACCGGCCGCCGGGGCCGTGGGCGGAGGCATTGCCTGTTGTGCAGCCGGCTTGGGCGCCGCAGACGCCGCTGCAGTTGGCGGCGGAGCTGTAGCGCTACGCGCCTTGGGGTTCTTTGCCAGAGGCGTCAGCTCCTCTAGTTTCTTTATAGCCGCCTCAAGCGTCAGTTTTTCAGTCTTTTGCCAGTGGGCAATCAGCTTGTCTCCAATCTTTGTATTACGGATAATTGTGTCTATTACCATCTTGGCGTTCTGATCCGCCTTTTGCCGGTAATTCTTTATCCAGTAAGGGTCGCCAAAGTATTCCAGCTGCCTTATCTGGTAAATAAGATCGACGACCTCGCCTGTCACGATTTCAACGGTGATATTCAGGTCTGCTGACACCTCTTCGTTTGTAATCTGATCCACGCCCTTTTCTGGCCATTTGTAGGTGACGTAGATCCTGTCGGCGTGGGTGTCCATCTTGAAGCCCGAGCTTCTGAGGTCGTTCATGATGCCAGATATGTCGGACTTTTCGGTGATCTCGATAGGAATTCTGTAAAGGCCGAGCTTGTTGCCATGGAGTGGGTAAACGCCTCTCTTGGCGACCTCAGACAGCATTGTCCATACTCTATCTTTCAGCAAGGCAGACATGTATGTGTCTCTCTCTCTCTTTTACCTAAAATTTACATCTCCTAAAAGGATTTCGTTTTATCATTTGTCGTCTGGGCAGGTCATTTCCCGTATTGCCTTGTACCTTGCTTCAATGTCTTCGGCAATTTTCACGACCTGATCAAGCGCATATTTCGGCTGCGGGAAATACCAACGAATGCCTACCTTGTGGCCTATGCCATCCATGTCGTATATCATACCCTTGTCTGCCTCGACGCCGTACTTGTCGTCAATTGCATGCTCGCGCACCTCAAGCCCCCTCTTTGTCTTGTCTTCCAGCACGAGGTTTTGAGAATTATTATCGTAGATAAAGTAGAACTGCCCTTTCTTGACCAAACTGCCTTGCTGTGGTTGCATCAAAAATAGAAGAGAGGGAACGACTTATTTCTCTATCGGTAGTTGATAACATCCACTTAAATAATTGAACTAGAATATTGCATTTCATAATTGAAAGCAGCAGCAGCAGCAGCCACAACAGCCACAGCCGCCGCTACGGCGGCGGCGGCAACAGCAAAAGTAAGTCGTCAGCAGCAGCCGCCGCCCGATAATCATCACCACCAGCACCACCCATTTCCACAAGCGTCAAAAGTAAAGAGGAGCAGAAAAAATATTATTGCACTGTATCCAGAAGTCGAAGAGTTCCTGATGTCGTGCAAATCTCTGAGAACCAGAGATACCTACAAGAACTGTTGTCAAGTTAAAGCTTGCTTGAGCCAGCTATTATAATTTTTTGTTATTCGCTAGTCATTTTTTGAAGAGTTGGTGGTAGTAGTTGCGAGAGAGATGTT
>CAMLKF010000006.1 GCA_946480575.1 uncultured Nitrososphaera sp. | reverse complement strand
AGCAGGCAGGCCATTTCAGTTTTGAAAAAGGCGGCTGAAACCACGAATACTTTTCAGAATGTTGTAGCGCAAGGCGCCATAGGCGGCCTCAAGGAATTTGCCGGCGACAAAGAGATAGCCGGGTTTTTGGTGGACAAGAGCCGCTACGGCAACTACCACAGGGTGAGAGAGGCGGCTACTTTTGCGCTTGGCAAGTTTATTGATGGCAACCCCGCTGTGTTTGACCACCTGAAGGGTCTGCTTACAGACAAGTGGTTCCGGGTGCGCATCAATGCTCTCCGTGCGTTAGCCGACGCCGAGGCTGCCAAGGCCATCCCAGACATGACGTGGGTCGCAGAGAACGACCTTGACCAAAGGGTGAGGAGGGTGGCTGAAGAATGCGTAAACATGATAAAGGAAGCGAGCAAGAAGCCAAAGGAGGTAGCCCAGATGAGAGAAGAACTAGACAAGGTCAAGTCCAAGAATCTGGAGCTTCTCCAAAAGATGGACAGGCTCGAACGGGAGCTCCACTAGTCCTCTTAAGTCTGCAAGCCTTATGCCACAAGCACTTTATTGTAAAGAAGGAATTGCTCCTCTTCTTCGGTCATGAATTTCTCGAGCACTGACGTCATGCTCTTGCTCCGGTGGCAGACGACTTGCAGGTGCTGAAACTTGTCGGCAATGTACATGTTGGTCACAAACGACATTAGGTGGCGCAGCGAGCGCAGGGATGTCGAGTCGAGGTACACTACCTGCAGTATGTTTTTTCTGGTCCAGTAGCTAGTCCTGTTGATGACTGCAACGCCGTCGACGGGCCACTGCCCTATCACCACGACGCGCTGGTCCCCGACAAGGTTCTGGAGAGCTCTATGGTCGAGCTGGTACCAGTGCCAAGACCTGACGTACATTTTTGCCGACAGCCTGTAGACCTCGGATGCATTAAGGTACTGCCAAATGGCGTCAAGATCTCTTGCAGTCGCCAGCCTTGCCTCCGATTTGCACGGCCTCAGCCTGTCAGCGGTGCTGTAGAAGACCCACCTCGATATTATTTCAAAGCTGTTTTTCTCCATCATGCGCTGCGACGCGGCATTGTCTGCTGCCACTATTGCAGACGCTTGACGTGCCCCTTTTTGGCGGCCATAATGCAGCATTTTTTCAATCAGCTTGCTTGCGATCTGCGACCGGCGATAGTCTGGGTGCACCCTTATGCCTTCAAGCCAGACGCTCTTTTCGTCCGGACAGACAGCCGCGTGCGACATTGCAATCTTCTTTTTACTGCCAGACTCTTCTGCAACCAGCAGCCGGCCGTTCCTGTCTCTGTACCAAAAGTCCCACACCTGGTCAATGTAGTCGCCCCAACTGAAGGTGTTAGAGCAAAAGCTGAGGATCTCTTCTTTGTCTGCCTTGGCCGCCGTCCTGATCTTGATCATCAACTCTCTGTTGCAGCAGCTTCCATTTCCTGCATAAGGGTTGCGACGAACTGCTTGACGTTCTTGATAAAGTCAAGGGCGCTTGCAAGCGAGTCAGTCTCGTTAAATACCGTGACGACGTACGAGTTGGTGTTGAACTGGCTAACTCGAATGTCGTTCCAGAACTTGTGCGACAGCTCGCCGCCCGTCATTGACGTAAGCTGGAGAGCGTCCATTGGGTTCTTGTGGCCAACGTACCTGCCCGCAAGCGTGGGGATTCTATCGATTCGGGTCATCTTTGATAACATCCTGTGGATGTCATGGCTGCCGGTCACTATTGAATGATAAACCACTCTTACAGCGTAAATGTCGCTTTCAATGTCGACATTGAGATGCCGTTTTAGCGACGCGGCGACATAATGCAGGCATGCTATTGTCTCGCTGTCCGGGTCTTGCAGCGCGTTTGGGTAGCTCATGACCTGTAGTATTCGAAAGGGCAAGACGTTCGACTGGACGGGCGCTATCCGAAAGCCTTCCCTGAAAAATGACATTGTGTCCTGCATCGGGTGGCTGCTATCGTAGTCGCTTGCCCTGCTTGCATTAAGGCCCTCCGACTGGCTGAACGCGCCGCTTAGCTTGTTTGCGTTATCGAGTATTGGCTCTCTAAAATAAAGCTGCACATTGAACCGGGTAATGTGAATGTCCACCATATCCCTTACTTGTTCACTGCCTTTGCAGATGTCTCAGGGTCCTGCGTGATGACCCCAAGCCACGGCTTCATGAGTTCCGGCTTGAGCTTTACCAGCTCGATTCCGGCGTCTCTCAAAAGTTGCGTGCCGTCCTCGAGGTAGTCTGCAAGGACAACTATCCTCTTTATGCCGACGCTGATTGCCATCTTGCTGCACTCTATGCAGGGCGCAAAGGTGGAATAGAGCGTGGCGCCGCGGGTGCTGCCGGCGTTGCCAAAGAGCGCGCACTGCATTATCGCGTTTGCCTCGGCGTGGGTGCACAGGCAGCGGTCGAGACCCTCGCCTGACTTGACCTCGCCCTTTATCCTTGCCATGCAGCGGGGGCAGCCGCCTTCAAAGCAGTTCTTTATCCCCGGCGGGGTCCCGTTGTAGCCGGTCGCTATCTGCCGGTTGTCTTTGACTATCACCGCGCCGATGTGCTTGGTGAGGCAGTTTGAGCGCAGCTTTGCTATCTCGGCCTGAAGCATGAAATACGTGTCCCAGTCTGGCCTCTGCATCTTCTCTAGCAGTAGGGAGGAACGCAATTGCTATAAAAATTGTTGCCGATCAGGAGGAGTTGTTGTTGTTCAGGCTACTGACCAGCGTATCGGCATTGCTGTCGTTTTCTTCCTGTTTGCCTTTCTTCCTACTGGTTCGCTCGCCTGTCTTTTTGTTCATGCTGTCGACTGTTCCCAGCGCAAGCACATACCAGATGCCCTCTGCCCTCATTTCAGGCGAGAGCATGCCGTTCATTTTCTCAACGTCACCTTTAACATAATCCTCGGGATGCTTGTTGGTTCTCGCAACCACGTACATATGAAGGCATTACCTCTGTACTTGTGGATTAGCAGCAGCCCAAAGGGGATTAGTGCGGCAGATACTGGGATTAGTGCTGGATTAGCGCTGGATTTGTGCGGAGGAAATTTTGGTAGTTGGACGAGAGTGTGCAAGATCATGCTGCAATACCATTCCTGCTAATGCACCCCGATACCCTTTGAACAATCGACTAATCCACTTTTGAGCAAACCTATCTCCTATATTGCATGCATGCAAGAAGAGGTCGGTCGTTGCGGTTAAGAAAATTTACACTCTGTCGTAGCTGGGTTTTGCCAGTCTGTCAGACAGACGTCAATAACATGCGAGTATGCAATGGCATGCACGCTAGCTAACGTTTAAAAAATTTCATTATTTCTGAGACAGCTCTCGCCTTTTGTGCAGGAGCCACTCGTCGCGTGCAAGGCGCAGGCCAACCAGCCCTCCGACCGCGGCAAGCGCAGCCGACCCCAGCATCGTATAGATCTCCATTACGGGATCTTTGCCTCCATAGGCGTAAGCCTACGCTTGCCTATTCTCCATGCTACCTCCATTGCAACCAAAGTGGGCGCGAATCCAGTCACGAACCAGCCGAGCGCTTCATATATCTCCATTGCAGCGTATTAACGGACGGCCGAAAGATTAACCCTGCTAAGGCCTGCGTTATAGTTATCGCAGACGCATTGTAGAAATCACAGAATATGCTGATGCTATCAGCGGCGCTTGTGTGCTATCATAAGCGCATTTGACTAGTCAAAAGCAGATTTTACCAAAGGTAAAATTATCTGTAGCGCTGATTGCAGTTCAGACACAAAGGTTGCGACATAGGGATGGGCACCATATATCGGCATTTCCCTTCCATCTCTCATGTTCTTATAATTTTAAGAACGGCTCAGAGCTAGAAAGCGATCATCATTACCGTTCTTTTGCAGTAACAGTAGTTGTTATTGTGCAGCGCTGGCAGATAAATGTTAAGAACTCGGTTGGCCGGTAATTATCGGTTGGCAGCGGTAAAAAACTCTGACATCGCCAAGATAATGCGCCACCTTGGCTTTCTGACTGAAGTTGGCGAAGACTATGCCAACGCCCAGTTTCGCGCCCGCGCTTACTACAGGGCGGCAGACACTATCGCGAATTTGTCTGAGAATGTTGCTGATGTATACGACAACGGCGGCGTCGCGGCGCTGCTTGAAATCCCGTCTGTCGGCAAGGCCATCGCCGCCAAGATAGAGGAATATGTCAAGACCGGTAAGGTGCGCCATCTGGAAGAGCTGAAAGCCAAGGTCCCAATCAACATCGATGAGTTGTACGGCATTGAAGGCATCGGCCCTAGGACAATAAAGGCTCTCTATGACAAGCTGCAGGTCAAGGACTTGGCAGGGCTGGAAAATGCTGCTGCCGAGGGCAGGCTTCAGACGGTGCCGGGCTTTACCGAGAAAAAGGAGCAGGACATCAAAAAGAGAATCGAATTTTTCAGAAAGGGCAAGGGCAGGCGTATAATAGGCGAGGTCTACCCGCTGGTCAAGCAGATCGAGTTGCGCCTGCTGCAAGCAGAAGGCGTGCATCACGCGGTTGCAGCCGGCTCTGTCAGGCGCATGAAGGAGACAGTAGGCGACATCGACTACCTTGTGACTGCCGACGACCCGGAAAAGGTGATGGAGTTTTTCGTCAGCATGCCAGAGGTTGAGGAGATTGTCGGCAGAGGCCCTGCAAAGGCATTTGTCCGGCTTGCCGGCGGCATTGACGCTGACCTGCTGGTTGTTCCAAAGGAGAGCTGGGGCTCGGCACTCCAGTACTTTACCGGGAACAAGGAGCACTCGGTGGAGCTTCGCAAGATAGCTATTGCAAAGGGCCTCCGACTGAACGAGTGGGGCGTTTACAAGGGCGAGGCGCGTGTCGCAGGCGCAACCGAGGATGGGGTGTACCAGGCATTGGGCTTGCAGTGGATCCCGCCGGAGATGCGGGAGAATACCGGCGAGATCGAATTGGCCAAGCAGGGCAGGCTGCCCAAGCTGGTAGAGTATGGAAGCCTCAGGGGAGACCTGCAAGTGCATAGCGAGAGCACCGACGGCACGGCAACGATGGAGGAGATGGCCCGTGCCGCAAAGGAATTCGGACTTAGCTACATCGCGATAACTGACCACACAAAGAGCCTTGCCCTTGCCAATGGCCTTGACGAAAACGAGCTCTTGGAGCAGGCCGGCAGGATAGTAGAGCTCAACGACAGGCTGAAAGGAAGTTTCCGAATTTTGTCATCTGCCGAGGTCAACGTCATGAAGGATGGCTCGCTTGACATTCCAAGCAATGTTCTCGATAAACTCGACATTGTTGGGGCGGCCATTCATTCTAATTTCAACCTGCCAGTCGAGGCACAGACAGAGCGGCTGGTAAAAGCTGCCAAGAACCCGAGCGTCGACATACTGTTCCACCCTACAGGCAGGCTCATCAACAAGCGCGAGGGCTACCCTGTCGACATTGAGAAAGTGATCGAGGTTGCGCGGGACACAGGCACTATCTTGGAGATAGATGCGCACTATGACAGGCTCGACCTGAAGGATGAGTACGTGAGGATGGCGATGAAAAAGGGAGCCAAGCTGGTCATTGACTCTGATGCGCACCACCCCATCCACTATGCATACCTGGTGTTTGGCATTGCGCAGGCAAGGCGGGGCTGGGCTACACAAATGGACGTGCTCAACACTCTCCCGGCGGACAGGCTACTCAAGGCGCTAAAGTAAATGATATAATACGTCTATAGTTAATCCATAGACCGTGCGCACGGTTGTTGAAAAGGACGACTTAAAGGCGCGGAGGATATACCTTGGCGTCTTTTACTTTTGCGCCTTTGTCATGGCCACCATCACATTTTACGCCATCTACGTCAGCCTGAACGAATACCTGCAGACGGGCAGAGTGGTCATTGGCGAAGTGCTCGTAGAGACCGAGTTCCCATTCAGAGGCCTATTCAAGCTCGTGACCTACTTGATGATAGTGTCAGTCGTCGGCTGGTACTGCGTCGTCAGGCTCGGAGGCGATAAAGTAAAGAGCATCCCCAAGTGGCTCAAGTCGATGCTGCGGCTGATAGTGCTTGCAATTGCCGTAGTGTCGCTCTATGAATTCGTCTACAACTTTATCGTGTGGAACTCGCTCATGACAGCCGACGCGATAAGCGGAATAATGAGGTTTGATGACCTTAATGTAAGGTATCCAAATCCAGAGACGCCTTGGAATCTCGTGTTTGCGACCAAGATGTCACTTGCAGCGTTTCTCATTTCGGCCTACGGCTTTTACACGATGTCCAAGCCGGAAAAGAAAGAGTCACAATAGCCACTCTTTTATCCTGGTCCTTTCAAACTCTTGCTTTTTCTCGAAATTCTGCTCCGACGGCGCTTCCAGTTTGATCAGAGGCCCGGCAGGGTTGTAAAAGTCGGCCTCGAGGTAGCCTGCACGCTTGTTGCCGGCCTCCATAAAGCAGTAGCCCTGCCCGGCAAACGCCGTGGCAGCAGGCCTGTCGTTGATCTCGTCTATTATCTGCCTGGCAGCCACCTTTGCCTGCTCCTCTGCAAATATGCCTGCCTTGGGCAAGGCCATTGCTCCCACCTTTATCTCGATGGCATCGCCTATCGCATAGGCGTTCTTGAATGATGTTTTCATTGTGTGCCTGTCGACGCTTATCCAGTCGCCTTCTTCTGCCAAGCCAGAGCTCTTTACGACTTCCGGAACCCTATGCGGCGGGATGCCGACCAGCACGTCATAATCCTGCCGGGCTCCGTTTTCAAATTCCATCTTGTTGTTTAACACCGACTGCAGCTTGTGCGAATGGTGGAAGCGTATACCGCGTTGTGAAATTATCTCGATCACGCTGGCGCTCACCTGCGGGCCGGCGACTGGTAGCGCTATGGGGGCAGGAGTATACAGGTCTATATCTATGGAATTTCTGGTTCCGTTTCTTGTCAGCATGCTGTCAATTATCAGCGATGCCTCGTACGGCGCCGGCGGGCACTTGTAGGGCATGCCCATTATCGCCACTGCTACCCTGCCGCGCCTGAGCGAAAGCAGTCTATCCCTCAGCGGCTCGACCTGCGGTGCGTCGTACAGGCTGTAGCCCCTGCTGACAAAGCCGCTTATTTTTTCAGGCGCAGTCTCGGCCCCAAGCGCGATTATCAAATAGTCGTACTGTATCCAGCCATGGCTTTTTGCCTGCACCCTGCCAGAAGCGGCATCGATCTTTGTAACTTCGTCATTCAGGTATTCGATGCCCTTTGCATTCAGGCCGGCAAGAGGCGTCTGCGACTCTTCAAGCCTCCTGCCCCCCTCCAGTATCCAGAGCTTGACAAGCCCCATCATAAACGACGTTTTGCGATCGATGACTATGATGCGATGATCTTGATTGAGAGCCTTTCTCAGCTCATTGGCAGCGGCAAGGCCGCCAAAGCCGGCCCCAAGGATCAAAATGCGCTTGCCCATTGAATAAAAATAATCGAAATACCATGTAAAAACTTTTTAGTGATGACATACATTGATCAGTAATGCCGGAAGAAAACATCCACTGGACTTATGATGATGATACGCTGGAGCGTATGAAGCGATACTTCCGGCTTGCCAACGATGAGGAATTGTTAAGGTACATCAAGACCCACGGCATGCGCCGACACGATGATATGCTGGAAGACGACAAAGAATCATCCTGACTGCAGCGGTAGTGTGCTTTCAAGCCGCACCTTCTCAGCGTTCCTGTGTTGTCGGCCTTACCAGTATCTCGTTCACGTTCATGTGGCTTGGAGACTCGACAGCAAACAGGATCGCATTTGCAATGTCTTCTGCATACAGTGCCTCCATCTGCTTTGTCGCTTCAACAAATTTCTCGAGCGACTTGTCAGTTATCGTGTTTGTCAGCTCTGTCGCCACGACTCCTGGCTCGATGCAGGTGACCCGTATGTTTGATCTAGTGCTAAACTCCTGCCTGAGTCCTTCGCTGAGCGCAGTGACTGCGTGCTTTGTGGCGCAGTAGACGCTCCCGGCAGGGAAGACGACTCTCCCGGCCACAGAAGAAATGTTGACGATGTGGCCCGACTTTTTGGCGAGCATGTGCGGGATAGCCGCGGCGGTGCAGTACAGGACTCCTTTGATGTTCACGTCTATCATCCGGTCCCACTCGTCTACCTTGAGGCTCTTGAAGAAGCTCAGCGGCATGAGGCCGGCGTTATTGACAAGGATGTCGACCATGCCCCACTTTTTGGCGGCGGCATCAACAAACGAGTCGCACTCGGCCTTTTTTGTTACATCCAGTTCTTGTATTAAAATCTCGCCGCCGTTCTTGGCGATCTCCTTCTCCAGCGACTCGAGCCTGTCCGTGCGCCTTGCGCCTGCAGCCACCCTGGCGCCCGCCTTTGACAGCGCCAAGCAGGTTGCGTATCCTATGCCGCTGCTTGCTCCCGTAACTATTGCCACTTTGCCCTTTATCATTATAGTTTAAAGAAACACTTACATTGTAATAATACGTTTTTGCTGGCTTGAACAAAGCTTAAGTATTATGTTTACGCGTGTAGTTCCGTGCACTTATGAGCCTCGATGACAGCGACGAGCTGGCTTACTTGTGGACCAAGGTCAAGTTTATCCAGAAGTACATGAGTAAGAACAATTGCAGCTATGATGTGGCCGAGCGCGAGTTTCACACTTGGATAGAAGGGTTGATGGATAGCAGGATCGAGCGCGCAAACAGGATGCTCAACGCTCGGCCCTAGGTGGCTAGATGCTCTGCTCTTCTTGCTGCTGTATCTTTTGCTTTCTTGCCATGAGCAAGAGGACCGCGCCAAACATTGCAAGCACCACAGCAAGCCCCTGCGCGCCACCGTTTGGCACGGCGACAAGATACGCGATTGCAAAAGCAAAGCACGTTCCCGCCTGTAGCAGATACGACACCACCGGCCTCATCTTGGTCTTTTTGGCGATGTATCCAATGGCAAAGAACACGGCTGCAGGGTAAATAGTGAGAAGGATAAACTGGTCAATATCGATACCGAGGTGGACCATCGCCGACAGTCATCAACACTGAGGTGTATGCTAAATAATAACGTTGTTTGAACGCAGCTCAGCCACCAAACATTTTCTTGAACCCGCCCATTACACTTCCAAGCAGGTCGCTTTCGCCTGTCTTATCCTGCAGTAACTTGACGCTTTCCTCGACCGCCCGCTGGGATTTATTCTTGTCGTTGATGCCAGCCTCGCGGTCTATCCTCTGGATTACCTCTTCGTTGCTGACATCCTGCCGGGTCGTGGTGAATTCTTGCTTTTCGCTGTCTGAAAACATGCCTGTGATGCTATCAGGCAGCTTTGACATCAATCCCTGCGCCTTGCCCGGTTCTGCCTTTTGAAGGAGTGTTTTGGAAACTACAGCCATGACGGTCCTTGCCTGATCCGGATTTATTCCGACTCGCTGGGCAAGCTGGTTGACCAGTTCTTCCATGCGCGCACCGCGATTACATAGCTAATAACGGGTTCTATAGACTTTTCAGCGCGACGTCTGCTGCGCATGCACCTGAACCGCCACGCCAGTCTCGATTATCGAGCGCGCATTCTCGAATGGGAGCGATGCCACGTCCTCTGCTTGGAAAGGCCCGTACTTGCTCATGTCCACTCCGATGAACTGCTCCATAGGCTTGAGGAATCGCACGACTATTTGCTTTGTACGCACTCTAGCGGATATCGACTCGAGCACCTTTGGCCTTCCCTTGACCGTGGCGCCAATGACCTCGGCCGCTCTGATGTCGGACTCCCTCCAGCCATCGAGGATGTATTTTTCTTCGTCGGTGAGCTTTGAGTAGTCAAGCGGCTCGTTGTCGCCGGCACGCATCTTGTGCTGCCTTGTCTCTATTAGCAGGTGAGCGCAGGTCGCAAGGAGGTCTGCCATGCGGTCCCTTATTTTCGCCTCGAAGCCTTCGTAGCCCTGCCCCTTCAAGTGCCCAAGCGCAGCTGCTATCTTTTGAAAAGTGTCAGGCTCTATGGTCTGGAGCGAAGGTGTCTCTACTTCCTTTCTGAGCAGCTTGTAAACGTCCTTTAGCGCAATTACCTGCTCGCCGTCTCCGGCGGCGCCCTGCTCGCTGCTTTTTTGCTGCCCGACAGACATTCAGATCATCACCAACAAGCCTTAAATTATAGGATTTTCGTGTCCTACACTTAGTGGATATTCCAGTTGCCTTATAAATTAATTGATGGCAGAATTGAGCCGCAAACATTTACTGCCGAAGGAGTGATGAAGAGGCTGAAGGACGACGGCATCAAGTTCCTCGACCTGCAGTTTACCGGCCTCTTTGGCAGATTCCACCACACCACTATAGACTCCAAGATGTTCAGGATCGAAGATTTCACCGACGGCCTTCCAAAGCTTGATGGCTCGTCCATCCGCGGCTTTACAGAGATCCACGAGTCTGACCTCATCCTAAGGCCGGACCCTTCCACCTATGCGACGATACCTTGGATAGAAAAGGCGCCCACCGCGAGGCTCATATGTGACATCCTCAGCGGCGGGAGCAAGCGCGAAACATTCCCCCGCGACCCGCGCGGCATCGCAAAAAAGGCCGAAAAGCACTTGTCGGATCAGGGCTACGACGTGTCGTACTGGGGTCCTGAGGTTGAGTTCTTTGTGTTTGACAAGCTCGAAGTCAACACCATGACGCCATACCAAGGTCAGAGCTACCACATTGCGTCAAGGGAGGCACCATGGTCGACAGACAGCGTCGGCTACGCGCTAAGGCTCAGGGAGGGTTATCTGCCAAGTGCGCCTGGCGACACCCTGATGGAGTACCGCAACGAGTGCGTTGACGTGCTCACGAACAACTTTGGCATAGTGTGTGATGCGCACCACCATGAAGTGGCCACCGCCGGCCAGTGCGAAATAGACATCCGCTTTGACTCACTGGTCAACACAGGCGACGCGGTACAGAGCTACAAGTACATCGTCAAGAACATTGCAAAAAAGCACAACATGATAGCGACCATGATGCCAAAGCCTATAGCGCTTGACAATGGCTCCGGCATGCACGTCAATGTCAGTCTGTGGAGCAAGAGCGGGAACCTCTTTTACGATTCTGCAGACGAGTACGCCGAGATGTCGCAGACTGCGCGTTATTTTGGCGGAGGCATCATGGAGCACGCGCACGCGCTTGCCGCAATCGTGGCGCCGACCACTAACTCGTACAGAAGGCTTGTGCCCGGCTACGAAGCGCCGGTCTACGTAGCGTGGAGCATCGGCAACAGGTCTGCAATAATCAGGATACCAGCCCACTACAAGGGCAGCAAGTTTGCGTACTTGAAGCGCATAGAGTTCAGGGCGCCCGACCCATCGTGCAATCCGTACCTTGCGTTCTCGGCAATTTTGGCAGCCGGCCTTGACGGCATCAAGAAAAAGAAGGACATCGGCGACCCGGTGAATGAGGACATTTTCAAAATGACTCCAAAGAGGAGGCACGAACTTGGCATAAAGCAGCTGCCTGCTAGCCTGAGGGAGGCCTATAAAGAGCTGGAAAGCGACAGCGCCTTCCTAAAGCCGATATTTGACAGCGAGACCATCGACATGATAGCAGACCACGAGGCAAAGGAGCACGTCGAGCTTGCAGTGCGGCCGCATCCGCACGAATTTTCGATGTACGCCGACGTTTAAAAATGATAATCGTAACTAGATGTTAGCCTAAGCAATATTTCATAATTGCGCCGAGGTCAAACCAATCACAGAAGAAAAGTAAAGCAGCATGAAATGCATGATATTTCAAAAGGAACTATCTGCTTATGTCTGTGTATCGTGCTCTTACGTTAGATATGTTAATCCTGTTAATCGCAAAGAAATGACTCCAGGTACAAGCGCAGAACCTGGAATCTTTGAATATTTATGCAACTCAATTCAAAAACAAAAACAGATTATCTTTCTTGGGTTTACCCAGATAGATATATGTTGCTTCGATAACAATGTCATTGTCTGGGAGACCGATATCGTTAGTTGGCTGACCAGAGGTGTAATAAATGTCCATCCTATAAGGCAAAGACATATCATTTCATCTGCCCGGGGTCAGATGCGTCGCATGAACTATCATGATTTTCAGATAGCTCAACAAACCTGCGAAATATTAAAATAAAATGTCGAAGAATACAGGCGCATAGAGCATATGTGGAAACTTCAGGAGGATCAGTAAAAGTGCAATCAGAAACAACATCCTCTGACCGCTCTTTGGAATCAATACTATCCTTGCACCGTAATCTTGACTATCGAAAGGTGCTTGTGCCGCATGATGGCCTTGAGATGTCAGACAAAGCGCTGGCGCATGCTATAGCCTTATCCAAGAAGGCATCTGACTCAGAGATACTGCTGCTAAATGTAGTTGATTACGTTGATAATATTCCTCCAAGTGTGATGCTTTCATATGTCAAAGAAGATGAGGAAAAAGGTAAGGAACGTCTTCGAAATGACGTGGAAGAGGGCATAAGACATCTTCTTGAACAAAGGGCAGATTACTGTAAAAAGACTGGTGGTATCAAACAGACAACCTATGAAATAGCGCATGGCAAGGTTGCTGACGAAATAATACGTGTAGCCGAGCAAAGGGAATGCGGCATTATCGTAATGGCAAGCTCCAGAATACCCTCCTTTATTAGAGCGCTAGGAAGTACAGCTAGGAAGGTAGTGGACAACTCTAGAAAACCCGTTCTTATAATACATGAGTAGTGAGGAATTTCGGTTGAAAGCCAACGCTATTGCTCTAGAACCTCCAGATATGACTTCGACTGGGCCGGCATCAGTATGGTTTGATAGTTTTGCTGCCCGAAGTAACTTTCCTGGTGCTTACTAGCAAAACCTTTTTAGCTAGCGAGATATCTATGAAATTTGAACCTTTTCAAAGAACCGGTATCAGCACGCAGCCCCTTGGGCCCGCACCTAACAATGGACAAAGATCATTGTGATATTACATAATCTATAAAGAGGTAAACTCTTTACATGCGGGAACCTAATATTAGAGACCCCAGTAAGATGCAGACCTCAATTTCAAACCGCAGCGATGCTGACAGGGCATAGCTACCAAGATTATGTTGCTAAAAGAATTTCATGAAGGGCTTGACACGCGAAAAAGCTGTTCATAGAGGAGACTATAGGCACGTGGAAACGCGCAAATACCAGTGCTCACATAAAAAGAGAGAGTCATTGGATAAGAAAAAAGAATATTCCTAACAAAGCAGGCGAGAGTCTTATTTTTGCACTGGCGTATAGCCAGTGGGAAACTACTAGCTAACTAACACTGCTCAGGCAAGAGCATCATTTGAATACATAGTCATCATAAAATTTACTTCATTTAGCAAATTTTCATTCTCGATTGGCTTGTGAATAAAATGTATGTTTCCCCTACTTGGAGAAACCTCTTTCTTGAATACATTATAATCTTTCAGGTCTGTAGTGGCGGTCAAGAAAATGACCTTTACTTTGTTATCAATTATCTTTAGTTTCCCGCATAGCTCAAAGCCGTTCATTTTAGGCATCTTGATATCAAGAACTGCCACGCCATAAGTATTAGCTGTAAATTTTTCTAACGCTAATGAGACATCATCGAACGAATCAACCTCAAAGCCATTTTCTTTCAAAATCGCTTTTATAGTGAAAATAATATCCGGCTCGTCGTCTACTACCAAGATTTTCTTTTTTCTGTTTTTGTTGTCGTCATTGTTGTTATTGATGAGGATCATAATAGCTCGCAACCACGGTTGTTATTTATATAATGATGATTATGGTAATGATAGTGATGACTGTTTGTGATTGGGAGAGTAAATGTAAATGTTGCACCTTTCTTTTCGACCCTGCTGTTCTCTGCCCATATCCTGCCGCCATGAGCTTCAACGATCTTTTTTGAAATAAACAAGCCAAGACCAGTACCACCTGAAGAAGAAGAAGTTGAAGCAAATTTTGAGAATAGTGCAGGAAGAACATCAGGATCTATTCCTTGGCCAGTATCCTGCACACGGATAATAATCTCATCTCTATCGTTGCTGTTGCTTTCTTCAGCTGTGATAGATATGGTTCCTTCTGTTGTGAATTTAACGGAGTTACCAATAAGATTTGCAATAACTTGTGCAAGTCTGCTTTTATCTGCATAAACAAGAATTTGTTTAGGGTGGTAGGATATCCTTACTTTTTCTTGTTTTTTCAAAAAATCTGTACTCACTATTACATCATCTACGATGTTTATTATGACATCATTCAAATCAAACCTTTCCTTTCTTAGTGTAAACAATGAGCTCTCAATCTTCGTAACATCTAGTACGTTTTCTGTCAGCCTTTGAAGCCTTTTTGCATTTCTAATGATGACATCCAGAAGCTGACGTTGTTCAGCAACATCGTTGTCATTATTGTTATTATAATCATCTTCGCCAAGTCTAGACCTTAGAAGGTCTGACAAGCCAAGTATTGGTTGGATAGGGGTACGCAATTCATGCGCGGCTATGTTGATAAATTCGTCTTTCATTCTACCCGCTTCTCTTAGTTTGGCGTATTGAAGGCGAATTATGTTCTCCCTGTCTCTTGCTAACTTGTTATATTGGATGCTAGATATTGTCAGCGAAATTATAATAATGAAGTATCCTGAATCCTTGAGAATATGTGCTACATTATGTGCTGTATGAAAGTTTGTAGCAGAGTATGACATGACTACCTGACCAAAGATATCAATTATTAACGCGCCAAGTATTCCCTTGTAAAAAGCATCATTTGCTTTGTAAAGTTTCTTCTTGTAAAAGAAAAATAGAGCTATCAAAAGGAGTACAAGCGCAGGAATTTCATATGGCCTGTGTATTGGAAAGTCTGCCAACCGTATGCCTGGAAAATATGTAAAGAAAGAGACTGCAACTATACTAATTGCTAGAGTTGAATACAAAACCAAAGAAAACAAGAGTATCTTTTGCAATCCAAGATTATGGCTGCTGCTATTGCTACCACCATCATCAATAGTAGATTGTCGTTGTTCTTCTTCTTGTTCTTGGTTAGAAGAGGGGGAGAAGGAGCCATATTTGTGGTCAGTGTAGTAGTATTGGCCAGCATCATCATTGTTGTGTATTAATTTGTTAGTGCTTGATGATATAGCTGTGCTTTCTTCTTTTTCTTTTTCTTTTTTACTTCTTTTTCCCTTTTCTTTGGCGGCAGCAACAGCAGCTGCTGGTAGCGGTTGTTGTTGTGGCGGTATGGCATATTTGATTACTGCTATAGCTAGCATGAGGCCAAGGAAGGTTCGTCCTGCAAACCATGTTTGAGGTATGAAGTAGTCAAGGAAAACAGAGTTGCCTGCAGCATTATAAGAGAATACTGCGTGTAACAGATCTACTACTGCAACAGTGGCAAATCCCATTCCTACAAAAAGACTGAATTTTTCTTGCAATAGGTAGGCTCTTGCTATGCAATAAAATGCGATTATGGTTGAGAGCAGAACTGCGAACATCTCAAAGTAAAAATGATCCACATCCGATACCATCCAACTATCAGAAGAGACAAAAATGATTATTACTACAAACAAAAGAAAGATCGAAGGTAGAATTATTTGTTCCAAATGCACTGACTCTAAGAAAGAAGAGGATGGAAAAATTGACCACCTTGTCATCTTCTTACCATCTTTCACAAAAGGTATTTCCATTCTTTTTATAAAAGAGATCCGCGTAGCAAACGATCACGTAGCTTTTACTGCCTGCCAAATTACAAAATATAGGCGCGGATCTTTAATGCAAATATTTTTCATGCATATATATGTGTATATACATGTCAACATGATGCAAGTTCTTTCTTTCAGGCCTGCGCTGCTTTTGCCATTGCTGCTATCGAGCTACTGCTCTCGACCCATCTCTTTGCTTATCCTTTTCACAAGATCCTGCACTGCAAACGGCTTCTTGATAAAACATACTGACGAATACGAGTCGGGGAACAGTTCCCTCAACGCCTCGTAATACACTTCGTACGCAGTCATGAAGCCTATCCGGGCATTGCCGTCTATCTCTTGCAGCTTTTGGTACAGCTCAAAGCCATTCATCTTGGGCATCCGGATGTCAAGAAGTATCAGATCGTACATGCCTGCCTTGAAGCTGGAAAGCGCCTCCGCAGGATCATTGAATGCCGTAACCTCGAAGCCGTGGTCTTTTAGGGCAGTTTCTAAAAAGAGGGTGACGTCCTCCTCGTCATCTACAATCAGTACTCGAGGCGACCGGCCTTTGTTAGCAGAAGACAAGACAATATCCCAATTATCGCACAAGCTCCTAATCTATAAGAATATACGCAGTCGCGCGTATATGTATATGCACGCAGGCTGGATCACAATGGTACAATTTTTCAACCTGTTAAAGTTGTAATTTGCCAACTGTTCGTGTGCCAATTATTATTAACTTCTAATCAGCTTGTTATTAATAAGGTTAGCGTCTAGCCATTGTTATCACTACCATATGCCGACGTCTAGCTGTCGTTGTCGCCCTTTATCCGCAGCACGCGCCTGACAAGCTTGAAGGTCAGGCTTTCACCTCTGCCCTTTGAGATCGACTGGGCCATTACTGCACAAAGCAGCCCGAGCCCGGTCGCAGTCGACGTGAGCCAGATGACATAGTTGTTGTTAAGTGCCAGCCCGCCGTTCCAGAATTCCTGCAGAATGCGGAGCAGGATCGTAAATAGCCCTTGACCAGTCCCGATCAATACTAGGAATTTGCCGATGTTCACCCTGTTTGCAGCAAACAGGCCAGCCCCCATAAGCACAGTGAGCCCCCCAAGCTGGCTCAGCATTGCAAGGAAGCCTACGGGTATCACGGCGTAGGTCCAAAAATCCCTGGCGGTGTTTATAACCAGCTGGTCGCGTATCAGGTTGTATATCTCAATGTTTGCCCTGTAGCCGGACGCCAAAAAAAGGATGCCAGAAACGAACGCCACGCCGGCGGCAATCCTGTTCCTCGTGGTGCTGTAGCGCAGACTCTGCAAGCGATCGTACACTATGCGATCTTTAACCATCGCCTTTGGTAGATGACCGTTGACGGCAAGGTGCTTCATCCTTGCGTACGAATAGCGCCGGCGCGCTTCGTACGCAGTTACCCGGAGCCGTATTCCCTTTTTGTCGACAGACTCGGCAAGCGATTTTGGTATAATATAGTTTGAGAGGCTCACTAGGCCTTTCTTGACGACCATATAGTCTGCCAGAACTTTCCGGAGAAAGCCTATCTTTTTTCTGTCAGACGAGTACACCGGCCGGTTGAGCAGCGCTGCCCAGTCAGAGAACGGATCGTGTGCGGATGATGTCACATTCTGTCCAACAAGATATGTACCAAATGCACTATTATGGGTTGCCAGCCCGGAAGCTTGGCACTCACCCAAAGGAAATCCCAAAAGTGAACCCTGCAGGTGAACAGGCGCATGAGACGCAGACAAAATCGGGCTAAAAACAACCGATAAGGGAAGGCATATCCATACAATTAGCATGGGCGGCATGAAAAGCAACAGCATTGTCTCGCCGGCTGCGATAGCCGTGCTGCTTGTCGCTGGCTTGGCCCAACAGGCGCATGCAAACCTGCTTGACGCGTTGCTGCTGCCAGACAAAAACGCTGTCTGGCACCGAGTTTGTTTGCCTTGATACGTGCAAACAGACCCAAAGGCATGATAATAGACATCTTTGGATTCCAGTTCCAATTGCTGTTGGTGGTACTTGGCGGCATGATGAGCGCAGTCGTGGTCTTTATGCTGCTCAAGAAAGTGAGATCAGTACTTCCATTCGCCGGAAATGCCGTTCCACCAGGCGCGATAGGGCTTTGCGTCCCTGCCTATCTCCTCTTTTACCCTGTGCTCGATAGAGAAGAACATGTTTTCAAGGGCATCCGCTCCGCCGTCGGCGTACAGCTCTCTGCCGATTTCCTGTACCCGCCCTTTCTTTGAGCCCAGTTCTGGCGACTGCGGGTTCTGGATGCAAAAGATAAGCAGGTCGTACAGCTCTTCTTCCAGGTACGCGTCCATTAGTCAGTCCAGCCTCTTGATGATGTGGTAGCCAAACTCTGTCCTGACTGGCTCGGAGGTCTGACCTTTTTCCAGCTTGAAGGCAGCCTCTTCAAAGGGCTTGACCATCATGCCGCGGCCAAAATACCCAAGGTCGCCTCCGCGCTTACCGCTTCCCTTGTCAATCGACAGCTCTTTTGCCAAGTTGGAAAAGCTTTCGCCTTTCTTCAGCCGCTCAAGGATCGCCAGAGCCTCGCTCTGCTTTTGCACAAGTATGTGGGAGCATTTGATCTTGTTCGCCATTTCATGATCGTACAACTGAAATGGAAAATAACTTTTTCCATCTGTACAAAAAAGAGGGAGATGACGGCAATAACTAGCTGTTATTGCATTTATTCGTCGTCTCTGATGCTGTGTTCGATCCAGCAGATTAGCTGTCGTCTGAAAGGATATTATATCTGGCACTTCGCCTTCGGTGCTTCTTCCTCAAATGTGGTCGGCTCGCTGTCGCCGCCGTGGTATTGGTCATCAGCATTCTGAGCGTATATATTGCCACACCCGTGAAGGCAGTCGATATAACAACCAGAGCTGATAAGAGCGACAACAATGTCAATTTTGTTTTGCGCTCTGAAGAATCCTACTCGTACAGCGTGCCATGAAAAGAGATTTAACGACTTGTCAAATTTCATGAGTAACATCTCTTCGAAAACAAGTTACCTAACACGATCCGAAAACATGATTACACAAATGCATCTTTCGAAATCAAGATATAATCGCTCGTAGCAGGTAGCTGAGGTAAAAAATGGTTGATGACGACGTATCATCTGCTGCTTCCAATAACAATAATTCTGCCGCCATCCCTTTTCCCACCCTGACGATTTTGTATCTGCCGGCAGAAGCTTCTATGGTGGTTGATGAGGTAAGTCAGAAATACTCCAACATCACTATCGAAGAGTGCATCGGATTTTTCCACGGGGCGCAACGTCAGTACAAAAAGGTTACCATCTGGAGCCAAGGCATAGACAGCCTGTGGCTCAACGCCATTATTGCAAGGACAAAAGAGCTTGCCAGCGTCGAGTTTGTGACGCTCGTGTCCGGCGGCATGATGTACGTCTTATAGGCGCCACAATAACTCTCCTACATCCTTTGCAGAATTATGAAAATATCATAATAAGATTACCTCTCTAGACGAGAGGGTTCCCATGATTGAGAGAGGAGGGGGAGAGCAGGTCGCTGGTATGCATGAGGGAACAGGGTCCATTGCGCCGTAGTTCACAGTATGTACACAAGAGCCAAGCCCTGCAATTACAAATGCCTGCTCCCCAATAGCAAAATTGCCAATCGTCGAATATTTGCCTTTAGAAAAAAATCATCCATGATATTGAGATAGGCAAGAAACCCTGTCAGCATTGTCTGCGTCCTGTAATTTCAAATACTGCCTGTGCCATTATAACTACTACATGGAAGAAGGAGAAAAAGGCGAGGAAAAGCTAAAGCGCTGCCCCATATGTGGCTGCACTGAGCACAGGCTGATTGGCTGCGGCAGGCACTGGGCCAAGCACAAGGCACGGCCGGACAGCAGGTGCGAGCAGCGTCACTTCAACTCGTAGAGCGCAACTGAAAGCTTGAACGCAAGCCTGTCGTCTGTCGCTGACGCTATCGGGACGACGTATTTCTGGATCTCCTCCTTGTACCTGGCTGCCCGGAAAGCTTGGCCCTTCATGGCCCGCACGCTGTCCAGCCTGTCTGCAAGCTTGACGTACCTGACATCCTTGGGCGCCTTTGCGATGTCGCTATAGTATTTTTCAAGTGTTTCTTCCGACCTGGTTTTTGGCTCTGCGGCGGCGAGAACTATAGAACGGATCCTGTCGCCGTACTCCTGCAGAGCTTGCCAGGTCACCGGCGCGTTGTGCAAAAGCGCGGCCGAGGCAAGCTCGGCGTCGCGTATTTGCAGCTCCTCGACGAGAATGAGTGCAACCCTCAGCTGGTGGTTGATGTATGGCTCGCTCTTGTTGTAAAGCTGGCCCCTGTAGGTCCGGGTGGCAAGCGCAAAAGCCTTTGTAAGCTTTACCACGTCGTCCGTGCTGCTGTCAAATGGCTTGAGTAGCCTGGCAAAACCGATCTTTGGAAAATCAGAACTACTATCCATCATAGCTGCTAGTCCTAGCCCTGACCCCCTAAATGTAACTTTGCATAGGCTCTACTGTTGTTGTTCTTCTTCTTCTTATTCAAAGCTGATTATCGGGGTGTCCTGGAACAGAGCGCCGGCCTCTGCTGCTTCTTCTTCAAATCTGATGATCAGCATGCCGGTTTAGAGCATTATTGTCGTCGAGATATCCTCAAATGTAGCGGTGCCATTAGAGGCAACATCTGTCCTGCCTCCAAGCACAGCGATGTTGTTTATCTGCTGTGTACCGTATTTGCTCACAGATTGTCTATTCTGTATTCGGTAGCATTATTGCTGTCGCTACTGTCAGCCAGAGGCATCATGGTAAAGGTTGCAGAAAAGCTTGTCGAGCTGGCTGTTGAATTGAGTGACCAGTCGCCAAAGAGCATGGATTCTACATCGCCATTTGTGAGGTTGACCTGCGAGCCGGCGATTTTGCCGGAAAGTTCCATATCCCCTATCCCGATGCTATCATCTGTGCTGCTTACCGTTCTAAAGTGGTTACATTACTATTGCTGCTGCTGGACGTGGTTTTTGCTGCTGAATAGTGGATGAGGAGGAGGGGGAGGAAGAAAGGGTTGATGACTTGGAGGACAATTCAACGTCATCATCATCTGGAGAAGGGAACAGCACGTTAATAGCGGTGTTACAGGAGGTGTCGTCATCATTATTATCATCATTCATAGAAGAGATGATGCAAGAACATAACGACGACGACAATGATGATGATATAATAGTAGCAGCAGTAATGACAACAACAGCACGAGCGACAACGACAATGACAATAACGACGACAGCAGCTTCAGCTCTGCATCAACGAAACAAGAAGAAGATAATGACAATAATATAGAAGATGATGATAGTAGCAATGAAAATGAGGAAGAAGCCGATCTTGGTTCCTATGAAAGCTCTGCCCTGGTCGAGGAGGAATGCAGCGGTGACAGCTCTGAATCGAGCGGCGATGACAACGAAGTGGCTGAGGAGAGTAGCGAACCAGAACCACCAGAAGACACTAGCGATGAATCCACTGATTCGACAACAACAGAAGAAAGCGGCGATGCCGATAGTAGCAGTAAGGCAAAGACTCCCGCGACGATTATTATAGAACTTTATTCTGCCATTTTCTAGGCTGAGGGGGGTCAAAAATTATTAACGATAATGATAGTCCAAAAATGGAGGGAGCCTCTACATTGTTGATGGATGCCTTTGCACGGGCGTATTCCGTCCGGGCAGGCGCTGGGAGTCTTTTGCTGTCACATCGACGACATGTTGCTGTCGTCTCTCATAGAGGAGAACCCATTGTTGTCATAGCCAGCTCCCGTTGGCTCTGACGACGGCTCCATCGTCGTTTCCTGCGGCTCTGACGCAAACGTTGTCACTTCCGGAGTGGTGTCTGGCACTGTTGCAGGAGAAGCCGGCTCTACGCGGGAAACTCGGGGCTTTGCCGCGGTCCTTTTCTTTGCGGCGGCCTTTTTCTTCGGGGCGCTCTTGCGCGCCTTGGCCTTTGAGGCCCTTCTTGCGGCCTTCTTTTTGCCCTTTGATTGCTTGGCTAGCTTTCCTTTCTTTCCCTTGCTTTTGGCTTTGGCTTTTGCCATATTGATAGCATTAGTTAAGCACTTGTTCTTAAGCTTGTTCATTTTTTTGATGTGACAGGTTTCTACAACCATGCCAATGACCAATATCGCTAGCGATTTTCATACATATTGAGAGAAGGCAAGTTCTGTCGACAACTAGGGCGATATTGTCGAATAGATAGCTTCTATACAAAGAGACTAGAGCATTCTATTTCGCTGCTCCTGCAATAATCATGTCAATAGAAGTATTTGCAATCCCATTTAAACAAAATTCAATCTTTGTATCTGTATTGCTAGTCATCAATGGAATCATACTTACTGTAGAGACAGAATAATAGCTAATTACAATTACCCCATTGCAGGGTATTTTGCAAGTCAGGCTGCCGGTTTTATTCTCGCTCTAGTCGTACTTGCATTTGGAATAGTAAAGGGCATAATTACAATTAGGAGAACAAAGGCAATAGCTTTTTCTAGCAAATGAGATCATTGGCACGGACTCATCCAGTAGCAGCTATCTTTGCTATTGGCTAGCCAGCCAGTTGAAACCCCATACCACCTTCATATGTTGTGAATTTCCTACTGCCAGCTTGTTGGAAAAAGACATATAGTTGATTCAACGCACAATTGTTTGACTTTCTTTGACTGATAGCAAGGGCTACTATGCAATTCTGGGCGTTTCAGAAAAGGCAAGCTATCCTGAGATCAAGCGGACCTACAGAAGGCTTGCGCGCAAGTACCACCCCGACAGGAACAGCTCAGCCTTTGCTGAAGACATGATAAAAAAGATCAATACTGCGTTTGAAGTGCTATCTGACGAAACAAAGAGGACGCAGTACGACAGGATGGAGTTTGACAGTGCGCCAGCTCCCGAGTCTGCGCCACAGCCAGAGCCTCACTATACAGTAAGCACTACTGCGGATACAGCAGCAACCGTGGAGCAAAAGCAGGAAACTGTGATTGTCGACTTTTTCAACGGGCCGCATTTTCTTGACACACCAAAGGGCAGGTTCCATATCATCGTCGAGCCGACGCTTTGCATGGCGTTTGGGAGCTGCGAGACCCTTGCGCCCAAGGTTTTTGTAGTTGAAAAGCACAAGAGGGTGAACCCAAAGGCAAGGGTCGAGTGCGAGACCTGCGCAGAGTACGACAGAATATATGCCGCTGCAGCGACATGCCCCACCAAGGCCATTAAGATTGTCGACCGCTTTACCGGCGAGCAGCTATACCCCTAGTCAAGCAGCAGTTGTTGTTGTCGTTGTTATTTTGCTGCTTGTGACAGAGGAATCTTGAATATTTCTATCCAGTTTCCATCAGGATCTTTTACATGTGCAACCCATCCTTCGGTGAGGGAATGATCGATTGGCTTAGGCTCTGCGCCTTTTTCCAGCAGCTTTTTGTACGTTTCTTCAATGTTGTCAACTGCAAACCTGATGTGATCCAGTCCTTCGCATGCTACATGTGGAACGTCAAAGTGCGAGCCTTTGGGATACCAGTTTAGCTCCAAGTGCTGTCCTGACTTTTCGTCTTCTTTCAATTTCACCCATATTCCCGCTTCATACTTTGTAAAATCGCCCTTTCCTACCTCTTTTAAATCCAAAAGCTCAGTGTAAAACTTTAACGACCTCTTAAGGTTTGTTATCCTAATTCCGACGTATCCAAGGTGCATATGTGGCTCTCAAATCGTCAGAGTGTTCTGCCCGCTAAAAATTTTTTGTGGTCATCAATATCATCATCCTCCTCCTCCTTCTTTCTTAGCCCATCTAGTAACAAAAACGTAGCATAGCATTAACCGACAATAATAATTATTTAAATTTAAATTGCTGTGAGACTGTGCATTATCCATGAAGCTTTTCTGTGTTGGGTGCGGCCCCGGCGACCCCGAGCTCCTTACAGTGCGGGCTGTCAACCTGATCAAAAACGCTGAAGTGATATTTGCGCCCACTGCGAGAGAGGGCAAACCCAGCATTGCGCTTTCAGTTGTCGAGCAGTACATCGACAGGCCGACAAAAACGGTCAGCCTCGTGTTCCCGATGGTTAAGGATAGGGAATCGCTCAGGGACTACTGGAAGCGCAACGCAGACGAGATCGCCGGCGCGGTCAGATCAGGCAAGAAGGTCGTTTACCTTACAGTTGGCGACCCGGCGCTCTACAGCACTTGGATTTACATCCACCGCGAGCTAAAAAAGAGCTACGGTGACATCGAGGTGGAAATAGTGCCCGGTGTCGCGTCGATGTTTGCGATAGCGGCCAGGGCAAAGATAAGCCTTGCAGAAGGCGATGAGACAGTGGCGATAGTGCCAGCATGCTACAACATGGAAAGGGTAAAGAAGACGGCAAATGCATGCGACACCGTGATATTTCTGAAGGACGGCCGCTACTTTGACAGCGTGATTGAAATGCTCGCGCAGGCGGGTTTCCCGGATAACGCGAACATTGCGATAGCGCAGGACGTTTCAGAGGAAGGCGAGATACTTGAAATGAAGAGGCTGTCGGAGCTACGCGGCAAAAAAGGCCCGACAGAAAAATACTTCTCAATAATGGTGGCAAAGAAAAATGCCGGCAGAGAGTAAAAAAACCGTCTATTTCGTTGGCTCCGGGCCGGGCGACCCTGAGCTTATCACTCTCAAAGCCAAGAGGCTGGTCGAGGAGGCTGATGTCGTCATCTATTCTGGATCACTGCTCAACCCAAAAATCTTGCAGTACGCCAAAAAAGGCGCGCAGCTCTACGACGCCGCAGTTATCGACAGGGAAAAGATATATCAGACACTGCGCGACTCGGCGCTGGAGGGCAAGCTTGCCATCAGGTTCCATGACGGCGACCCGGCGCTCTTTAGCGCGATAAGGGAGCAGATAGACAAGCTAGAGGCCGACGGCATACGCTGCAAGGTAGTCCCCGGCGTCACAGCGATACTTGGTGCCGCGTCTGACCTGAACCTAGAATTGACGCTCCCGGGTGTCACACAGACCCTGATAATAACGAGGGCGGAGCTCCGAACGCCTGTGCCTCCGAGGGAATCGATAGCCGAGCTTGCCCGCCATGGCGCCACGATAGCGTTCTACCTGAGCGTTCACCTGATAGGCGACGTGGTCAAAGAATTGTTGAAAGGCGGCGTCTATACCGAAAAGACGCCGGCGGCGGTGGTCTACCGCGCTACATGGGACGACGAGAAGGTAATCAAGGGGACGCTTGGCGACATCGCGAAAAAGACAAAGGATGCCAGAATAATCAAGACTGCACTGATAATCGTCGGCGACGTGATTGCGCCTGCAAAATACGAGTACTCCAAGGTGTACGACACAGACTTTACGCACGGCTATAGGAAAGCAGAAAAGCGCAAACAATGATCTATATTCAGATCAGGTGGAGGCGCGCCGGCTACATGAAAGCTAGAATTCCTGGTGGAGCTATCTTAATAGCTAGCTGCTGGCGGCCATGCCAAGCTCCCAATATGATACCTATGAATAGCGTTGACCACAGCACAACCAAGATGGCACTGGAGCGTTCGCTTGATGTCCTATGCGGCCCGGCAAAGGAAACCGTCCTTCACTACTTGTCCGAAAAATACGGCACCTCCATGCAAATCGACGACAAGAGCTTTTTAACAATTGAGGAAATAAAAGTCGCGCTGGAATCGATGAAGGGCCAGGCCGCGATATACATCTTGAGCCAGATGCAGGAAGAGCTAAAGAAGCTCGAAGCGAGCTAAAAAAGAGAAGAGTAGGGTTTTATGGTCTTTTTGCCCACACGTTCACTACTGTCGTGCTGATCGCCGCGCCTGCGAAGCCGCTGACCATGGCAAAAGCGATGCTCTTGTCCACTATTATCTGCGGCAGGATTATCGCAAGTGCGTCTGTGATTGCGGGCGTAGCAAGGAACGCTAGGAACCCTATTGCAAAACCTATCGCTCCAAATATTGCCAGAACTCCTGTTCTAGACACCATTTTTCTTGCTCACTACTACTGCTGGTGGCTTTCAGAGTCAGATATCCTGAAGCTGCCAGTCGGGATTGAAGGGAACTTGTCGTTCACCCTCTGCTCCGCCACGGCAGAAGCCTCCATCATTATCTGGTCTATGTCGCCTCCCGAGCCGGTGTTGACTTCGATGCCAAGACCGTTGCTCTGCAGTGATTCCATCATGATGCCGCTAAGCAGCGTCTGCATACTGTTTATCTCAATGTCTACGCCCGGCACGAACCTGCCAAGGCTCGGCTTGAGGCTCTTTATCGACGTTATTGCCGGACCCAGTGCGACCATCGCGTCTCCAAGCTCGTGTATCGTCGACAGCCGCATCGACACCTGCTCCAGTGCCATCTTTGCCTGGCTCAGCGTGCGTGAGATCTTGCGCACCTCTGCCAGCTCGTTGGAAAGCACCTTGGTCGTGTCGGCGTCGTGCCTCTGCATCGCGTCGACTACCCTCCTGAAGAGAGATGCGTCGCGCTCGTTCAGCTTTGTGATCATGGTGTCTAACTTTGATGTCTGCAATTGCAGCTTATTAACGGCAGTCTCGATTCTTGGCTTTAGCGGACCCTGAGGTCTCAGCGACTCCTTGACCTTTTCGCTGGCACTCGATCGGTTCTGGTTACTCCAGTTCTTGTCAAAACCGGTCATGAACTTGGCTGGGCGGGATTGGCTATTAATTTCAGGTGTCCAATCCAGCTAACTACAGGGTTAACAAATGAGCTGTGTTGTCGACAATGGGCTTATCTCAACGACACTCTAAAGAGCTCCTTCTGACTCACCGAGGCCCACGCGCCCATACCTCTTGCTCCTCCTCCTCCGCCGTCGCTATTGCCTCCCGTGCCGGTGATCTGGCTCACGACAATCTCACTTGGAGCCATTGGAGGCCAGAGCATCGCGACGTACTCGCCCGCCTCGCCGGCCCTGTCAAGGGAAGCCGGCTGCATGTTCTCTCGCTTGAATTTATTGGCGGCAAGTCTGTCCTTCACTGCCTCGATCAGGTCTCGCTGACCGTGCACTATGAGGTAGACCTTTTTGCTGTTATCAACTGGCATGCAGGCATGTTGAGGAGAATAAGACTATAAATGTGTTGATGGCTTATTCGCCCCAAGCCTTTGATAGTCGCTGACTCGTACATGGCAATGGTCCTGCCAGACGACATCTCGCAGCGAATAGCTGAGTTTATCGCCGGCCGGCGCAGCTTTCCCTTCATCGAGTGCGACGAGCTTGTCTGCATGATGTACCTCTACGGCAAGGATGGCAGGGTCAGCGACAAAGAAGTGAAAGAGGCACGCAACCTCGCCCAGCGCACCGCTGCGCAGGTGGGCCAAGACATTGACATCTACGTCAACAGCTCTGCAGGCAAGCTCGACCCGGAATACATACGAAGCAAGTACACCAACAGGCAGCTGCAGCTGGCGGTGGAGAAAAAGGATGCCGGCAGCGGCAAGCGCATTGCAGGCGACCCGGCGGTGATATCGGACTGCTTTGCGCAGCATGTCGCGTACTACAGACAGGACTACTTTTTCGAACTGTATGGTCCGCTCAAGGATGCCGAGCTGACGTCAGACATTCGCCCCATGCTGTCAGGCAGGATGGTGATGACCTGCTACAACAGAAAGGACGCCGGCGACACCGGCATGAAGCACTCGCTCATTCCTGTTTACGTGTGGTTCAGGGATCAGATCGGCGCAAAGCCGTGATAGTACGGGATCTGTGAGAGCTCTTCCTGCGGCATCTGCACTATCGATATCAGATGTCCATCAGGGTCCTGAATTATTGCGTGCTTGCCAAATGATTCCTCTCTGGGCTTTTTGTAGAATTTCACCTTTTTCTTTTTTAGGCCGTTGACCACGTCATCAAAGTCGCTCACGCTAAAGCCTACAAGCATGCTGTTGTTCCTCTTGATCCTCTTTTTCTTTGAAGGGTGGAGCGCGAGAACCGTGCCGCGCTTTGAGAACTCGGTCCAGTCCTTTGACTGCTCCTTGAGTTCCATCCCAAGAACGTCGCGGTAGAATCTGGTAGACCTTTTCATGTCAGAGACAAGGAGTATGACCGCGCCTATTCTGTTGAACATGTTGCACATAATTATCGAGAGCCAGAGATATAAAGTTGCAAACGACCCTCCGACGTAGCATTATATACCACACACGATTTGAGAAGGTCAGGTTGCAGGCCGCGCCAGTAGTCAGGTTCTCAGAGTTTCTCGGCATTGGGTACTTTGGCGACGAGAGGCAGCACGTCATAGCCCCGATCTTTGACTTTCGCCGCAACGCCGAGGCTGCGTGGGCAAGGGTAACAGAGAGCCAGCAGCAACAGGTCCCGACGTTCCACGCAGTCTTTGTGGAGCATCCAGCCAAGTACGAATTCATCGCCTATCCGCTGGAACTAAGGCCCAACCAGATCAACTATGCGCTTTACCGGTCGTTTTCCAGCCTGAACAGCCTGCGCAAGTTCAGGAGCGGCTACGACGGCAGGACATATATCAAGTTCGGCTGGCATGATTTGACGAAACCACAAAAGTTTGACGTGCTTGTACAGTATGCGGCGGTCGATTCAGTAGAATTTGCAAGGATAGACGAGGTCAGGCCTGACACGCTTGTTGACCAGATAAGGAAGAATCAATGATGAGCGTGCTTTAGCATCCTGCGGCGGCAGTATTCACAGTTTGAATCCGGGCGGCAATCAATTACAACGTGGTACCTAAAGTGGACTTTCATTGAAACAATCTCTTTAATCGCGCGTCCAGCTGATGCCAGCATATGTTCTTCTTTTGTCTCCTGACCTTCTAGGGTCCAGTTGGGAGCCTGTCCGAACCGGGGTGTGCGTACAGTGCCGGCCGGACAGGCGGGTGACTGATGACGTGTGTCCTCATGTAGATGCCACGCCAGACCTCCCTAGGAATTAGGCGGTCCTAATTAGGCTAGCCTAATATTTAAACGCTGTGAGACACGGTACTGTAGCGTTCGCGTCAGCTAATGCCTTTTTTGCAAAGGTTGTAACAAATCATCGGCTAGATCGGTTCTGTTCCATCTTCGATTGTTCCGATAGGGTTATTCGAAATGGCTACATATTATTCTGATTTTGATCCTTTCCCATCATCCCAAAGTTTCCTTATAAGGTTAATTTTCCAGTGAACTCGAAGGATGATGCCTGCCCATGTCACACCTACACCTTTCCTCCTATGAGACATACCAGCAGAAAAACAATCCTCCGGGATTTGTTTTTCACATTCCCGAATTGAGAGAGAGACTTGCGAATATCAAGCCATGACCGATGAGGAGAAGTAAATAAGGTTAGGTATCGCATATGATGGTTCTTCATATATTCCATAGTCAGAATCTTCATCGATCTTCGACCGTGTCAATTCCAGTCGATATTCCTTTCCAGTCTTCTTCTCGTAAATAAAAATCGCAACAAGGATTATTATGGTGGATATCCACGCTTTACCGACAAAGTAGGGATGGTCAAGTAAGTAAGTTTCTGGGTTCGTCCTGAAAGAAATCTAGTATCATAAGACCGTAGATGATACCAACGAAAAAGACATTCTCTTTAGGAAGTCTCGTCTTTTTGCCAAAATCGAATGTAAGTTGCTATTACTCCTACTGTGACTGCCAAAAGCCACCAGATAGGAAGGTATCTAGCGCCATGTACTTTTACAGCTGTAAGGCTATTTTGCTTATTCACTAATAGATGCATGTATTTCTAATTTTGTAACTTGCTGGCATTCTGAATTACCGTTATCCACTTGTTCTGACCTTCAATTTTGATTCCTGCTATCTCTGCAGGCATCTTTTGTTTTGCAATCCCATGCGTTTTTCTTCCATAGTGGGGCTGTATGTTGTTCCCGCAGCTGCTCTTGCTTGTGGTTGTTGAAATGCAGGAGCCGCAAAGGCTGAAAATAACACCACAAAGGCAATACCCACTGCAAGACCTATTACAATTGCAGATGCGACGCTATCTGGCATGCATCGAGATAGTAGCAATGACTTTAAGAGATTTTCTCTAGAACTTTCATGTGACCTGACAGTTAACAGGCTGAAAATGACTCTTTAAGTTAGCAGAACCTGAGACAATGTTCTGTAGCATTGCCGTTGGATCAAATTTCATCTCGTAATTTTCTATCTGACGAGTATTTGATAAAAACGGAATTTATGGAAGATAGATAAGCTGCTGTGGAAAGGTTGAGTAAAGAATTCGTAAAACAAATTCTGATTCTGTGACACCGCTCACTCGACCTTCAAGCTTAACATAATCCATCAGGCAGCGCTTTATGACAACTGTTTTCAACAAATACGTTTTGGGATATATTGATTGGTATGCCATCGGCATTGTTAATATCTACAGTCTGACTAAGGATATTGTTTGATAATAATGTATTATCAGAGCTATGAACATCCAAGAATATGCCATTCTTGCCATTCTTAATTATGGTGTTGGCACTAATGATGAAAAAGTGGGAATCCATAAGCATAACCCCTTGATTTGCATTTTGTATTATTTGATTGTAAGCTATTACTCCCCAGCTTCTGCTTGATTGAGATGCAATGCCGATTGTATTTCCATCAATAAAATTTCTGTAGATTGTAATGCCGTTAGAGACTTTCAGTGAAATCCCTATTTTGTTTTCTGTTAACTTGAGATCTAATATATAACCACCCTTGCTGCCTGCAAATTCAACTCCTTTATCAAAACCTGTTATGATACCTGGCCCGACAATTGTCACGTTTTTGTAATCTGCAATTAGTATTCCAATATTTTCTAGTGCGGGAGTCGTCCCTCGTGTAGTTGTCGTATTAATCAAAGACAATTTGTGACCATTAAGCTGTATAGTTATTCCGTCTTTGCCAGCAATCATTCCAATCCCAGTACACTCAAGATCCTCTGATAGAATGACATCTTTGGTTACTACTTGGCCGCACGATGCGATAGGTGCTGCGCTGTTATTATTATTATTATTGTTATTATTGTTATTATCTTTGCCGTTATTGTTGTTATCATTGTTATTATTCTTGGTCATCTTATCGTTGCTATCAGAATTGTTGCTGGAAGTAACATCATTTGGGGTACTGTTGGCATTAGCATTACTTGTCGTCGTATAGAGTATCTGGTGCCCTATACGATCAAGAGCAGCAAATCCGATACGAGCTTCACTGCTTGCATACTTATTTTTCTCAATGCTTAAGCTCTTTTTATTATCTTGTGGATCTGTTTGTTGTTGCTCTCCCGGAGGAGCAATTCCTGTTGTTATTATTATTGCTGATGATAATACGGTCAATACTACTATTGCTGCCAATATTGTTGCAAGCATAGGCTTTTTATATTTGGCCAGTTATCGCACGCTCGCGACAAAAAGCTATTTGTACATGCATATATAGAATGGGTATTCCCCTCCTAACAATTCTTTTCATAAAATGAGGATCCTTTTGCAAAGTTGCTAGTGCAATAGAGATGGATAGTATTGAAAAATAAAGAACTATGCTTTCATAATGGCGGCTATTTCTCTCCTCAAAGAATCAGTAAAAATAAAGATAAAAAAGAAAGAAAGAGTTGCTGCCGTTATTTACTCTTTTATCTGTTGCTTGGACGCTCCTTGATTTTTCAGCAGAGGCCATCTGGTAGACTGACTTTGCAGTTATTGTTCTCTCCAAAGTTATTTTGGTTTATGTTAGGAGGCACTCCATTGGCATTGTTGATATCTGCTTTTTTGTGGACGAATACGCTGTTGAAGTCTACATAATTGTCAAAACTCTGTGCATCTAGGAATATGCCATTCTTACCATTCCTATATATGCTATTTGTAAGTATTTTGTACTCGTCACTGTTCAAAAGGACAATCCCCTGTTTCTCATTGGCCGCTATTATGTTAAAGGCTACTAGCCCCTTTACACTGGATTCTAATACTACTGCATACTTGTTATTATCGATGGTGTTTGCGTTTATTCCGATGTACCTTGAACCAGATGCCAATACTGCAACATTATTGTCTCTCAAGATCAAATTTGACACTTCTCCTCCTGTGCTGCCTGTAAACGTTATTGCTCTGTCAAAACCTGTTATTAGGCCTGGGCCGATTATTTTCACATCCTTCGCCTTTGGGACCAGTATTCCGCTGTCATCACCAAAGTTCACTGATAAATCTACTACATCGTGGTGTCCGTTAGATTTTATCGTGTGGCCATTGAGGTTTATAGTTATGCCATTGTTCCCTACTATGAGCCCATGTCCATCGCAACTTAGGTCAGCATATAACGTCACATCTTCCTTCACAACTACTCCGCAAGCCGGTGTGTTTCCAGACGACTTTGGAAGATCTATGATGTTCTTTCTATCCATGACGTTGTCTTTATCCTCGGTGTTGTCTTTATCCTCGGTGTTGTCTTTATCCTCGGTGTTGTCTTTATCCTCGCCGGTGACAACTGCTTCATTCGATGCATACTGCTCTATTTCCTGTGTGCTCAAAGAGCCTTCGCCATTCTCAAGGGGCTTCACAAAATCCGTCTCTTTGTCATTCTCTGCCTCTTCGGTTGCTGTTGCTGGCAGCACTACGGTCGGAAGTACGGCGGCCGCGCATATGGTCAGAAGCATGACCACTGTTGCGGCGTAGTGACTCATGGAATTGGGTTCCATATTGAGAAAAAGCATGGGATAAAGTATTTATGTAATGGGTAATGCCATACGCTTACTTTAACAGTATTTCCGGATCTGGTTATGCAACTAAGAAGAAAGAATTCTAGTTAGATCTCTGTTAGTGAGGTAAGAAACGGAGAAAGGTACTACAACAGCAGCACAAGAAGACCTCTCAATAATGCTGCTGTCAAGAAGAAGTATGTACATATTAGTGATGATAATCATTATCTAAAGTTCTCTGCTGAATCTTCAGGAGATAGGCGATTCACGAGAAGAGCAGTCGTCAGTATTACCGATATTTCGGCAATGCGTTGTCTAATTGAGCATTGAGAAAAAATAGATCGATCATATGGCTCTTTGTATAGCCGAATTAAAGAAGTGTGTATGTATATATATGTGCTGCAAATGATAGCTATAAAGAAAAATTGACAAGATGTTCAAATCTTTAGCAGTACGGAAGTTATCATTGTACTAGAGATCACAGATCGATATATGAATGGCTAAAACATTAACAAATACTTCTAACCGTGATAGAATCGATATTATTGCATCTATTTTGGACGCTGCGAATGGTGGAGCAACTAGAAGAAAAATATTGCTTCTGTCAGGTTTATCTGGTAATCAATTCAAAAGGTATCTTTCTATTTTGGCAAACGAAGGTTATATCGAGATAGAAAACGGAGAAAGAAGTAGAACTTATAAAACATCAAGTGAAGGAATTGCTTTCCTGTATGCATTTCACCGCGTTAGAGAACTTTTGGATCAGGAACCGGATATGCCAAGTATCCGTCAGATAGAAAAACGCCGGTAGAGATCGCGGGCTTCAGGGTTGAAGGCAAGAACAAGCAGAGATCATAGTGATCCAGAACGCAAGCAAGCTGTAGAACTAACTAGTTTTGAGATGTTCTGTCAGGTTATTGTGTCGGATCAAATTCCATCTCATAATTTTCCTGCTAACCCTTTATGCTTATTAAAGTAATTGTAATAGAGCTGTAGCCTGCCTCAGTATTGGGGCATCCATCTTCTTTTTGAGCCACTTTAACAAGCTAAAATAATATAATATTTACTCTGACGTACCTATAGCTTTATCGGTCGGCGAGTTCTTCTATTAACTGATGCAATTGCCAAGCCCTTTGATTAAACAGTGGGCACACTGATATATGCATCATCCTAGATTTCACATTAGCAGAGATTCTTGCAAATATTGGCAGCATTACCGCGACAGTTGTGATTGGCATTTGGATTCTAAAGTATCGAAGGGGAAGGATTGCTAAATTCCAGTCTGAACAGTAGATCCATCCCACCCGCGCCTTAACAGCGTCCGTCAGTCACCCGAAGATTGAACAGAACCTTGAGAGTCATGCTGTCAAGAGAGCATCCGTTTTGGCAGCCATGATAAAGTCATTTTTGTGAAGCCCCTTGATTTTGTGGGTCCACCAAGTAACTGTGACCCTGCCCCATTCGGTCAGAATATCAGGGTGGTGTCCTTCCCTTTCTGCAAGCTCTCCAACCTTGTTAGTGAATGCCAATGCCTCTGCGAAATCTTTAAAATCAAAAGATCTCTCAAGTCGCTTTATCCCGTTCCTTTCCACTACTGACCAGCGCTGCAGCTCACGATAGTACTGATCAATTTCTGCATCAGTAAGTATAGGAACACCACCGCGGCAAGGCTCACACTTCATTTCATCAAGCGACATTGTTATTACCTACGTGTAATGATAGTTAGCCAACATTTATGATATTAGTTTTTGCATATATACTTGGCAGCGTCAACTTCTTTCTTGGCATGTTTCATCTTGCCATGACGTTATAACACAGCATCTTTTGCTTCCCCTCAGGACACTTTAATTTCCTTTCTTCTTCCATCAAGGCATATCTTGTAATCGTCAAGTATGTCCCGGCCCAAAAGTGCCGTAGCTGGTGTGCGCTCTGGCAAATCAAGGCATCCTACATGCATGTTGTCATACAGTTTGCCAAATACCTCGATAGATACTTCATAATAGGGGATCTGGATTATTCCTGCTCCTGTCACTGTCTCGTCGCTCCCAGCAAATGAAAGATTCATCTCGTTTGCGATGTATGTAGGTATGATTGTCTTTGAAGATGCAAAATCAAGATGAGCATCAACAACAATTTTCTTATTACTGCCTGCGTCTATGATTGCCATGCTGACCAGCGGCAAGTTATTCTTGTACTGAATGGTGATGACTGTTTCTGTCGTGCCCGCCATCGACTATACTATACGGAGTCCTACCTAAAATAAGTAAATGCAGGTATTTTCCTGTTCCTTACGACGACTAGAACTAATAATTCTTGGCTGCAAGAATTTTGCATTACAGGAGTTGAAAGGTTAAAGTACTTGCAGTAACCTTTTGTAATGCATGGCACGCAGGTTTGAAGAATGGTGGAATAGTCTTCCCGGAGACCTTAAATCGAAAGCTCGCAAGGGCGACGAATCAAACAAGCCGTTGCTCAACCAGGTTAACTATGTTCTTCTGCACCTTCACTTGGCAGGCAAGCATGACCTAAAGCCATCACATGAAGAGCTCAAGGACTGGTTTCATAGCGGCCAAGTTGACGTGTTGAGAATGAGCAAGTAGGGCAGGAAGAACATTGTTCATACAAGCGCTAGTAACTTTGCCTATTGGACGATGTAGCAATCACCTTTAAGGTACAGTGACCCGTTCAAAAGGTTATTCATTCAGGTCCTGTTCAATTAACTGAACGATTGATAGGCTATTAATTTGCGGGATCACAAAGCTCTCTTTTGAAAATCAAAATTATTGGCTGAGGTCCCCTCCGCCTTTGGTCGATTCGACCTCCAGTTCCTGCAATTCCTTGTCTAACTTGGAATTGGCTTTGGTAATTGGCTTCAATGTTTCTTTGGTAATGTCCTTCTTCTTTTTCTCCACGCTCACACATAATATAGGCAGACAAGATTATTGAATATTGGCTTCTTCATTCTAATCCATTTCTGCGCAGTCATTGGATAGTGAAAAAAGTAGGCAAGCGGCAACAACAAGCCTGCTGCCGCTTCTTACTCCATGCTTTCCTCTTCCTTCTTCTGCTGGTATTCCGTTTCCAGATCCTTGTCCGGGTCTTTCATTTTGCTGCCCATCGCTTTTGCGCCGGCTTTCATCTTGTCACCAATATTCTCCATGCCGCTCTTGGCCTTCTCCATCCCGGATCTTCCTTCAGTCCTAATTGCCTCTTCTGTTGATGTTGCTGCTGTTGATGTCGTATCTGTTGCTCCCCAGATAACAGCCTTGCCTGGGTGCTGCTCATTGCCGTGCTCAATGAGGTGTTGTTCTGTGTCAAATGTCGTGCCGCATATCTGGCATGTGTATCCCCCGCCAGCAGATGTTGCTCCTGGCATGGACTATACGAAAAACTATGGGATATAAGCGCTAGAGATGATTTTGCGCTATTATTTGCTGCTTGCAATTTGCAATTCTATATAGCTCTGAATCAATATTCTGCTGGATTCACATTAATCTGGCGATTGCTGTTGTTGTTAGTCAAGCCGTATTCCATCATCTTTTCGACATCAGATTCTGAGATTTTCAGATAGAACGCCAAACCATTGGTTATGGACAACAATCATAACAACAAATGGAAATCAGAAATAGACGATTTAACGTGTGTGTGTGTGTATTGCACTCGGTGCGTGTGTCAAGGAGCCTCAGGGCTTCTTCAGCTCTTTTTCCAGCTGCTGTACCTTGGAGCGGTAGTCCGCTAGAGCCTTTTCGATATTTGATTTTTGGACTCCTACTTCGTCCAACTCCTTTCTCATTGGCGCGAGCGACTGGAGGCCATGTCGATCTCTTTTCTCATTTTTGTAAGGTATTCAATCGCGTCTTCGATGTTCTTGCGCCCAACAGCCACCTGCAAGCCCTTGAAGTAGATTTCAGATCATTTACCACGATCTTCATGTGTTTGTAAGGCAACTGTGACTCTCTCAACTGTATTATTGGAATGTAGGTTATAAGAGAAGATGTGTAATCATCTGCTGCTACAAGAATCGTCTAGGCGCCGGATTAGCAGTCAGGTGCCTGCACTGACTTGGCAACAGAAGATGCAGTTTATATAACAATTATCCTGTTAAAAATAAATAGGTTCTCTCGTTAAGCACCACTTGTATATGGTATCTGGACAGTATTTCAACAAGGGCGTCAAGGCGCTCGACTCGCCACACGTGGGGCACGTGGTGAGGGAAACAGAAGACAAGATTGTGGTTTTCGGCGGAGGGGACGAAAGGTACGACATTCCAAAATCGGCCATAAGGTTTGTCAGCGGTAACGTGCTTATCGATCTCCCGTTCCATGAAATTGTCAAGAAATACAAGGTTAGCAGGGAAGAGCCGCTGCCGGCAGGCAAGAACGTCAAGGACCCTTGGACGCTGCCCGGAAACATTGACTTGGCGGCCTATGAAAGGCAGTACCCAAAGTCGCTCTTTAACAAAGGAGTCAGGACGCAGGACGAGGAGCACATCGGCCACGTAATGAAGGAAACCGATGACAAGATTGTAGTGTGGGGCCATTACGACTGGAGGTTTGACGTGCCAAAGTCAAAGATAATCGCAGTTGGCAGGAACGTAATTATTGGCACAGACTACAAGGATGTGTTCAAGTACAAGGTTGACAGAAATGAGCCGCTGCCGACTGGAGAGCCGGTAGACAGGCTGGCCGACGAAAAGTAGAAAGAGCGGCGCCGAGATTTTTGTCGGCGACAGCGGGCTCCGCGCAGCCTATGAAATACTGCTCAAGAACGCAGCAAAGGGCAACGTGCTGCGCTACCTTTATCCGTTTGAAGGCCATCGCCCTGTCGCAAGCCCGTTCTACTACTTGCGCATGCATCTGTCCCAGAAGCAAAAGAAAATAGATCAGAAAGGCACAACCGCACTTGGCTTCAAAAAGTCCGAGCATTGCGAGAAACTCCCAAAAGACATCAACATGCGCTTTGTGCCCTTTCCGCTGCCGGCTACGATGGACACACTTCGCGACAGGCTTATCATCATATCGTGAGCAAATATGACGGGCATCCTGATCTCTTCAAAAGAGATCGCCGATCACTTCAGCGACTACTTTGACAGCATGCGGAAAATATCGAAAAGATAGAGAGTCTGTTGTTGAATAATGACAACAACATAAGTAGCAGCATGTGCATGCAACATCATGGCTGATCTCCGCTGCCAGAGCTGCGGCATGTCTTTGGGCGCAGAAGGATTCTTTAGCACCAACAAGGATGGTGGCACTACAAACAAAGAGTACTGCAAGTTCTGCTTTCAAAACATCGGTTTCACGATGCCAGATATTACCGTGGACGACATGGTGCGCATATTGATGAACTTTTTATGACCAAGAACTTGAGCATTCTGCATGACAGGGCGTTTGAGATGTCCAGAAAAGTGATCCCTTGCTCAAAAGTGGCGTAAATAGCTAATAGCTACTACTACTACTCGCTCTTGTACCTTTTCAAAAAGTCCAGGAATTCGTCGTGTATGTGTCAAGCCTGAAATATTGCGTGGGGCCGTCTATCTAATGCTCGCTGTACTCCGGGTGGCCGTACTTTTTGCGCTCGGTTTGAAGATCCAAGTGTTGCACAATGCGACTTACAGAATTAAAAAGATTTTTGTGTAAGGACAGCAGCCGTGAGTTTATCGATAACAATTTTTTGAGAATTGTTCCACCATTGACGAAGAATTACGCGAGAATTTCGACGATCGCAGCAATGAGAGCGATTCCCGCTGCAACTACTACCGCTGCTTTGACACTCAAGCTAGCGGGATTGACTCCGCACGCGTCTTTTTAACGCTGCGCTACAAGTTCTGTTAATTTGTGACGGGGGAATGTCGCGCCAGCACATATATAAGATGTGTACATTTATTTTACATCGCGGCCAAGCAGTATAGCAGTTGACAAATAACCCTGTTGCCGTGTTTGACTCGGGCATTGGCTCGCTCTCAATAATACGAGAGCTCAGGCGCGAGGTGCCAAACGAGGACCTTCTATACTTTGCAGACAGGGCACACTTTCCGTACGGCAGCAAGTCTCATGGCGAGCTTCGCGAGATAATCGTCAACAGCGTCAACTACCTCAGGCGCTACAAGCCCAAGCTGGTGGTTGTCGCCTCAAACACGCCCTCGGTCCAGGTTCTCGACGAGGTGAGGCGAACCATTACCGACGTGCCGATAATTGGCGTCCGGCCCCCTCTTAAGGAGGCCGCAAGGATGACCAAAAAGAAGCACATCGGCATCATGGCCACTGAAGGGACGATAAGGAGCAGGGAGCTTGAGAACCAGATACGCAAGGAGGTGCCCCAGCATATTTTAATCACAAAGTTCAACGCCTCGCCCATTGTCGAGCTTATAGAGCAGGGAGTGCATCTTGAGAACGAGCGCAGGACGTTTGACATGATATCGCGGGCGCTCGGGGACGACGTGGACGAAAAGATTGACGTTATCACGCTTTCAAGCACGCATCTGCCGTTTGTGAAGAGCTACCTCAACGCGCTCCTGCCCACAGTCAGGTTCATCGACCCGGCGCAAATAGTGGCAAGGGATGTGAGAAAGTTCCTGAACTTTTACAGGATGGCAAAAAAGAGTGGCAATGGCAAGCTGCAGATTCTGGTCTCAGATGGCAAGCATGAATTCGAAAAGTCGGTAAGGGCCATGGGCGTGAGGGAGCCCGTGCAGGAAGTATTTCTGACGTTTTGACAAGACGCGTCAAAATTAGCGACACATTGCAAATATATGGAAATGCTGATAACCAATGCAGCAATAGCTAAAGATATGGGGCTTCAGACAGACATTGATAGGGGAGGTAAGGCGCTCATGGAGACATTTCTCCAGGCAAGCGGCATTTACTCGTTTTACGGGAAGCGCCTAGAGTCCGAGATAGTCAAGTCTCCGCTGCCAAGCCACATTGCCATAGTGCTTGACGGCAACAGGAGGTGGGCCAAGTACCATCTGCTCGACATTGGCAGGGGGCACTTTCATGGAGCCGGCAAGGCCGAGGAGCTTTTGAACTGGATACACGATATAGGCATCAAGATAACTACGCTCTACGTGCTCTCGACTGAGAATCTGGAAAGAAAGGATGAGGAGCTAGAGAACATTTACAGGCTGCTTGAGGTCAAGCTGGAAAAGCTGTACAATGACGAGCGCGTGCACAAGCGCCGGATGAAGATAAAGGCGATAGGCGACACAAAGATGTTGCCCCGCAAGCTACAGGAGATCCTGACAAGGCTTGAAGAGTCGACAGCCGGGTATGACTCGATGTTCCTCAACATCGCGATCGCGTACGGAGGGCAGAAGGAGCTTATTGAGGCGATCAGAAAGATAGCGCAGATGGCCAAGCAGGGTCGGATCGAGGTCAACGAGATCAATGAAAAGACAATTGAGTCTTGCCTTTACACATCGCACCTGCCACAGCCGTCGCCGGACCTCATCCTGAGGACTTCGGGTGAAAAGAGGCTGAGTGGATTTTTGATATGGCAGAGCGCCTACAGCGAGCTGATGTTCATGGATGTGTTCTGGCCCGAGTTCCGCAAGATAGACTTGATGCGAGCCATCAGGACGTACCAGCGCAGGGTGCGCAGGTACGGCAAATAAATAATTTTATCGCAATCGCGCCTTGAGCTTTGTGTTGTGGGGTCGCGTCCGTAATATTTTCTTGCAGCAAGGACACCTATTGCCGTCCCATTTCAAAAACAATTCGCACTCGTTGCACCGTTTGTAGCCATTACCATAACAGCTGCCGTGCTCCTGCCTTTTAGCTTTGTAGGCAAGGCAAACGTTCCTGCAAGGCAGATATCACGATTATTGGGGTAGTATTTTTCCTTTCTCTACAGCAAAAAGAAGAAGATCGGATACTGCTTCAAAGAAATCATGAACACCGTTTATGATAGTGATACGGATCACTATCTTGGTTCTATCATAGTCTAAAAAGGTGCTAAGAGCTGAAAAAGAATCTCTGAGGTCAGGGGAGAGATTCTAGTGCATGAGGCAGTGTTAGTAGAACAGATTCTCCCAGCCTGACCTCGTCATCTTTTTGGAACTACGTGAATTGTAACATCAAGTGAAAAGACTTGACTTTTAAGGATTAGACCACAATCGATTAGAACTTTGGGCATATTGAATTGTTGCTAAAAAAAGTTTGAGAATAGTCAGTCACCCTCTATGATACACTGTTGTTAATTCTGCGGTAGCGGATTTGTCATAGGTCAGAACAAGTGGATAATAACAGCTATACACGGAATGCAACCAAAATCCTATCTACAGGAGTACGAGTTGTTAGTCCAGATGAAGCTGGCTGGCTGGTTATCCTCAAGTATTTGCCAATGTCCGGACCAGACAGAAACAGGCTTGTGTCATCAATGCGGAAGGTAAGTATCGGAGGGTCAACTAATCGTGTGTAGAGGAGGTAGACCAGTGAGATACTACCACAGGGAATGCGCGCAAATGCTCAATCTAATCTGACGCAAAAAGTCCCTATGCTATCATCATCCCACAGCAAGGCTCTCTCGGTATATTAGAACCCCATTTTTCTAACGATGTAATAGTCCCTCTGGCGCCTTTTACCAATATAGCACCTAATGCCAGTATTTCGATCTGAATTATATGCCACTTCTACCTATATCACTCTTGAAAATGATGGAATATGCAGTCTTTTTCTGCATTGGCCACGCGTATAGTGAACGCACTAGGAGCATCTGGCTACCCTGCACTGCAGACCTTCCTATCTCAAATATTGGATAGCAAGAATCGATTCTTCCTACTTTCTAGTAAGAAGATGTTCTTTGTCCTGTTGGCTGCAGCAACTGCTGAGATGCTAGAGGAAGTGTTCTAAGAAAGAAATGGATCTGGCAGATGTATGTGTGTATATGTCTCTCTCCTGTAGAGATAATGGTGCGCGCATTTGCCTACCTCCCATATTTTTTGTTTGTTCCGACCCGTCTTTTACTACTAGCGAAACTGGTATAAGAGGAATTTTTGGTGATGATTGTAAAAACTAGTTGGCTATGCAAAAGTTGTGAGTATGCCTATACTGATTCTTGCCATGACAGAATCTGTTTGTATTCCAGAGGAGGACAACGACAACAACAGAAGCGAAGAAGAAGAAGCAAAAGTGCCAACATCGATCATTGTTCCCATCGAGAGTGTTACAAGAAACAAAAAGCGTCAGAGATCGTATAGTGGTAATAGTAATAGTAGTAGTGATTCGCAAACAGCAATCGATTTCTTGACGCCGCAGCTACTTTTCAGATATCAGATTTCAAGAAAAGAAGTAGTGATATGGGCAATAAATAAAATGGAGGCCGATGAGGTATTCCAAGAATTGCCTAAAGATATCCAAAAGACCTTAAGTAGTATATGATTGTGTAATTCTTCTTCTTTTCTTTTAAAAAAAGCAAGTTCTCTTGTCGTTGGCCATTTTTGAGGCTCAGGGGAAGCCCTTGCTCCAAGAATACCTTGTTTGTGTCGCACTCTTTTTCGACTATGTGTTTTCTCTTTCGACGCCGGCACTCATCTATCTATATTATACTGACCACGTACATTGGCAGTTCCTTAGCTTAGTTTACTGACCACAAATGCCGAACCAAGAGCAACAATGCTTCCAACAATTGCGACAAACCCGACAACTGCCCAATTGACATTTATCGTTGGCAACTGAAATGCTGGCAAATTTGCGATACTAAGAAAATAGATACCCAAATTCATTAGAGATATCCCCCCAACTATCAGAGCAAGTATTTTGAACATATATCCTCATCTTGGATATGACCACAAAGCCATAAGACCTGACAAGCTTGGAAAATTTGATAATATGATTTGAAATAGAATTTCCTTCTATGCTAGGTAGTCTGCGCCTATGACAGCAAAAGTCTTGCTGCTAGACCATACCTCAAGCAAATCCTTTTCTTTTTTTCTGAAGGCTTTGACGGATCAATTTTGGTAAAGGTGATGGAATCCTACCGGTCAGAAGAAGAACTCTGTAATCGGCCTCAGTTGTAACGTAACCATGCCATGTTCAACATCTGCTATATGGCGTCGGCCACTTCTAGCCGTCGTAAAGGAGCGTCCACAAGTAATACAGACATAGTTTGGGAGTTGGCATATTGATTCATTAGCTGCACAGCGCTAGACTGTCCGGCACTGTGCAAGAACATAACTATGAAAATGCAATATAAACTAATAACCTAGAGTAGCTAGCATCCATGGGTCTTCGGCGTATTAACGCAAGCCATCTACAATAAGTAATTCAGAAAATATAGTTTGTTCCGACGCTGTTTTGTATAAAAGCATCAGGCATCTTTCTGGCTATTTCGGTAACAGCTTTCAGGCCAGAGCAATGACATGGCACAATATATCTTGGCTTCAATTTCTCTAATTCCTCGATAGTTATAGGAATTATTGGCTCAAATAATCCCCCTGATAGGTGCATCCCTCCAATTACAGCGTAAATCCTATCTTCATCGGCTAGTTCTTTTGCATAATTCAAGGTGTTTATTATCCCTGCATGTCCGCATCCTGTTAGAATAACTAGACCTTTATCCTTGACATTCACAATGATCGCTTGGTCATCCTTGATTAGTGGATCAGCTTCCATTTCTCCATTCTCGATCTCTGAATAATGGCTAGGAAATCCTTTCTCAAAATTATTGGTCCTTGGAATTTCTCCTGTGACTAAGACTGTATCATCGATCCACGAGCTATGTGAATTCTTTTCGAAAATTTCGTACCCTGCATCCATTAATAGAGATCGGCTTGGAGCCGGTAGGTTTATTGTTCTACCATCTTGAAACTTTACTAATCTATTTCTAAAGGCATGTTCATGAATAACTAGCGGGATTCGCTGTGTGTGACTCATCTTGGTTCTAATATTGAATAAGCCACCTGCATGGTCGACATGCCCATGGCTAGAAATCAATGACTCACAAGAAGATAAGTCAAATCCAAGCGCATCGACATTATGAGAAGCGGCAAGAGGATCTAAGCCAGAATCAAGTAATAGCCTATGCTTTACACCATTAACATGTAAAGTCAAAGCTGCACAAAAGCCATGCTCAGCAATCAGTGGTTTGAGATACCAATTCTTTACCAAGACTGGCCGATGAGCCACCTCGTTACTTGGTAAAAGAACATCAACATTGTTGTCAACTAGGCAGGTAACCTCTACCTTTTCAGCCTCTTTCAGGAACATAGGCTATTGGTATAACTGTAACACAAGTTACTAAGGCTTTATCCTAGAAGGCCATCCTATCGGTGAACCATCAAGACTGAGCTTGTGCCTTACCAATCATGAAAAAAGGTCTTCAGATCTGCTATGTTATGAATTAATGCTGAAGTCAAAAGTGTCATTTGAGCACGTAATGTTATGATATCACTTGTTATAGAGCTATGGATTGTTATTATTATGCAATTGGCATATACTTCCTCTACGGCTATTTAATTTTCTATGGCTAAATACAATGTTGTACTACATACACACTCTATTCTTCTTCTTCTTCTATTGCTAGCGACCACGGATGTTGTGAAAGATATTCTTTTGGCCATGAGATATCGAGCGCCTTCCATGAGATGCCTGAATCAGTAGAGCAAAATATTCCGCGGTTGCTAACAGCATAGAACTCTCCAGCATTCTTCGAACTTGCGACCAGAATTGCAATCATTGTTCCACATGGTTCAGGAAGACCCTTTGAAATCAGTTTCCACTGTCCGCTGTCTTCAGATCTTCTGTACATAAATGACTCGGCATCTTCTGCGTAATGAGCTTGCCAAGCTCCTGAAGACGCGGATACGATTACAGTTTGAGGATCCTCAGAATTGACACAAAGTCCGTAAAGGTAATGATGCTTAAGCCCCGCTATCGGCCTGTTCCATGTTTCTCCATAATCAAAGCTCTCAAAATAGCCATCGCCTGCCGAAGAGTATAGCCGTTTAGGAGCCTTCCGATGCGTAGCTAGAGTATGAGTATCATATGGCCCTTGCTTAACTCTGTCTATCCAAGTTCTGCCGCCATCACGACTTTGAACGAGTGCTCCTGCCTCTATTGCAACAAAAACATAACCTGGACTATTGACATCCGGCTCAATCCAACGCACATGATGAGTCCAGGGCCTCGGGGGAAAACTCCATGATTGAGATGAGCTCAGATTATTTAGGTTAATCATTCTTTCCCAAGACTGGCCCCCGTCATCCGATCTATAAAACTCGCTTGGCTCAGTTCCCGCATACACTACGTTGAATTCTTCATTTCCCCTTTCTAGAGGACTAACTGAAACCGAGGTTACATTCGGACTGGAGATGAAATCCTTTCCAATTTTATTCCAATTTTGTCCACCATCATCTGTTTTCCATAGGCCTCCGCCAAATGTTCCGCAATAAGCTCTGCTTGGATTAAGAGGATCAAGTGATATGCATTCTGGATTAGTCCCCACCAAAGACTCATGAACCCTCCACCCAACCTTTGAAGATTTAATTACAAGAAGCGAATCCTGCATTCCAGCCAGAATCGTCGTCATGATTAATACTGAGATCTATCAAAAACATCCTTTAAGACCATTTAGTTTTTAAGCCAAAGCTATCCCATTGGTTTCTTGTGAGATAAAAATATGATGCAACAATAGAACTTTTTTGAAATATTGTGGAAGAAGGCACTCACTCCTGCGAAAGAGGATCAAAAAAAGAGAACTCATTATGAGCATGACATTCATGAAGAGACATGTTTAGCAAGTGACTTGATATGGGCTCTATGGAGAAATTTATCTAGGCAAAGAACATCATGCATCCCAATCGTTATCATCATCGTCTATCACCTGTTCAATTTGACCAAAGACCCTCTTTCGCTTGTTGTTGTCTGTTCTCCTCTTTTCTATCTTTATTCAAGTCTCTGTAGTAGCCCGACAATGCTAACAACAGAACTAGTTCTATTGCAAAGGCCCGTGGTATAGCTCATTTTCCAAACTGTTGCAACACACACACATGGTATTATTTTAGGTCGAGTGGTAAATTAGGTTGATGCACCGCTATTCTCTAACATAGAAGCATCGGTAATGATGTTTGAGTAATTGTTCCTCCTGCTGTTTTGAAAAATTCTTAAAATCTTCTGAATGATAAGTGCAAAAGCACCTACATTTTGTATCAAACTCTGTCGGCAAATTCATTTCATCTGCAACAAGCTCTTCTTCCCTCTCATACAAGAAAAATAATCCTCCATCAGCGAAAATAGAAACACCTTTCTTGCCCAAGGCATCTGCACGTTTTGTTAATAGGTTGAGCAGGAGATTGAAGTTATGGACACCTTCTGATTTTTGATATGCTTTTTCACTGTCCATAATGACTAATACGTTTTCTTTCTCATACTTTGACACATTGACGCCTACATTTCTTAGGACAGCTCGAACAGAGTCGGTCGTTTCATAATATGGAATTATCAATAATATCTCATTGGCTTCCTCTAATCGTTTCTTGGCATATTGGGAATATACTTTTCTTAATGCGGACAGGTTAGGATATATCAATATGGAGTGTTCGAGAAATTCGGGAACAGCTAGTACTTCAGGAGCCTCATTTGAATTAACAGTAATTAATTTAGCCACTTTCAATGCTCCCTCCAAGACATCTTGATACTTCCCTATTGAGCCGCTCCATTGATACTGGCTTTTGAATAAAACCATCCATGTTCTTGTAGTCCATAACTTTGTCAAATTCTGACTTATTGATTTCGAATGCGGTTAACAATATTATTTTGATACTTGGATCAATCGATTTAATTCTCTTAGCTAGTTGAATCCCAGACACGCTCGGCATCCTTATGTCACTTATGACAAGAGAGTATTTCTTTTCGCGAAACTTGAAATGCTGGAGTGCTTCCTCAGAGTTGGTGAAAGTATCAACATCAAAACCACTATTCTCCAGCATTTCTTTGAGAACCATAGCTATATCCTCTTCGTCGTCTACTATGAGGATGTTTTGAAGTCCATCGGTCTTGATGTCCTAGACATAGATAGCATGCTATTTACATATTTTATAAGAAGTTCTGTCAAAATGTGGGAGTTGATTGCGCCGCAGGGACCGTTCGTCCGCAAGGAATGGGTGGCTAAATCATCCAAGGGTGTTGATATTTTTTTCTCTTTTTCTTATCGCCCTTAGATAGCGACAATGCGATATGGAGTTGCAATTTTAAAGGCTTTCGGCATAACCAAGTATTCTAGTTTTGCTGCGTCTCTCTCTCAGTTGCTACGACTATGTCCTTTTGCAAGATGGTGGCAAAAGCGAGATAATTAGGTCATGAGATTTGGCAATATGGGGCGCGCAATGTGATTTTTCTATAAAATCAATGCTTCAGTAGTGCGATGTAATCAGAAATAGCTAATCTTAAAGAAGATATTCCAGTTCTAAATGGCACAGCACCTTTTCCAATCATTGTATTTGGATCAATCCATTCATAAAACGAATAATCTTTCGGTCCTTCTTCAGATATAACTATTGATAAAAGCGACAGGCATTCATCTAGCCTGCCAAACCTCGATCTTGCAAGCATTTCTATTCCAGTTATCCAAGGCCAGAAAGCGTGGTTGTGGTACTCGTTCTTGTCAAGTAACCTAGGGCCTGTTTTTTCAAGGACATTCTCTGTCACCAGAGGCCATTCAAATTCATTCTTTGACCAAATTCTGCTTTGAATAGCATCAAGGGACCTGTGTACGTGCTCGTGAATCTGCTTCAACTCAATACTCTCAAACGTATATTCTCGGCTTTGTGCGAGGAATTGCTTTGAGTTATCATCATCAATATGGAGGTATTCAGATAATGCAACTAGATACAAGCAGACATCTTGGGTGAGCAGGCCGTTCCTTGTAGTAGAGTCTTCTTTCCAATTAGGAGACAAGTATAACAAATCAAAGTAGCATCCGTCTTGTTCTGACCACAGTTTCTTTTCCACAGCATGAATTGTTTTCTTTGCCAACCCAATAACCTCTTTGGCCTGCTCAGAGTACCCGAGGATAGATAGCAGAGAGTAAAGATTTCCGAGAGCCAATAGCCAAGATGCCTGGCTATATACAATTTTTCCAGATCGCAGGGCAGTGTCCATCCAGTCTTCATTATGCCCCTGCTCTAGCAGGCCATCACCATCAACATCCTGACGCTCGAGATACTTTACAGCTTGAAGCAGACAGGGGATCAGACTGTCAATGGCTCTTAGCAGGCAATCATATGGGACAAGGATGCTGCTATGACTGCTGCCGTCACCATCACCATAATGATCGTGTGGTTGCGTATAATGAGCTTTGGAATCTGTTCCTTTCTTCACTATACATTTCTCAATCAGGCCAGTCAATACTGATGATGTTGTCGAGATCATTAGAGCAGTCGAATCGATATCTGGTTTTTCACCGTACACTTCAGCAAAATCCTGAAATATTGTTGTCGGAAGGGCTCCTTCAAAGGAGTGTTTGGGCAAGAGCACTGTAGAATCAGTCCTACAGTAGCGCAGATTTGGCGAGCCTCGGCCATAGATTACCTTGCTTCCAGTCTTGGTAACAGGGATTGTGCAATTATCAACGCTATTTGCTGTTATTATCTGGTGCGACCAAACATGCAAAATTGCATCCAGCAGACAGCGCATGTCTTTTCCAGAACAGAACCAATCCTCAATAATGAATGAGGCGTCTCTTGTCCATATTCCTTTGTAGGTTCCACCAGGGTTCAACCCATTAATAGCGTAATGCGAAGTGACTTGTAGAAACTTTGCGGCTATCTCTTGAAATTCTTGCAGGGAATGTTGCCCGGCCGAAATGTTGGCAAGCGATCTATCATATCTCTTCATTTTTTAATTTAGGTATCAACTCGTCAATCATGATTATGAATCATATGCTGTTTGATTCTGTAAACTCTTTGCGGAATGGCCAGTAAGAGCCCTTTTCCATTAACTTGGACAGAGAAAGAGAGTGGGATCATGATACACAATTCCTTCGTAAAATTCATAGCTCATCTCTCGCAAAGTTACCAATATCCTCTGCTGCCATTGTTCTTCTAGTTTGTTTAAAGGAGATTATGAGAGAGGAACTCAAAAATTACGGATATAACAAGTGATAAGAATGTTATACGATGTATAACTAGTAAATTGTGACAATCCAGCTCTAATGATGGATAAAGATGCTGATACTATCAATCTTGCTAGATACTGTGGATTTTATTACAAACATTACCAGTGTAGTTACACTGAATTGCAGTGTAAGATAATGGGTGAGAGGCTCTTTTTTGTACTGCGCAGACTTTAAAAGAATAATTCCCACACTTCTGCTAGCGAAGACTCCTCATCACCGACGTTGGCAGAAATAATAGTCGAAGCGAGTTTTTGCTTGAGATATCTTGCCAAGTCTGTAGCAGTAATAATACCTACTACTTCTTGCCGAGAATTTACGACCAAAAGGTGCCTCACCCTTTGTCGAATCATTAACCTAGCAGCTTCTTCAACCATAGCATCTTTTGTTATCGACAAGACAGGCGAAGACATCAGCGAGCTAGCAATAATTCCATCAGCAGGCGCACCATTTGCAATGATCTTTACGATATCGCGTTCTGTGAGTATACCAACGATACTGCCATCATCCTGTGACGTTATCACCACGGAGCTAATGTTCCTCTCAGTCATTGCCTTGGCAGCATCCAAGACACTGATCCTAGAACTAAGGGTAACCATCTTGGTGTTCATGTAGTCCTCTACTCGAGAAGTCATATCCACGCCCTCATTTCTTGAAGCCATTTTCGTTCATTTTATAATATGCCTGTTGAACAATATATCTTCTTGGTGGAATATTGTGCATCGCACTGCATTCCTATGGATTGTACGCTAAATGGTGTTAGCTAGCCTAGTATTGAAATGGTGCCCATCTTAAAGTGCTCATACGAATAGGAAGCTCGGCAAGAACGTAACGACCAGGGCATTAATGGCTAAGAATAGGGTCAAGAGACTGGTAGTGCTTGAACACGATGGATCAATGGCTGGCGTGCTCTCTGTTACGGATATTTCATGGAAACTTGCCAAGGTACTGACTGACAGATGAATACAAACGTTATGGGCATGTGAAAGCACTTCTTGATCTTTGAAAAAATAATATAAAGAAGAAATTTTGATACCGCTCTGCTGCTCTACCAAGCCGGTGAGGTACAAGCAGTTCAAAAAGACGCTCAAGGGCGTCAGCAACAAGACCCTCGCCAGCCGCCTAAGGAGCTGGAAAAGGGAGGCAGAATCTGATGGTGATTTAACAGAAGAGGAATACTATCAATGCGCATATTCTATCTATGGGTAAGAAGACCATCTAGATAGCTAAATATACACTCATTGGTAAACGCCATGATATTGACCTTCCAGCAAACAGGACAAGAATTCTCGTCCGCGATTATTATCTTCTCTTCAAACGGAATATTGTAGTATAGCAGAGCTGCTTGTACATGAAGTATATGTTCTTGACCATCATTCATTTCTTATTTCTGGTAACTTTGCGAGAGATGAGCTATGAATTTTACGAAGGAATTGTGTATCATGATCCCCCTTCAAATTACTAGTGTCCAGCCAACCTCATTTTCATAAAAACTACGAACCCAGAAGGACTCGCAGTCACGGTCAGAACTTTTGATTCTCTTTTTCTTTTCCTCTATATAGTTATATAGCTAGATATTTTTATATCTAGAGTAGTTATCTGGTATGGTCAGGATAAATCCATCCATTACGTTGGAGCTAGAAAAGGGCGGGCAGAGAATAACCATAGATTTGAAGGAAGCAAAGGAAATCGTTCGCAGCCTATCAAAATTTGTCAAGGACAATGACGCCAGTCTTAAAGCAAATACAACAACCCGAAGCAAAAGGACGCGCAAGAATGCTCGCAAGTCCCATCAGCTACTGCAAAAAAGGATGCCGGCAGCGGCCTCCCAAAAGATCTCACACATGAGCGATGCAAAGAAAAAGGAAATTCTTGACCATGTCAACAAGCAGTTATCTGCAAAACCAAGAACACTCTCGAACCTACTCGAGAGCGTTTCCTATGTGCCAAACCATCTTCCACATATTAGGAAGATGATCGAAGATCAAAAACATGTTTCCAAGAAAGCGATAGGAAAGAGGATATTCTATTACCGAAGCAGCTAATTAGACTAGAACGACAGATATGTGTATTGTAGTGCTATAGCCATCTAGCTCCACAAACTCCCCTCTAGATGAGCTGCAAGCTTTTGTGTTTGTTCATGAATACTTTGCCCTCTTTGGTTGTCCTGTAAACATCATCTGTCGTATCATATTCTATCACTCCGCTTCTCAAAAGGATGTTCAGATTTCGCACTAGCGAATACTACGGCATAGATATACTGCATTTATTATCCCAGCCTGATCTGAACCTTCCAGTGCTGCTTGCAGCATTGTTGCATAGATATCATAACGTGATCAGTTCGTAAATCCGCTTCGCAAGTGTGACATTGTCAAAACGAAAAAAGTCTTAAATAAGCTTTTACTGCTGTCACTAACAAGAAGAGAATTAATTGCTTGTCTCAGAAATGGACCTATCTGTATATAGATATATGCAAAGGTTGGCGGCAAAAAAAGAAAAAGGAAGGGTCGGTGGGTTTCATAGAGCAAGTCGTATTCCGCATACTCTCGCTGTGAACACTGAAAAAGTTGCCCGGTGTGATGTCTTCGGTCTCTCTGTGAGCGACAACGCCGCCATCTCCCTCAAATAAAACTAGGATGTCAAAGTTTCCTGCCACGCTGACTGGCGGGCTGAACTGCGCAGCTACTTTTGTATATTCACGTTCAGGTAAGGCTTTGGCATCTACTGCATACGCGGCCAGAATGCGGCCATCCTTGGCTACCGCTACTTGCTGCATAATATACATATGTCGTCCATGGAAACCATGACGTGCCTCTGCACCGACTGCTCGCACGAGCTTAGGAAGGCTGCATCAACATGAAGTGGAAATGCTGCAGCCATGAACACGCGCCGGACATGCTGACGCATACGGATGATAAATAATAGCTGTGCTACCTCTGGTATTGCGTCCAGCTGGCCTTTCTTTTCGTCGCCTGCTCTTCGTCAGCAGCAGGCTTTCTCATTATGAACAGGTACTTGAAGCCGCGCAGGTAAAAGTTGAAGCGGAGAGCCCTGTTGTGCCAGATTCCTGTATTTGATGTCTGGCTCCTCCTTGCGACGCAAATGACGTCGACCGTCTCAAAATGCCTGCACAGCTGCTCATAGACGCGAAAGCCTACAGGCGTGAACTTTTTCTTCACCCACTGGTCGCCGATGAGCCATCCAAGCGTCTTGCCGGGCTTGAGCACCCGGTAGACCTCGGCCATCACCCTGTCAAGCGCTTCGTAGAATTCGTCCGCTTCGGCAGAAATCCTGCCGATGTTGCCGGGCTGGTCGTTGTAGTCGATGTTGTCGCCGTAGGGCGAGTCGATGAATACCATGTCGACGCTTTCGTCTTCTAGTGGTATCCTGCGCGCATCGTTCTGCACGATGTCAGGCCGGGTAGGCGAAATATCGTACGCCATGCACCTACGGCCCTCCTCCCTGCACACGTCGATTGTTGTGCCGCTGCCGGCCATTGGGTCGAGTACTAGGTCGCCCGGTTCGGTGTAGCGCTTGACCATGTTGTAAATGACGAACGCCGGTGTGACGCCTGCATACTTGTTGCTGCCCTTGGGAGTCCTGCCGTAGCTCTGGCGGGGATAGTCCCACAGCGTGGTAGACTCGAGCCGGGGCTTGTCGTCAGCAGCAGTAGTAATAGCATCTTCCTCTTTCTTCTTGACAACCTTGAGGGCAACGCCTTCGGGGTTTTCGATGTATCTTGAGAGGAGCTGCGTCTGCTCTGCGCCAAGGGCGTCGCGCCAGCTGCTGACCCCAATTGCAGACAGGACTTTCTTTGCGCCCTTGAGTGAGTAAACCTTGCTGTTGCGCGACACCTGCACCTGGTACGGGTACCTACCCTTCCAGGCATTGGGGACAATGTCTTTTGCGCCGGCAGATTTTGCCCTGAAAGTGCCGTGCAGCGTGTCGGTGTCCAGATTGAGCAGGAAAAGCACGTCGCCTTTTTTTATCTTCAGAACGCTTTCGCCGTAGACTCTGCTGGTCGCAAAGAGCATACGGTCAAAGCACTCCTGCTCGCTCTTGCTGGTGCAGGCGAATATGTACCCGACATCCATCTAGAGAAAAAGTGTTTGAGCAAGCAGATTTAACGATATCGGATAACCTTTTACACCACCGGTTACATTATTAGATCATATGGCGCTCTGTTATATCTGCAATACAAGAACGGCTTCGGCACCCTGCCCACAGTGCAGCAGGCCTACCTGCAAAAAGTGCATGAAGGACTTTCCATTCTCGGCAAGCGTGTGCCTTGAGTGCGCAGCCGGTATCAAGACGGGCCTTGGCGGCGTCAGGAAGGACGAGGAGATCTTTTAGATTCAGGGGCTGCTGCCGCCAAACACAGCCTCCTCGCCAGCCATACGACAAACGTTTGCTAAAAAAAGAAAGTATGCCGATCAATTTCTGAATTAATTATACACTAGAAGAACGGGATTCGCTGCCTTTCTGGAGTTGACCTATTTTATATTGAAATCCTAGAGCACCGGGATATACATCTACTGCACCACCACTACTACCACTACCACCACAAAAATCATCATCATCATTTTTGCTTTGTATCATCACGTTCATCATCACTTTCATCACGAGCCTGACCATTTTGCTAT
>CAMLKF010000005.1 GCA_946480575.1 uncultured Nitrososphaera sp. | reverse complement strand
TTTCTTCACCCTTGTCAGTCTTGATCACGATATGATAATCTTTGCGATATTTATGAAAGTCTACACCTTGCCTTCTGCACCATCTTTGCAGCGAATTTTGTCATCGATGCAGATGACCATTATGCATGCCTTAACCCCACAGGCGACTACTACTACCTTGCAAACCTTACTCTCTTCCAACATCCTTGGCGCTCATGAAGCTGCGGCTGCGTCATCTCTTCCAGATTCGGTCATCATGTTATGAGAACTTGCCCGGGGGCCAAACCTTGATGCAATATTCTTGTACATACTCAGCTCTTGGCTAGATAGCGGCCTCACCTTCTTCATTGCTTCTTCAAAATGTTTCATGTGTATTTTCAACTCCCGTGCTTTTTTCTCCGCTTCCTTTGGGTCCTTGTATTTTGTTACATGTTCTCGGAGCGCGAGCATAACTGCCGCTGAAACCACCGAAGCAATATCGGCCCCCGTGTATCCGTCAGTATTTGCTGCCATCTCTTCTATCTTGAAGTCTTCGGCCAGCGGCTTCTTTTTTGTATGAATCTTGATGATCTGGATTCTTGATTCATAATCTGGCGGCGAGACATACAGTAGTCTATCAAACCTGCCGGGTCTCAGTAGCGCAGGATCTATGATGTCTGGCCTGTTAGTGGCGCCTATCACTACAACATTAGTCAGTATCTCAAGGCCATCAAGCTCGGTCAACAGTTGGCTTATGACCCGCTCGGTAACATGGGAATCACCAAAGTCAGCCCCTCTGACAGGCGCTATTGCATTCAGCTCGTCAAAGAAGATAATGCATGGTGCCGCCTGTCTTGCTTTTCTGAACACCTCTCTAACTCCTTTTTCAGACTCACCTACCCATTTTGAGAGGAGCTCTGGACCTTTTATGCTGATAAAGTTGGCTTCGCTTTCATTTGCTGCAGCTTTTGCAAGCAAAGTCTTGCCGGTACCAGGAGGCCCGTAGAGAAGAATGCCCTTTGGCGGTACTGCGTCGGCATATGCAAACACTCCTTGATACTTTAGTGGCCATTCTACTGCCTCCATCAATTCTTGCTTTACATCGCTCAGGCCTCCCACGTCTTCCCACTTGACGTCAGGTATCTCAACAAAAACCTCCCTCATGGCCGACGGCTCCATCTCCTTTATCACATCCATAAAGTCCTGCATAGTGACAATTATTTTGTTGATAGTTTCACGGGGTATGCTTTCTTCCGAGAGATTTATTTCCGGAAGAACGCGCCTCAGTGCACGTATTGCAGCTTCCTTTGCCAATGCCTGAAGATCGGCACCTACGAACCCATGAGAAATATCTGCCAACCTTTGAAGGTCGACATCCTTGGCAAGTGGCATTCCTCGAGTATGTATTTGCAATATGTCTAGCCTTCCGTCTCTGTCTGGTACTCCCAGTTCTATTTCTCTGTCAAACCTTCCAGGTCGGCGCAGCGCAGGATCTATTGCATTTATCCTATTGGTGGCACCTATCACCACTACCTTTCCCCTAGATGTCAGTCCATCCATCAGTGACAAAAGCTGAGCTACTACGCGCCTCTCAACCTCACCTGAGACTTCTTCTCTCTTTGGGGCAATCGAGTCCAATTCGTCAATAAATATGATTGAAGGAGCATTCTTTTCTGCTTCTTGAAAAACGTTTCGTAACCTCTCTTCGCTCTCGCCGTAGAACTTGCTCATTATCTCTGGGCCGCCAATTGAATAGAAGTTAGCATTTGTTTCATTCGCTACTGCTTTTGCAAGCAAGGTCTTGCCCGTGCCAGGTGGTCCGTGCAATATGACACCTTTTGGCGCTTCTACCCCTAGCCTCTTGAACAATTCTGGATGGCGCAATGGAAGCTCGATCATTTCCCTTACTTTTGTGACTTCGTCCTTCAGACCTCCAATATCCTCATAGGTGATAGAGGGTATCCCTCCTTCCTTAGCGGCTGCGGCGGCTTTGGCGGTCTCTTCAGAAACATTCACCTGAGTTGAGCTATTGATTATGACTGGGCCGCTTGGAGCAGTAGAAATAACTACGAGGTCTATCCTCTGTCCCATTATCTTCAATGGGATAGTATCGCCCCTTGTGACCAGCTGCCCTTCCAAGATTCCTGCAAGATAATCCTCTGCTCCCATTATTCGAAGGGGCTCAGTAGGCGCGAGAGTTACAGTTTGGGCCTCTTTTGCTTCCACCTTCTTTATATCAACAGTCTCATTAATCCCAACATCGAGCTTGTTTCGGGTATAGCCATCAATTCTGATTAAGCCTTTGCCATAATCCTGCTGATATGCCGGCCAGTTCAAGACGGTCGTCTTTTTTCTTTGTGTCGATGAGATTTCTATTGCATCGCCTGAAGACAAGCCAAGTTCTTGACCAACCTTTGGGTCGATTCTTCCTATTCTTCTGCCAACGTCCCTAGAGTCTGTTTCTGCAACCCTCAGCGTTCTGGAATTGGAAGCATTATCATTACCAATATTATCAGTATTCCGCTTTGGGGGTGACATAGGATTATCAGCCTTACTGCTCGGCGCACGGCAAATTATATATGAGTATTATAACGAACAACGATGCCTAATTGTTGAATTTTGCTTTCAGATCAAATCATGTATTATTTTATTAAGATACTGGCTCTGGACAAGGGGATCAGTTTTGCAGGGCTGGCCGGCAGCAGTAAAAAGTTGATTGGCTATGCGTACAGCGAGGGTTGAAAAGCCACTAGCGATCAAGGATAAAAGCGAGGCATCTGTCCTCAATTCCCTTACAAAGATGAACATGCGCGTGCCGTCACGGAAGCGAAGTTCGGCAAGACCATAATGTGGTTGACGAAACGACCAGAGTGAAAATAAAGGAACTGGTAGAAAAAACATTGGTCAGGTGAACTATTAGGCATAAAAAAATGCGGCAGCTGGTTGGGGGGCAGCATAGCTTTCTTCTTCTTCTTCTCTAGTCTGACGGCGGCCCCATGTGATCTATGTCGGTGCCGCTCTTACGCTCGCCGTCTATGGATGACACAGTGCGTGTCGCCTTGATGCCCGGAGTTTTTCTTATCTTGTTGATTACTGGATCAACGCTGTTTCCTACTGGAACTTCAACTCTTACAATCAAGTCAAACTCGCCGTACACACCTTCAACGGATACAACCCCGGGTATATCGGCTATTTCGTCGAGGGCCTGCTTTTCCATTCCTGGCAACGTATTGACCATCACATAGGCTCCTGGCATATCTATATGCGTGTATGTATAATCCCTCCTGGGCTATTAAATAATATTGCATTATTGTGGCTCGGAGTGCAAAACACATCATGCCTTGCAGTCGGTCAGTTCCGTCTAGACTCCTCATTGCCACATGGCAGACAACGGCAGCTTGGTTTTTTAAGTTCTGTTATTAGTCTGCTCGCGGCGGCGAACGCGCCGTCCGCTATGTCCCCGACTGTTAAAACCAAATAGCAAGCTCTGGCTTGTGTTAGTTTTTTCTACTCTACAAGAACCAGTAAGGAAGAATAATTTGCGGTGTAGAAGGCTAGTGCTTCCTTCGGATGTGGATGGCAAGCATAACCTTCTCGTCGAATGCTGCCTTGCACACGGGACATTGATACGATGCCCTGCCACTGCGACGCATGATATGCGTCCCTAATTTCAACAGTTGCGGCTGCAATGGCTTGATAAAACGGTCCTATTAGCGTTCAAGAAAAATGCTAATGACAATATCTGGCAGCTTGCTTGCTTACTGGATTCCAACAAACAAACAGGCAGACATACATACATTCAAGGCCTTATATCGATCCATCCCCAATATTCATGCATGGATTCGGTTGAAACTTTCAGCGTCATAGTCGGGTCCATTGTGATGGTTGCGATGTTTATCTTGGCAGGAAGGCGATCATGGACGGACCGCAAGGAAGCCGAAGACGAACTGGCCCAAAGCCATAGGATAGACGACGCTATCAAGGCGTGATCCCTTGCAACAGCGCGGCATTCCTAGCTAGTCGTACACCGGCGTGCCATCGGACTTGAACTTCTTGATCCTTCTTCCCTCGCCTGACAACTTGCCTGCTGAAGATTGCGACTCGGCGGCTTCTTTTTCTTGCCCGTGGCGCCCGCGCAGGCCCCTTGACACAAAGAGGATTGCCACAAGGAAGGCAAAGACGCCCGTGGTAACGCCGTACATGAATATCGCGTCAGCCATCGCAACTGCATAGATTATTGTCGAAGATAAAGTTATCGCATCCTGCCTGCTACTATTATTGTTTTATGCGATGCCATGCCATCCCATGTATGCCAGACGACGTGCCGTTTAACGCGCCGGACATCGAGTCCCTGTTTTGCGACCTGTGCAAGACGAGGCTTGACAGCGCAGAAGAGTTTAAGGAGCACCTCCGCACCAAGCACAACATCCCTGCTTAACCGCCATATCATACATCTACTGAAAACTGTCCATCTCAGGTTGGCCGGATGAAAAAGCGGCAGATAAATAATCATGATCAGCGCGCGGTCAGCAGGCTGTTCATGATAATATCTCTGTGGTAGTGCGAGTGCGTCCTGATGCAAGCCTTCCAGATTATTATGCACCGCCGGAGAGAAGGTTCTAGCTTTTCATTATCCCGGAGTTCATTGGCTTCATTTGACTCGTACCAGGATGCAAGGGCAAACTAGTGGCGCTGCGGCAAGTGCGAGCGCGCTTATTCAGGTTTCAAGGAACTGATGTCTCACAAGACCGACTCGCATTCGCATTAATAGGATTATAATACGGCTGGCATCCAGAGAGACTGAATTTTAGGGGCCGTTGTCTAGCTTGGCAGGATGCCAGCCTCGGGCGCTGGAGGTCGCTGGTTCGAATCCGGCCGGCCCCATTGTATGTCAGAATATAGATACGATGATGCTCTGATTTTACTCGCCTCCTGCTGAAGAAATTAGTGTGGGCATAAGGATAGAATGCAATCTGGTGCACCATTTACCTGCAGGCTCGAAAGACGATGCCCCTTTCACCTATGACATTATGCTCCTTTACTTTTTAGCTTCCTCTTTTTTAGCTTCCCCTTTGTTTTTCCAGCAGCCGCCGCTTGTTGTGTCTTTTTCTTATGAGTGTCAACGGCTCTTGATGCCGTCTGTGTAGTCTTTGGAGCTGCCTCTTGGGTCTCCTTAGCAGTTGTTCTTATTTCTTCTGCGGTTTCTTTGGCCACTTTGGTTGTCTCCTCGATAGCCGCAGCGGTATCTCTTATCACTCCCTCCTCTCTAAGCTTCCTTGCAGTATCGCTAATTTCTTTTGAAGCATCCCGTGCTGCAATTGCAGCCTCCCGTACCGCTGCTGTGAGCTCCTCTATGGCGCCGCTTTCCCGCAATGTCTTTGCAGTTTCCTTCATTGTGGCCGCCTGCTCCCTTATTCTTTTGGCAATTTCCTTTAGTCTCTTGACGGTTTCCTGAGCAGTAGCAGAAGATGATGTGGGTGACATTGAACCAGTAGTCTCTGTTGATGACGATGTTGACTGTGCTTCAGACTCATCAATTGTCATTTCTACATTATAATGACGTCCTTGTTAGATATAAGACGTATGACCGTTATTCTTAACAAAAGGCACTTTAATCATTGCAACACTTTATATCCGTTAAAGAGCAGCGGCTCAGTACCACATGGACGAAACAGATGTTAAGATACTTAGAAAGCTGACATCAGATGCGAGAGCATCCTATCGCAAAATAGCTGAAGGTATAGGAGTTTCTCCGCCTACTGTACTATCCAGGGTGCAGAACCTAGAGAAAGATGGAATTATCAAGTCGTATGCTGCTTTACCAGACCATGAAAGACTCGGCTACGATTTGACTGCTGTGATCGAAATAACTGCAGCCAAAGGCAAAATCATGGAAATCCAAAAGCAGATAGCGAAATTTCCAAACGTTTGCGCGGTTTACGATATCTCAGGGCTGATTGACATGATAGTTATCGCTAAGTTCAAAAATCGAAGGCACCTCAGCAACTTTGTAAAAAAGGACCTGTCATTTCCATATGTAGAAAGAACCAATACCCATATAGCGTTAATAACGATTAAGGAAGACTTTAGATTTGTCGATTGAGCGATGATCGAGTGGGGGGCAAAATTGGGTGGGCTAGCCTAAGGAATTGATCACTGAAGGACAAAGTCATGTAATTTTTCTTTTTATCTAGAGCCCAACATAGCGCTATACTTTCTAATTCCTATCAAGTATTAAATAACTTTTAATTCTAATTTGCAAATGTCAAGTGTTTACCAATGCAACCTTGCATCTGAGAACCATATAAGGGCACACATATGGTTGGCTTTGATCCGCTGGCATTCCCACTCATTGGATTTCCCATGACTTATATCGCATTAGAAGGTGCATAGCATTTTGCTGTTTGCAGGATTAATAATGCAGATTTGATGCCTTGCATCTTTAAGCAGGCAAGAATGTTGGTCGCACGACTATAGAGCTCTACTAATAATGTAAGGAACGTATACCTCTAACCTCCTTTTTCCCTTTTATCAATTTCAGTTCATCTGCATTTACTCTTTGCTTGGCCGTATAACAATTATTTTTGATGCCGGCTAAGCGGATTGACTTGTCTTTTGGCGTTATAGACGAATAGCAGCAATATCATGCTGCAATACTGCCAATAATGACATGACCGCATGAAGAATTGTAAAACTTCGGACCAGCAATCTGTTCCATAGGTGTTAAATTCCATTGTGGGCAAAATCGTGCAGCCGAGGTGGGAAAAAAGAGGGGATGTCATCTAGTAAAGGTAAAGCCTTCAGCGAAGAACGGATGGACAATAATGGTTACCTCAATAGTGAATTGAAGTCACTAGGCATACATCCAAAGAAAAAAAATGAACTTAATGACAAGGGGGAGCTCCAAGAATTGGCGGATAACATCAAACTGTCCTTATATCAAGACTACAAGACTGCATATAGCGATGAGAACGAAAAGGAAAAGATCGACGAAGATCACTTTGGGCATATCATATGAGAGACACTATTCGATGCTCTTTGAATGATCAGGCAAGAATAATATGTGTTCAATATCGCTAGCAATCATCCAATATTTTAACAGGCACTAGAATAGCTATGACATATATACGTGTATACAAGCAATTTTCGCTGCCTATCGTTCGTATATATATATCCAAATGACACGAAAATCATTGCTGACAAGGCTTGAATGTATACGGCCGAGATTCTCAAAGCAGAACTTCGCTGCCATATTATACCTTTTAGAACTACCAGAACGGCTCGACGTGCATGCCCTTTGACTACAGCGTCCGGTTCGAAGAGCAGCTCTGAAGAAGAGAATTGATGTCCTCTTTATCACCAACCATAATAAACGCTCTTGACGACTATAGGTAGAGATAATCTGGTACCAAAATAACCACGAAAAATACAGGAACATCGGGATCTACCCTGCAAAAAAGATAACGATAGACGACAACGACGACAACAACAACAACCACGTGCTTGCGTACGGCATAGAAAAGACGATCAGGCCGATGATGATTACCCTTGAGGAAACCATTGACGAGCTAGAGCGGCAGAACGCTGTGTCATGAGCTGCCCAACCCTTTGCAGTCACCAACGGCATACGGGAAAAGGCATCGATGTGCGACATGATGGGCTCCTTCAACAGCGAGACAACGTCGACCGCTTCTCAAACATTGTCGCGGCCAAGTTTGCAAAGGACAATGACGTGCCTGCCGTTGCTGGCAGCGACTCTCGTATGCTGAGCACGCTTGGCGAGTGGGTAAATACTATCGAGTCTGAGAACAACCTAGACACCATCCCGCAGGTCACATGAAGCGAGGGCAGGTCAGGATCGCCGCCCAGGATTACGCCGCAAAGGACGAGGTCTACGAGTACGCGGGCTACATCTTGCATAGCTCCCGCGATCAGCTTCTCGAATAGCGCTGACGTACCACCCGCCCGCCTACTGGGCCGCTAAGTCGGTCCTTGACTCGTATACGAGGGACCCGGATTTCCTGCTCTGGAGGCCACTAGCGGCCTCTGCGCTCCTTCTGGCCAAGCGGGTTTCAGAGAATGTTAACATGAAAGGGCACAAACCCCCAAGTGTTCATAAGGAGGCCGAGGAAGGAGCTGATCACGATGGAACTGTCTCCGTAAGTAAGCCCGCATTGCTATTCTATAAATACAGATTTTATCAATAATAATAACTGCCCAATTGACAACCCCAGTTGAAGAACAGGCTGAGCCAAAAATCACTAGCGCAGTCAAGACCGTGGCAATCGATGTCGACTCTGTCCTTGCAGACGTCATGCTTGTGTGGGCTGACGAGTACAGCAAGCGAAGGAACACGCGCGTCGCCAAAAAAGACATCTTGCAGTGGGACATCCCGACTATTCTGCCAGTAACCCCTGATCAAGTATACAGGTATTTCAGCTACGTCTGGAAACATAGATGGCGCGAGATCCCACCAACTGAGCCCAACATCGGCGAGGTGACTAAAAGGATCCACCGCAAAGGCTACAGGATCTCTATAATCACAAAGAGGGAGAGGCCGACTGTACCGTACGTTGCCAAGTGGCTTGACCTTCAGCACGTTTACGCCGACGAGCTTGTGTTCATTTACGACGCAATGCCAAAGGCAAACTACCCGTTTGACGTGCTCATAGACGACGCGCCCAAGAACCTTATAGACATCATTGCGCCCAAGTTGGCGATACTATTCAACCAGCCGTGGAACAAGAATTTTGACTGGCCGGTGAGGGTAAGTACGCTTAGTGAGGCGGAAAAGTTACTACTCTAGCTGCTGCACGCCGCGTAGCGATCGCAGCCGCACACGCCAAACAGACATTTTGAGGTGCCCTGTATGTGGTATTTCATGTGGTGGCCGCAGGCACACATCCTCGCTCTGTGCAGAAAATTGAATTTTGTAGTTATCGTTGCCATCACTGGCTTAAAATGAATATTCGTCCTATATGTCACCGGGGCAGCATTATTCTAGAGCGTTCTATGAAAAAAATTTGTTACGTTTTTTATTCCTGCTGTTGTCGGTGGAGCTCTATAAGCGCGCGGTTAATGAGCGGCGCAAGGCCGACGTACTGAGTTAGCATCGCCACCGCAGATTCCAGCGCGTCAGGGCCCCTAAATCCCTCGTCGTACTTCATTTCCACGCTTCCCCTGTCTGTCTCGACAACTACGGTAAGAAGTGAATAATCGCCAATGTGCTCATCCTTCCGCTCGATGTACTGCCGCATCTGTATTTTGTTAATAACAAAGCCCTGGTTTTTCTGTGCGCCGCCGGCCAGCAGTGTCTTTGTCCTGTCAGGCGGCCTTGCAATCCTGCCCGGCTCGACGTCACTTGTTTTCATTTGTAATCGAGGAACCTTATCCACTCGGGGAGCCACAGGTTGTTTTCGGGCACGCCTATCCCCTTTGCAAGGACCGCCGGCGAGTTGTAATAGACCGAGTCAGCCCCTATCTCTCTTGCTACGTTCTGGTTCAGTTCGTTTATGGACGACGCCTCGCCCACATACTTGTTTGCAACAAGGTCGCGGTTCTGTGTGTAGAGTCCGACCTGCCTCCCATCCACTGTCGGGACGTAGCTCACGATGACGTTTATGCGCTTGGCGCCTGCGTTCTTCAGGTAGTATATCGTTTCGCGCGTGGTGCTACCGGTCTGGATAGTGCCCTGCACGGTCGCTATCTTTTTGCCCTGCACAAGGTTCTGCATGACAAATTTCAATGACCTGCCGGTCGTGAGCAGCTTGTTCTTGCTGACCTGCTCGGAAAAGTCTATCATGTGGTCCGCGTCGTCGTACCTGTCCTTGATTATGCCCTCTGCAAGCTCGAAGGTCCTTGAGTATTTCTGGTATTCAAGGCCAAAGCCAAGGGCCATCGGCCGGGTGTAGTCAGGCTCTGCATACGCCGAGTCGATGTCGAGCTCTTTTGAGAGAAAGTTTGCCTGCTCTTTCCCTATATTCTTGCGGATCTGGTAGATACTCTTGCCGTTGACGGTTGCAACGACGTTTGACTCCCTGATGAACTCGAATGGATCCATCATCATCCTCGGAGTCGAGGTGCTTGCCAGAACCTCGAGCCCGCCCTTTTTGCTCATCTTCAGAAGCTGGCCGGGCTTGACATCTGCAAACTCCATGTCGACAAGCGAGGTCCTCAGGGAATTCTCGGACGCAATGATGTTGAGGGTCTTGTCCTTGTTAGCTCCCGTGACAAGCGGCTTGAAGCCAGTGCCGTCACGGTAAGCGTAAATCTCGTCGCTAACCTTTATCATCAGATTGCCGCGGAGGTGCCTGTCCAAGAACTCGGCCGCCCGCTCGGCGTTCTTTCGCTCAAGCAAAAGCTGCGTGAAAATGTGGTAGATCTTGAAGAGCGAGTCAGAATCCCTAGCCGGTCCGATGTACGGGTGCAGGTGGAGTTTTTCAGTGTCGACAAAGAAGCCGTCAAATGCCACCCAGACGGTATTCATGCTTGGAAAGGGCGGCGGCCTCTTTGAGAGGTAGCCAATGCCGTTGCTTCCATGCAGCTTTTCCTTCTGCGCGACCCGCAGGATCGCTTCATCGGCAGGAAGCATACCTTCTGTGCCTGCCGCAGCGCCTCCAACCATCATTTTCCAGTACGCCTTGCCCCTGTGCTGGAGCATCCTCATCGAGTGAGCAAGGTAGTAGATGACGTTCTTATCCGCCGCGCTATGACTGTAAATGGCGACAATGCCGGCCAACTGCCTTCATCAATCTCCCACTAGCCTTGGGATAAAAATCTTGTCAAAGCGCAGACGCAAACGCAAACGTTCTGCTCTGCCGTTCGTACCTTGCAATGTGGCTTTCAAGCTGCAAGGTGAGGCTGATGTTGTCAAGCCCTTCAAGAAGCAGCTTTTTGCGGAACTCGTCTATCTCAAAGTGCATCTTCCTGCCGCCAGCAACCACAAGCTGTCTTGCAAGGTCGATCTCGATTTCAAGGTCGTCGTTTTTGAACAAATAGTCGACTTCTTCGGGCTTCAATCTTACTGGGAGTATGCCGTTCTTGAAGCAGTTGTTGTAGAAAATATCTGCAAAGGACGGCGCTATCACTGCCCGGAACCCATAATCGAGTATGGCCCAGGCCGCGTGTTCTCGGGAGCTTCCGCTTCCAAAGTTATCCCGCGCTAGCAGCACCTGCCTCCCGGCGTATTTCGGGTTGTTAAGCACAAAGTCATCTCTTGGCTTGCCTTCCCTGTCAAAGCGCCAGTCATAAAAGAGGTACTTGCCAAAGCCGGTCCTGCTGACAAGCTTTAAGAACTGTTTTGGAACAATCTGGTCGGTGTCGATGTTGACCCTGTCAAGCGGAGTCCCCTTGCTTTTCAATGCAGTGAAAGGTTCCATCCTGCTAGAGCCACTCCCTCACGTCGACAAAGTGCCCCTCGATTGCTGCGGCTGCGGCCATCACCGGGCTTACAAGGTGTGTCCTGCCCCCTGCCCCCTGCCTGCCTTCAAAGTTGCGGTTTGAGGTGCTTGCGCAGCGCTCGCCGGGCGCAAGGATGTCCGGGTTCATACCAAGGCACATGCTGCAACCTGACTCGCGCCACTCAAAGCCGGCTTCCCTGAACACCCTGTCAAGGCCAAGCTGCTCTGCCGCAAACTTTACCTGCTGCGAGCCGGGCACGACCATCGCTCTTACATTTGACGACACCTTTTTGCCCTTTACAGCAAGCGACGCCTCTACCAAATCTTCGAGCCGTGAGTTGGTGCACGAGCCTATGAACACTCTGTCGAGCCTAATGTCAGTGACAGGCGTCCCGGGCTCTAGCGCGATGTATTCAAGAGCGCGCGCAGCCGCCTTGCGCTCGTTCTCGTTCCCCTTGGCGTATTCGTCTGGGTCTGGCACCTCGCCTGTCACATCTGTTACCATTCCCGGGTTCGTGCCCCAGCTTACCTGCGGCGCCAGCGAGCTGACGCCAAAAGTGACGGACTTGTCAAATTTGGCGTTTGCGTCAGTCCTGAGGCTTCTCCAGTGCTTGACAGCCTTTTCAAACTGCTCGCCCTTTGGAGCATAGCGCCTGCCGCGGATAAAGTCAAATGTCTTTTCATCAGGTGCTACAAGCCCGGCCCGAGCGCCGCCTTCAATCGACATGTTGCATATCGTCATCCTGTTTTCCATTGAAAGCTCGGATATTGCTTCGCCGCGGTATTCGAGGACGGAACCAGTGCCGCCGGCAGTTCCGATAGTTCTGATGATATAGAGTATGATGTCCTTGGCAGTCACTGCGTGAGGATTTTTGCGCCTCCCTTCGATGTTTATCACAAATGTCTTGGGCCTGTCCATCCACATGCACTGCGTTGCAAGCACGTGCTCCACCTCGCTTGTGCCAATCCCAAGTGCAAGCGCTCCAAATGCGCCGTGTGTCGACGTGTGGCTGTCGCCGCACGCTATAGTAGTGCCCGGCAGCGTGAGCCCAAGCTCCGGGCCTATCACGTGCACGATCCCTTGGTCAGGGCTGTGCATGTCAAAGAGCGTTATCCCAAATTCCCTGCAGTTCTGAGCAAGCGTCTGGATCTGTATCGACGATATTTGGTCTACGATGGGGAGTAACCTGTCGCTTGTAGGCACGTTGTGATCCATCGTCGCATAGGTCAGGTCCGGACGCCTGACGCGCCGGTTGTTCATGCGCAGCCCGTCAAAGGCTTGTGGAGAAGTCACTTCGTGCACCAAGTGCCTATCTATGTACAATAGCGACGGGCCGCCTCCTTCTTTTTCGTATACGACGTGGCTGTCCCAGATCTTCTCAAATATCGTCTTTGGTGACAAGCTGATGAGTGAAATATCAACTAAAGGGTGATATAAAATAAACAGGGAGAAGAGGCAGATACTTTTAAATCAGGTAAGGCTTCACAAAATGACGTATATGTATCCGCAGGACAAAAGATATCCTGATTATATAGCCGATCAGATAAAGAAGGGAACTACTACCTGCGCTCTGACATGCAAGGACGGGGTAGTGCTTGCAGCCGACACGCGCGCCAGCGCGGGGCTCTTTATCGCCGACAGGCACGTGATGAAGATTCAACAGGTCGACAGGCACCTTGCAATGACAATAGCAGGCGGCGTGGCCGACGCGCAGAACCTCGTTGATACCATGCGCTACAACTCTAACCTTTATAGGTTCCAGAATAAGGAGCTGATGCCGGTCAAGTCCGCGGCAAGACTGTGCTCAAACGTCCTGTTCAACCAGCGATACTTCCCGTATTACGTGCAGATCATTATGGCAGGCTATACTCATGGAGAAGGCAGCCAAATCTACAACATTGACCTCTTTGGCTCGATGACTACTGAAAAATTCATCTCCACTGGCAGCGGCTCGCCCGTCGCCTACGGCTACCTCGAGTCCGAGTTCAAGGACGGCATGAGCGTGAACGACGCGTACAAGGTCGCGATGCAGGCAATAGCGGCCGCCATCAGGAGAAACGCCGGAACCGGCGACAACATCAACGTCGTCATCATCGACAATAACGGCTATCGCGAGCTGACCAAGGAACAAAAGAGCGCAGTGGGCGTCATCTTTTAGGACGGCTCTGCGACCGTTACCTGTTGCTGCTGCGGCGCTTCTCTTCTGACGCGCACTAACGCAATGCGGTCGAGCTCTTGCAGGATCACGTCAGGGCTCTTGCACTCATCGCACTTGCATCTGCGAGGATTTTCCATCACCTTTCTCATGTACAGGCGAACGCTAAAAACCAGCTCGGCAGAGACTACATAGAAGAGGTAGCTACTCATGATCAGTATGTATAGTGCGCGCTATATACAGGATTCCGTTATTCTACTGCCGATCTTGTTATATCCCACGTATTTGCAATGAAGCCCACGTGAGTAGCAGGCGCAAGTGGCAAATGCCTCGGTCCTGCTCTGAGGGAACTGCTGGCTGGACTGCAGAGCAGGACCAAAAACAATAATCAGCGCGCGGTGATTTCGTTCATAAATAGGCTGGCATCAAGCCTCGAGAACCTTGGCAGGTCTATCATGGCGCCCGGCTCCATTATCTCTCGGATGTGCCTGCCCACCTCCGTCTGCGTCCACCATTCTTCGCCAAATCTGTCTTGCAGCTGGCGCTCCAGCTCTGCCGCGCGCACTGCAGCAAGGAGGTAGCTTGGCACATACATTATCGCGTCAGGCAATATGTGGTGGAGCATCCAGTACTCGCCGGGCACTTCAAGGCCGGTGTATTTCTTTATCAGCCTGCCGTAGAGATTGCTCGCCTTGTCCATCGACAAGTTCTTGCGCCAAAACTCGGCTTTCATGAGCGAGTTTGCGGTGTAAAAGGTGACAAAGAACAATTCCATGAAATTGTTCCTTGCCTCTATTTCTTCAAGGACACGCTCATCGTGCACTCCAAGCGACGACAGGTACCGCCGGTTCTTTGTCAGCCCCTCTAGGAATATTGAGAATATCTCGGCGACGCCCATTGGAAAGCCGTACCTGTTCCAGTACTCCAGCTTTGGGTTTATCGATGCTGCATGGACGGCGTGGCCCATTTCGTGGTAGCACCCCTGTAGGTCAAAGTAGGGGCTTTCGCTCTTGTACAGCACCCGGACGTCGCTTGGCACCTGCACAAAGAAGCATATCGGCGAAGGGTACTTGTTCGCCCTGTCCTCGGTGTCAAAGCGGATGCTTGAGAGGTTAAACTGCATCGCCTCCAGCGTGCGCCTCACCTGGTCTGGCGGCCTCACTCCCGCAAATTCCCTTTCAAGGTCAGAATAGACCCTGTTGCGGAAAAAATAGAAATCATCATAGTATTCAGCTTCTCTCCCAAGCACCTTTTTCGAGATGTCTGCCAGTGCTTCTTGGAAGGGCTTTTTTGCCTGCCGGCCCATTGACTTGACGAAATCTATGAGTTGCGAGTACGAGATCTTTTCGTTTTCAAGGTAGCCGTCGAGTGGGTCGAGCTTTTTGTTCGAGTGCTTCTCATAGACCTCACCTATTTTCCTGAAGCGCTCCTTGATAACAGGCGATACGTATTTCGTCTTGGTTATGAATTCGTCAAACACCTGCTTTCTTTTCGAAGGGTCTTTTTGTGCGCTGTTGAACTGGCGCCACGTGCTCCAGTTAACGGGGACCTTGCCAAAGCGGTGCTTTGAAGAAACGATCTTGGCGTTCCGCATGTTGAATAATTTTAGTTCCAGCTTTTTTGTCGACGAGTCTGCGATGTTTTCAATGGCAGTAAGGAACAGCTTCCTTGGCTCTGAAGAAAAAGTGTCTAGGAAAATCTGAGCGTTGATGTTTTTCATTTCAGCGAGCTGCTCTATCATCCGCTCACTGTGCTTTAATCCTGCGTACTGCTTGTAGCGCTCGTCTGACTCAGCAACGTAGATGCGCTCGTCTAGCTCGCACCACTGATCAAGGTTCATGGTTTTGGCAGGCAAGCGATCCAATTTTAAGTTTGGCCGCGAAATGGCTAGAATATTTAAGATTTTGTCCAAACGTTTGGATCAGGCGTTAAATCGGTTGTTGAACCATAAAACATTATTCATAGCCAATACTACCTATTATTACTATTCGCCCGTAACTGGCAAAAGAGCTTCTAGGCGGGACTTTCTCAAGCTGATGGTTGCCTCAGGCGTCGTAATGACGTTCGCGCCCCTTGTAGACTGGGGCAAGTTCCTTTCAAATCCCACTCCTTCAATATCAAATAGGCAAGGGTAAGCTTCGCGATGGCTCGCAGGCCAACATCAGCACTTTCCCTGTAAACCATGCTGAAGTGGTGATTTACCCAGAAGCCGAACACCCTGTGCTAAACCAAGAAGCGTTCAGCACCTGGCAGCTAATAAGGCTGCCAGAAGAGCTGGCTGGCGGCAATAATGACGTCTCTGCATTCAGAGGCTGTATAGCATGGTATGCCTTCACATCTGGTGCCTGTCGAGGTATGAGCTGGAAAGGAAGGTGGGCTTATGCGCCGGCCATGTTGTTGCGCAGCTCGACTCCCCTGTGATCTTCAGAGGCTTCTGCTGCGGCCCTGTGCATCTCCGATAGAGCACATCCCATCTGGGCTTCTGGCTTGCCCCTTCTCATCAGGCCCCTGTAGAGACCTGCTTCGAGGGTCTGGCCATGCGCCTTCTCCCATTCTTCGACAGGGATGCTGAACTTCTTTTGGATTCTGTCCCTGTACCATTCTGGGATGACGTTGAATGCGCAGAATGGAATGATTCTGAGGTCTGGAGTCAGGTAGTGAATGTCGCACCTCTGGAGCCTCTCAAGGTCCTCATTGTACTTGTCTTGGAAGTGCATCATGCCAAGGAAGAGCGACCTTACGTGCCACGAGCCCACAGAGTCAAAGTTGCGCTTGAGCAGGATGCTCGAGAACATCTTTGCCAAGTCAAGGCCGTGCGGCTGCTTGTCCTTGTTGACGAACTGCTTTAGCTTGCGCACCACTTCAAGCATCGCCCAGTACCTGTTGGCGCCCGACTTGATCTCGTCGGCCTTTTCCTCAAAGTACTCGAGCACGCCCTTGATGTCTACAAACGATGTAAGGGGTATCAGCTTCTTTGTTTCTACGTCTTCAAAGACGTAGGTGCCTGCGCCGCATGCAAAGTGAATTGACAGCTCATACTTTGGCTTCTTGCTGAAAGCCTCGATGATGTTTGTCATGGGCATGCATGACGGGACCGGGAACCAGCCGTCCTTTGAGATCTCGCCATTTGTCTGCTCTTCGATCCTTTCAATGCAGTCTGGGATCGTGATTCTGTACTTTTCGCGCTCCTTCTTGGTCATTCTGCCAGTAAGCGATACCGGCTGGAAGTTGACTGCGTGGACCACATCAAGGTTCTTTTGCGCATAGCGGATAATTCCACCAAGCTCGTGGTCATTGATTGACTTGATTACTGTCGGGACGAACACTACTGTCATTCCGCACTTTCTCGCAGATTCCAGCGTGTACGGAACCTCCCAATGGTTTTTTGGGTTTGTCCTCGGGGTCACGCCGTCAAACGACAGATAGAGGTTGCTCACGCCTGCCATTCTTACTTGGCGCATTGTGTCCGGCGACATGGCCAGTTTGATTCCGTTGGTGTTCAGCTGGACATGGTCGACCCCTTCTTCTTTCATTACCTTTATAATTTCAGCGATATCATCGCGGAGCATCGGCTCGCCGCCAGTAATTTGTATAGAGTTGCCTGCGATCGGCTTTTCCGCCTTCAATGTCTTCATCATGGCTCTGACCTGCTCCATATTTGGCTCATAGAGGTAAGCACCCTCAAGGCCCTTCTTGACGTAAAAGAAGCAATACCAGCAGGTCAGGTCGCACCTGTTTGTGATGATCATATTGGAAAGTCCAGAGTGTGACAAGTGGTTAGTGCACAGCCCGCAGTTGTTCGGGCACGAACACTTGTCTATCATGACGTTTGGAGCCTGCGCACCTTTGCCGTCCATCCAGTAAGTGCTGAACTTCTTGTACATTTCATAAGAGCCAAAGTATAATTCCTCGCATTCGCCGTGCGTCGGGCAGGTCTTGGTCATGAAAACCTTGCCTTCCCTCTCAAAGACCTCTGCGTCCAGAATCATATTGCAGTCCGGGCAGATGCTTTGCGTGAATCTTATCGTGCGTCTAGCGCCTACGCTCTTGCTAGACATGTTCGAAATTTGGATTAGGTCCATACTACTATTACCTTATGGACACATTCTACACTTTGTATATAAACATAACTTACCAAATACTACGGGTAATAGGTTAAATTCTCCGCGCAAAAGCTGAGAAAAAACCCGAATTTTGGCATAGGCTGCAAGCACGCTACCTAGTGCAACCTTAAAAGGTAAATATACTATGCTCTTGCATCTTGGCAAGAGTTGAGCATTAGCGACAGGTCAAGGAAGGCGATGGAAAACCTTGGCTTGACGGGCTATGAGATACGCGTCTACCTATCATTGCTTGAGACGGGCGCCATGACCGCCGCAGACATTTCCAAGAGGTCAGGGGTGCCGTACTCTAAGATCTACGAGGTCCTCAACACCCTCGAGGAAAAGGGGTGGCTCGAGTCCGACAGCTCGCGGCCTCAAAAGTTCTTCCCCAAGTCCCCCTCGACCGCGCTTGAGGATATGAGGATGTGCCACGAAAACAACTTTCGCGACAGCCAGAGTACCATTGTCAACGAACTTATGCCGATGTACACCAAGAGTGGCATGAAAGAACGGCCAGAAATCTGGGTCGCAAGGGGAATCTTTAACATAGCCGCCAAGGTCAATGAGATAGTCCAGAACTCGCAGCAGGAGCTGCTGGTCGCGCTGCCCTTTGTCGCGGAAAACGTCGCCAAGCCGATACAGCCAATCCTGAGGATGCTGCATGAGAAGGGTGTAAGGATAAAAATCCTCGCATCTGCCAAGATAAACCCCGAAACTTTAAAGGCTCTGTCAAGGGTCGCCGAAGTGCGATTGAAGGACGGTCTCTTTGGCGGAGGGGTGATAGGCGACGGCAAGCATGTCGTCATCCTGCTTGGAGAAGGCACTGGCGAGAATGGCAGCTTTGAGCCGATAGCGATTTGGGCAGACCACGCGGGCCTCGCAGGCTTTGCTAAAGGCTACTTTCAGTACCTCTGGGAAGACACGAGCCCGAAAAATGAGAAGAAAAAGGCGCGGTAAAAACGGCGTTATACATCTTCAGATAAGGTTAATAGAGTTTGACGAGAATTCACTACCGGCGTGGAGTCGGCCGTTACAAAGAAAAAGTCGATAAGCAACGACGGAGAAGAGCTTTTTGTAGGTACAGCAGAGTCCGAGCACGTCGAGATGTACCTGAAGGCGATTTGGTGCATCCGCGAAAAGGGCGAGGAAGTCAAGGTTAGTTCCATTGCCAAGCTTCTCAACGTCACTCAGCCATCAGTCGTCCAGATGCTCCGCAAGTTGGACAGCTCGCAGCTCGTGCGCTACAGCAAGGGCAATGTGGAGATGACTGACGAAGGCGACCGTGTCGGCAGGCAGATGATGAGAAACACGAGGCTGCTTGAGGTGCTCATGAAGGACGCCCTGAAGATAGAGATAGACGAGGAGATGGTCTGCGGCATAGAGCACCACATGAAGAACATATTCACCGACGCCTTGTGCACGCTATTAAGGCACCCGAGAAAGTGTCCTCACGGCCACATAATCCCAAAGGGCAAGTGCTGTTCATCATCATCGTCGTAGATTTTTATGTCGAGAATGGATTTTTGATTGCGGACAAACAATGACTAGACTAGCCCTACTGACACTTGGTGAAGAAGATCTTGAGTAAGGAGTTTGTCCACCATCTTCTACATGAAAGCTTGATAAATGGCTAGGTGGCTCTTATAATTGCATTGGTCCAGATAGAGACTACGGCTTCGCTTGAGAGCTTTAGGAAGTTCATTATTGTAAGTACCTGTAGGTCTTTTATACCAGAGAGTTACCTGCGCGACTACGAGGTATTCCCAGAACGCGAAGAGGGTCCTGGCGCAATATACATCGAGGCTGCCGACAAGGTGACGCTGAAAAAGCTAAGGGAGATGACATTCGTAAACGCGAAAGAGATCCTTGGCATCATTTACTCTTCCAAGAGCGGCAACACGCAGCTAAAGTGGAGGCAAACACGGAGGAGGATCGGCAAGGTCCAAGGCTTTGCGTCTCCAAACGCGCTCGTCAATCTGGTCGAGTCTGGCGTCCTGACGCAGGAGTGGGTCGACGACTATTTGAAGTCGGTCCAGGCGCCGCCGGAGCAGCAGGGAGGAAACGGTAACAACCAGGGCGACAACGGGTCATCTGCCGTAACTGCTGCAAGCGAAAAGACCGCGTAGTAGTAGTAGTAATAGTAGCATAATAATGATAGTAAAGCCAAGCGGGACCTCCAACAGCGCATATTTTGTCATACCTGAAGACGCGGACGACCTCTTTACACTGCGCAGGGCGATAGAAACCGGCGACTATATCATCGCAGACACGAGTAGAGTCATCAAGCAGGTCAAGGAGTACGGCCGGCCCAATAAGGGTGAGCGCGTCAAAGTGCGCGTTTCTATCAGGGTAGAGCAGAGCGAGCTTGACGCCGCAGTCGACAGGCTGAGGATAACCGGCATCATTACTGAGACTGACAACGAGATGGTGTCAAAAGGGACCCACCATTCACTATCAGTGCAGCCAGGCGACATGATAAGGATAGACAAGGGCAGAAAGTGGCAGGACGTGGAGCTGAAGATGCTCAAGAGGTCCGGCGGCGGCGCCAACTTTATCCTTGTTGCGATCGACACACAAGAAGCGGCTGTGGCGCGGGTATCTGGAACGCATGTGAAGGTGATACCCAACATTTACTCGGGTCAGAGCGGGAAGCGCTACCAGACGAAAAATAATCCCAACATCGAGACGTTCTTTGCAGACATTGCCAAGACTGTTTCTTCGGTGCTTGGTGAGAATGACAGGATAATCATGTTTGGCCCTGGCGAGACCAGGCGGCGGTTCTACAACACCCTTGTCAGCGGCAAGTACGAGATCCCAAACGACAGGGTGCAGGTGGTAGATGGGATAGATGTTGCCGGCGAGGACGGAATATTCGTGTTCCTGCGGTCACCAGCAATTAAGGAAGCCATGAAGGCAAGCAAGCTGGCTGCAGTGTCGTCGATGCTAGATCAGGTGATGCTCATGGTCAACAGGGGCGAAGGAAAATTTGCGATGGGCATGAAGGAGGTGTCAGGTGCAGCGGCCATGAAGGCTGTCGAGACAGTGGTGTTTTCTGATTCTATCTTCAGGGTGGCAAACGAAGACGAGGTCGTGAAATTGCTCAATGCGATAGAGAGCTATGGCGCCAACACGTTTGCGGTTGATTCGTCTACAGACATCGGCCTGCGAGTCTCGTCACTTGGAGGCATCGTGGCGCTTCTTCGCTACGCTGTTCGTTGATTCCTTGAGAAGCCACGACAGGTACGATTTTGAAACGTCGCTCATTTTCAGCTCGACGATTTCCGGCACTTCGTAAGGGTGTAGTCTTGCTATCTCAGCCTTTAACTTTTTTGCCGACCTTGCGGTTGTCTTGAAAAGCGCGATGAATTCCTCTTGGTCCTCGAGCCTGCCCTTCCATGAATAAATTGAGCGAATCTTGGTGAAATTGACGCATGCACACAGCTTGCCTCTTACGACTTTTTCTGCCACCTCAGCAGCAGACTCTTCGCTTGGAAACGTTGACAGTATTATGACACCTTGTTGAACCATGCCTGAACAAACTGGCAGCAGGTAATTAATTTATCATCATCAATGTCCCAGGTGGCGGTGTGTGCTCTAACCGCGTCATTAACAGCGCCATTTTCTGAGGACATTTTTTATATCATATAAAGGACGGTATTGTGGCCGTTGATTACGACAAAAAAGGTTCAATTGTTGCATCTGTAGACCAATCCACACAATGCAGATAAAAAATACAATAATATAATATGATATAAAAATTCATCGATGCACAGAAATACTTGTTATTATCTATAATAATAATGATAATATTATATCATTTATTCGTCCAGTGTTTCGCAGAGGGGGTTTGCCTTCATGATGATAAAGTCCCGGTTCGCCATGTTCTTTGACACGACCTTTTCATAATCGGCCTTGGAGCACGCAATGACTATAGTCGTCTTGTCAGTATGGTAGAGGTCAAACGTCGGCCCTTGGTGGCGCTCGACGTCGCCGATGTAGTCCTTAACCTTGGTCTCAAGCGAGGACAATAATTCGATCTTGTCTCCCCTCATTTCGTGCTGGTCAAGCGTCCATGCTATTGCCACCTTTGTCCTGCTGGCCTTCAGGTCGCGCTTTTTCAACGTGCTCCTGATCTGGTCAATAAGGTACTTTACATAGCCCTCTATGCCCTTGATGCTGCCGTTCACCAGATACATCAGTGGCCCTGCGCCGTCAAGCGAAGACCCGATTATGCGAAGGTCGTACAATCCGCCGGTCACGTCGTCGATGTAGAGGTCAGCGAACGACCCGCGCATGAGCTCGCTTCCGATGTTACTGCTGTTGTCGGTGGCTTTCTTGCAGATTTCAAGGATGCTGGCCATGCCGGAGTAATGGCTCAGGGTCTTGATTGCATGCGCAAGCTCGGCAGAATTGATGTCCATAAATTTCAGCTTGCGGCGCGTGTCGGGATCGTAAAGCATCTTGGATAGGTTGTTGTCTTGCTTGGACTTGACAGAGCCGATGAGCGTCTCAGAGCCGGTGCCGGCTATGGGGCTCGTTGGCAGGTAGTAATAAGAAATATCCTTGTAGACTGTCATGCCAGTCATGTGCTCTATTAGGGCGATGTTTTCGTTGTTGCCCCCGACCCCTGTCGGCAGCATGTAAACCACGGAAGCGCTGCGCTTGAGCGCCTTTATCGCGTCCTTGAACTTGGTCGTTACGTCGCCCTTGACGTCTGATCCCACCTTCCTTATCTTGGGGGCAAAGTAGACATACGAGGCGTTGCTTATCGCGATATCGACAGGCTCTAGGTCCAGCAAGGGCTCGTCCTCGACAAGCGAGCTTACGTTTGGATAAGTGCGAGCGATATCGGGCTTGAGCGAAATTGCCATCCTCACCGACTCGTCGATAAGAGAGACCTTGGAGCCCTTGACAGCTATTAAAGAAGCTATCCTGTATCCTTCAGTGCTCAGGCCGTATACTGCGACGGAAGATGATGGTGATGACGCTGCACTCAAAGTCTAGACTGAGCCCCCCTGAGTATCCCCACGATCTACTCACGTTATATCTAGAAAACTAGTTAAAGAAAAGGTTTTTCCATCGGCCTTCTGCTAGATGTCATGTTTGCTGAAGATCTGGTTCGACATTTTGACGCCAAAGCAGGTGATGTTCTTCAGGCGGGCCGCCAGCCTGCTCCGCAAGTCAGGACATGAAGTGCTGTGCACGTCAAGGAAATACAGGGAAGCCATCGAGCTGGCCAAGATAAAGAAGCTCGACCTCACAGTCGTAGGCAGCCACGGCGGCGCGGACAGGTATAGCAAGCTTCGCGAGAGCGCTGGCAGGACGTACGAGCTGGCAGAGGCAGTCAAGCGCTTTTCGCCTGATATTGCAGTCGCGTTCGCGTCCCCGGAAGCAGCCAGGGTTGCTTTTGGCCTCGGGATCAAGCACATCCAGTTCAACGATTCACCGCATGCCGAAGCGGTCGCAAGGCTGACCGTTCCTCTAGCGAGCAAACTTTTCTGCCCGTGGGTGATACCATATCAGGCATGGACCGGCTACGGCATAGCGAGGAAGAGCATTGTGCGCTACCGCGCGCTTGACCCGGCGGCGTGGCTCAAGCATGGCGAGGAAAAAGCCAGAGAGGATTATTACGGCAGTAGGTCAATCTTGCTCCGGCTTGAGGAGAACAAAGCGTCGTACGTCGCCGACAGGGGTCTTGGGACCGCAAATACCATAGATAATTTTGTAAGCGAGCTGCACCAGTCAGCGGACATTATCGTGCTGTGCAGGTACCAGGACCAGATAGCAGAGGTAGAGTCGCGCTACGGGACCAAGGTGCGCGTACTCAAGGATGTCGTTGACGGCACCGCGCTCATCAGCTCTGTGCAGCTTTTTGTCGGCGCCGGGGGAACCATGACTGCCGAGGCGGCGCTCCTTGGCAAGCCTACCATTTCGATAACGCCATTCAACTTTAATATCGAGAGATATCTGGTCAGGATCGGTCTTGTGACAAAAGCCACTGAGCCTAGAACGCTTGTCGGAGCGGCCAAGAGAATGATCTCTGACGACCAGTACCAGAAGGCCCAGAAGAAAAAGGCCGATAAAATAATGGCAGCCATGGAGGACCCCACAGACAGGATGATAGCCGCCATAAACGCCTTAAGATTATAAAGACGCACATGATAGGTGAAGTTACGCCCGGAAGCCCGGTAGAGGAAAAGATCCAGTTTTCCGCTGAATGTAGTGGCCAAGCATAGGGGCCTTTGGAGCCCTTGACCCCAGTTCGAATCTGGGCCGGGCTACTATATTGAAATAAACTTTCAGTGGGCAGTGTTGTTATAGGAACTGTCTATTGGGAAAAGGGTAGGTTATAGCGCGGCGTAGTTATATTCAAGGCTTCAAGCTGCCATAATAATGAATTCGAAACTGGCAGAATGCAACGACAGACATGAAAAAAAGGATTTTGCTTTTCGCCTTGAGTGTCGTCTTTGTCAGAAATCACTCTTTTAGGATGCAAGACAACGAGCCGCAAACCAGCTGGAACGACACAATGTAATTGTCGTAGCAACTGCAGTCTTGAATTACGTAAAGAAGAAATCGAACGAAGTATTCGACTTCTGCAGGAGATGCGCGACAAGCATCGGAAAATTTGCCTTGCTTATCAGGCACTAGACGAACAGATATCGAGATATAAGAAGCAGCTATGGTCCTGAGGATCGTCTTCTCTAGGACAAACATCTAACAGCAGCAGATAACGTCGTTAGGACGTTTATTGTCTGCCGCTATTCTATATTCCCCATAATATCGGTGGTCGTTTATCCTCGATGGCATGGTAATCCAGGGTAGGGTTCCCCGCAGCTATCATAGCTTCTAGTAAGCTCATAGCGTATGGCTTTTTGAAGAGCTTATTGGCCTGGTGAATTTGCTTGTCAGTCATTAGACCTGTTATGATGATAAAGTAATTAAAGGAGAGATATCGATTCGTGCCAAACGAGCTTCAAAGCTGATATCCGTTCCTTTTCCGGTGGACATATTGGCATACCATCCCAAGATATCCAAAAAGACATTCTTGGTAATGGAACATCCCCCATCTCCTCTTAAGTGCTAGTGCTATTATTGTAGAGATGTATCGTTAAACGTAAAAAATAATGGGCGGCCCATTGTGGGCCATTGCTTTCATTTATTCTGGATTTTAGGCAAATTCCTTTCTGTCATCAGTTCTTCCATTTGTTCGTACATGTTTAGAAACTTCAAGCCTTTTTCAGTGGTCTTGTAGGTTCGTCTTACTTCATCATGCTCTAAAAGCCCATTTTCTACTAGAAGTATAAGATATTCTTTGAGCTGCGAATATGTCAAAAAAGCATCATACATTATTCGAGTTTTAGTTGCATCATTGTGCCTGTTTGCTGATTGCAGGATCTGGGCAGTGATTTCAGTTTTGCTTCTATACTTCGACCGCATATGTGGGATTTCGCATTACCGGCCGACAAATGTCTATTTATGCAGTGGGATGCGCCATACTTGATTATTCCTTCATAAACATATTGCTGTAAATGGCCTACTCGCAAACAGGAAAAAAGTATGGCCGCAGCCTTTGCATGATTTGAAAACCCGTAGAACTATCTGGTGACATATAGAGAGAGGATCTGACTTTAGCTAGGTTATTTCAGTCTGATGTAACTGGCGGTCGTTTCTTTTAGGATTTCTCTATCTTGCATTTGCGGTTCTTGAACGTATTCTCATGATTTCCTTCAGGATTTCCAGCACCTTGCTGTTTGAGTCATTCAACAGAGATCGTCCCAAGAAGCCCCCGTACTCTAGGCTTATCCTCACAACAGCGGTCTAGTATTTTTCTACAGATGGTAAAAAGCTGTGAAAGACGCGTTGCTGTTTATCCCCCGCGTCGTCCCTTATATATATATGTGAACTCAACGAATGGCCCTGGTGGTTGACCACGTTTTCTCCTAGCTCTTCTAGCTCGGAAAACCATACGGCAACCTGCTACTGAGAGGGCAACGGAACTACGCCTTGGCGAGGTGAGAAAGTTCTGAAGGCCCCTTAACATCGCACCGAATGCCTTTTCTTGAGCTTTTGGAGCATATGTTGGAACACATATAACTCGTCCTTTGGCTGGCATTGGAACAAGTCTAACTAGACGTCTGACCGGCTTGCATTACCTCCTTTTAGCCATAAATGAAACGGTGTTGGGCATCTAATTTCCTTGGCCATGTTGGGGGAATATAATATTGTTAGCTAAATTCTAGTCCACTTCTCAATAAATCATAAAAAGGAACAAACTCGTCGGCGACCTCTTGAAAGCCATGAATGTTCGGATATCCCCGGCAAGGATGCACTTCAACCGCAGGTGCTATCGATTTAAGTTCATTGTATTTGTCGGATATTGCCGATGCTTCTATCGGGGCAATTTGAAAATAAAATATGAATTTGTAAATTGAAAAAGACGGCTGTGGAGAGAGGCTCCAATCCATCGTTCGAACCTACCCTGTTCTTGTCCGATTGTCAGGCGAATAGAGTGCTTCTTTTGGAAGTATGTAATCATCTCATTCCTTGTTATTTCAAGATAATTCCTGCCATTCTGGCCCCTTGTAGATAAACTAGGTTCGTAACATATACCCGGCGCGTCTTGAGTTCGTAGTTATCTGCCGTTATAAGGCCAGCCAGAAAATCTGCGAGTGTTTGCTTGTTGGCCTCCGTCAGCTGTAAGATCATCCGCTTTAGGCCCTTTGGTTGACCCTCTAGGAGGCTTTCAAGCTTCCTTTGGAGCAGGGGTTTGTCTGTATAAATAGGATCCCCGCTAGCGGGAGCCATTTTCCATTCATCGACTTGTCTTTCCAATCCGATTCATTTTCCTAGTTCTGTTCTAATAGAACTATATCTGTCAGTCAGCTGTTATATTAAAAATAGCGACGCAGACAGAGTGGTGTACTGTGGTCAGGAAGAAGGTTTACGTGACAAGGAAGGTCCCTGAGCCGGGGCTGTCAATGCTCTCAGCGGAGTGCGACGTTACTCTGAACAAAAAGCCCGAGCCGCCAAGCAGAAAAGAGATGCTCAGAAACGTCGCCGGCAGGGACGGGATACTCTGCATGCTGTCAGACAGGATAGACTCTAGGATGATGGACGCCGCGGGCCCAAGCCTTAAGGTCATCAGCTCGTACAGCACCGGCTTTGAGCACATCGACGTAAAGGAAGCGACTGCAAGGGGGATTTACGTCACCTACACTTCTGACATTCTCGCAGAAGCGACTGCAGACATGACGTTTGCACTCATTCTTGCCTGCGCCCGCAATATAGTGAACGGTGATAGGCTTGTGAGAGAAGGCAGGTGGAAGGTCGGGTGGGCACCGGACCTCATGCTCGGCTACAACGTGCATGACGCCACCCTTGGCATAATTGGCCTTGGCAGGATAGGCTCTGCAGTGGCGCGCCGGGCAAAAGGGTTTGGCATGAAAATTCTGTACTACAGCCGCAACAGGAACCCCAAGCTCGAGCAGGAGCTCGGCGTAACCTATGCCGGCCTTGACGAACTGCTTATTCGAAGCGACTATGTGTCGATACATGCGAGCATGAACAGCGCAAGCCACCATATGATAGACAGGGAAAAATTGGACAAGATGAAGAAAACCGCGTTCTTGATAAACACGTCGAGGGGCCAAGTGACAAATGAAGCAGACCTTGCCAGAGCGCTCAAGAGTGAGCAAATAGCCGGAGCCGGCCTTGACGTCTTTGAAAAAGAGCCTCTGCCAAAGACAAGTCCCCTTGCAAAAATGAAAAATGTGGTATTGCTGCCGCACATTGGAAGCGCGACACACCAGACGCGCTCTAAAATGGCAGATGTGGCTGCAAAAAACCTTCTTGACGTTTTAGATGGAAAAGAGCCCGACCCTGCATTCTTGGTGAATCCGCAGGTAAGAAGCGTCAGGCCACTGCACTAGCTGATGTTATACAAACAACTAAATGCGATTTTGCACACAAAGTATTGCATCGTGCAGGCCGTAAACCGCTATGCGCTGCCGGTGCCAAAAGACAAGATGGAGAGGGTCGACAGAACCTCGTCGCCGGCCCACACGGGCAGGTTGAAAAACGCAATCGACTTTATTGTCCCGCAGGGCACTACCGTATTCGCCGCGGCCGATGGCGTCGTCACCTTTGTCAGAGACGACTCATATACAGGCGGCTCCAGCATGGAATACTGGTACGACAGCAACTTTATAGTGATACAGCACCCAAACGGCGAATATTCGCGCTACGACCATCTTGAGCACAAAAGTGCTAAGGTCATGATAGGCCAGCATGTCAGGGCAGGTCAGCCGATTGCCCGTGTCGGCATGACTGGCTTTACGTATCTGCCGCACCTCCATTTTCAGGTCTTTGTTTTCACCGGGAGCAACATCTGGACAGATTTTGACACGCTGGCCGTGAGCGATTTTTTTCCTGACACAAATGACATGGCTTTTCTCAACCGATAAATGCGATATCATAGAAATGTGGTGATAACATGGCAACCATTCCTCAAATCCAGACTTTTACGTGTTAAACCTGTGAGGGTTCCTTTAAATCGTGCCAGAAATTGAGAAAACACAACAGCGAGATGCACTCTCAAAATGGTGGGACGAGCCAAATTTCAACAGTTCCCGAGCGCAGAATTGTGATGGTGGCTGCTGGAATCACTGTGGCAGGAGTGCTGGCAGGCGACCTGATAATGCTGTACTACAGAGGAAGAACAATGATGAACCGACGGTCGTACTAGCCTATTTACTGGATTCCCACTCTTTCTTTTTCCTGTCATATTCTGCCCTGCTGTACACTGGCTTGGCGGGGTGACCCATTACCACAGTCTCGGGTAGAACGTCCTTTGTCACGACTGCGGCCATCGCAACGACGCTGTTCCTGCCGACTCTGACTCCGGGCTTGAATACCGACCTGCTGCCTATTATTGCGCCGTCCTCTACTATCACGCCGACCATCTTGGGGCTCATCGGGTACGGGTCGTTCGTAAATGCCGCTGCCGGCCCAATGAACACATTTTTGCCTATCACAGTCAGTGGGGGTATGTACACTGACCCTTCAATCCTCGTATTGTCGCCTATCTTGACCTTGTAATCGATATGGGTCAGCGAGCCTATCATGACGTTATCTCCTATCTCTGCTTCGCTCCCGACGTACGCAAAATGCCATATCTTGACGTTCTTGCCTATCTTGGCAGTCTTGGCAACATAATTTCTCACGCCGGGCGGAGGACTGTAACTGGTACTCATTTTGTTAGAGATGCCATGGGTTTCCTTGCTTTATAACTTTGTCAGGGATTTTACCCTGCCATTTCTTCAGAAAGTCAATGTCCCTTTGCTTTTCACGCAGCTCGTCAGGCAGCATGACTGGAATTTCATCTATTATTGGATAATATCGGTTGCATTTAGTGCAAAAGAGGATGCCTTCTTTGACTATTTGTCCTTCCGAAAGGATCTCGAACAGCTCCAGAGGGTAGTGCTTGTCTATTGGGCATGCAAGGATGTCAAGCATCGACTTTTTCATTATGGTTTCAGATCCAGATACACAGGTGAGCCGGTGTCGCTTGATAGGATTGCTGCTTCCGCCGCGCGCGTGACATTCGTCGCGTCGGCTGCAGTCACCACTATCTTTCCTTTGCCTTCAATTGCTTCGACAAAGTTCGTCAGCTCCAGAGTGAGCGGCTCCTGGAACTGCCGCCGGGGCACTATTGTAGCGTCGGCATGGTCTATCTTTATTTCCTGAGTCAAAAAGTCGCCGGTGATAATGCCGTCGGTGCAAACCGCGCTGAACGTCCTGATCTTCTTTGGCGTGAGCCAGTTTGAAGCAATGATCGCGACCTTTTGCCCCTCAAACCCGAGCATGATTGTGGCAAAGTCCTCGTGCTCATGGAAGCGTTTGCCGGCGCGGGCGAACACAACGCATGGCAGGGCGCCAAAGAGGTACATTGCCGCGTCGATGTCATGCACCGACGTGTCGTATATTATGCCCACATCCTTGATGTGGAGCGGCATCCTGTTTTCGCGGTGGAATTCAATCATCATGGGATCGCCGTACATCCCGCGCACTATCAGCTTCTTGGCGTCGCTCACCGCGGGGTTAAAGCGCTCGACGTATCCGGACGTCAGTATCAGTTTTTTCCTTTCTGCAATGCTCATCATGTCTTCGCATTCTTTAGATGAAAACGACATCGGCTTTTCTACAAACGCGTTGATGCCCCGCTCCATCACCTTCTTGGCCACTATTGCGTGCGTCTTGGTTGGGGTGCACACGACGCAACCGTCTGGCCGTTCCTTGTCCAGCATTTCATCAAGCGAAGAATATGACGGCGCGCCGTACTTGTCGGCTATTTCCTTGGCTCGCGCAAGGTCAAGGTCGCAAATGGCCGCCAGGCAGCCAAGGCCGTCCAGCACCCGGGCGTGGTTCTTGCCCCAGCCGCCAACGCCTACCACGGCGACTTTAAGACCATTTTCTGTTCTTACCATACCGGGGTTAACCAATCCATGTATTCTTTGACGCCGGCAGACACGATCTTTTCGTACGTTTCGCGTATCTTCTTTGTTACCAGGCCTTCCCTGCCACTGCCAACCACATAACCGTCGATGCCGATCACCGGGACGATTTCTGCGGCAGTCCCCGTGAGAAAAATCTCGTCTGCAATATATAATTCAGTTCTTGGAATTGGCCGCTCCATTACTTCATAGCCCATGTCCCTTGCCACCTTTATCGCGCTTTCCTGCGTGATGCCTTCGAGCGCCGAGTCGGCAAAGAACGGAGTATAGATCTTGCCGCGTCTGACAAGGAAAATGTTTTCGCCGGAAGCCTCGCTTACGTTGCCAGACAGGTCGAGCAGTATCGACTCGTCGTAGCCATTGCGCTTGCTCTCCTGTGTTGCCAGAATGGAATTGAGGTAGTTGCCCGCGGCCTTGGCAAGCGGCGGGGTCGTGCTGTCGTGGATGCGCCGCCACGAAGAGACGCACACCCTGATGCCTTCGCCCTTGAAGTACTTTGCAAACGGGAACGAAATGATTACTGTATGAGTCGGCGAGTCCCTCGTCACGTTGAGGTCGATGCCGTGCGTGCCAACAAACGTCAGCGGCCGGATGTAGCACGACTCCTTGACGCCATTCCTTTGCAATAGTTCTACAGTCGCGCTGGCAAGTTCCCTGGCAGAGTAGTTGACTGAAAACGAGTAGACACCTGCAGAGCGGTGCAAGCGCTCCATGTGGTCCTGCAACCTGAAAATATACAGGTTGTTCTTGGCCGCATAGCCGCGGATGCCTTCAAAGACGGCGGTGCCATAGTGGAGTGCGTGTGTAAAGACAGGGACTGTTGCCTCATGCCACTTTACAAACTTGCCGTCAAACCACACAAACTCGCCGCCTTTTACTTTCATTTTTACAGAACCACCAATGCCCTTCCTATTATTATACTAAAACAGCTAAAGCCAAGCCTATTCATATAGTTGCTGTGACCATAGCAACTGCCAAACTGTCCCAGACAAGTAATAATGTGTAGTAGTATTGCTTGCTCGTGCGCCGAGCGCCTGTTCTCCTCTCTTGTCATGTTCAAGATGTAATCAGCAGTCATTTTGAAGAAAGCAACACTATAAAGAAGTTTTTGTTAGGCACGGCTGCGAGAAGCGAGGATGTTGCAGTTTTTGCGTGCTTGAAACATGTGGAACGCCATTGATTTCTCAAGACGAACTGAGTAGAGATGCTCACTCAGGGCAGAGATCACTAAATGAAAAACAAGTTTAGCTTTGAACAGCCTAGGATAAGGCTAGTGGATAAAGAGCGGGCGGGTACTTTTTGAGATATTTTTACAATACTATACTTACCATTATTGACGAAGCTTATGCCTCTGCCTGCCAAGTTTGCTGATATCCAGCTTGATTCTGTCGGAATGTTGCCCTTTGACCCGATTGCTTTATGTAATTTGCTTCATTCTCAGATAACACGTTCTTCTGGACAAGAGTGTTTATCAGTGTTTCTAGTATTTGTGAAACATTATAGCCTTCTATACTGCTTGCCATTGAATGATATCCGAACAATATTGTTTTACATGATTGTGTTTTATGTCCCATTCATAACATATAACTGAAGAATATTATTATTATTATCAACTACTTGTAGCCTTCCTTTGGAAACTTCATGCCCATGACCCGCATGGTATTGTCTTCCATTCTAGCAAACTTGTCCACGACATCCCAGTTCCTTTTGATGATCTCAACCACTGTCGCGGGCACCTTGTTACGCCATTCATTGTCACCAGTGCCTTCCGCGGCCTGGCGGTAAAGTTTTTCCTTGACGGATGATGCTGAAATTTCAAGCCTAGCAGCGTTGAGGGGATTGAACCGATAGAGCTTGAGCATCAGTCGCTCGGCCTTGTCGCCCGTGTACGAAACGAACCTGCCTTCCTTTGTCTGCGCAATTATCTGGTTGCGGAGCTCCCACGAGCGCGACGATATGAGCGGCGGCAGGTATTTGACAAACGGCGCATAGAACGTATAGTCAGGCAGCACGGCGACTGAATCGCCAAATACGGACTCGACCATGGCCTTGCGGAGCTCGAATGAAAAAGGAAAGCTCTTGGTGTTTATTTCCCACCCGTCCTTGAGAAACCGCACAGGATAGACATATACGCGGTAATCCAGCTTGAGCGTCGAGATTATCGACTCGTGCGCCTTTGTCATCGGGTTCAGGTGCGCAAGGTAAATGGCCGCCGTACTGCTCATGTCTAAAGCCTAGATGGAGGCGGCGCTATAATAAGAAAAAGTAGCAAAAGAAACAGCAGGTCAGCGCCTAGCCCTTCTTTATCTCTATTTCAATCGTAGAGACGTTCCTCGTCCTGCCGTCCTCCGACTGGACTGTCTCGGAGCCTATCCTTACGTCGCCTATCTTGTATCCGGCGTTTTCCATCCTCTTCAGCGTGATCTGTGACACGTCGACTGCCCTGCCTATGCTGAGGCCCCTTGCCTTGATGGTCACTGTTGGCTGATTGGCTAGCTGGATCAGAGTTGACGTTACGTATGTCATGAGTGGCTTTTTGCCGATGTAGATTGTGTCATGTGGGCCTTCTCTGCGTTGTTGTGATGCCTGTTCTTGTGATGGTGGTTGTTCTGACATGGTGGTGATACAACGCTGGGTCTAATTTAAGTCAACGGTCAATAATGCGATTGAGATACACGCGGCATGCTATCGCTAGCGATAGGGATCACGTACGGAAATGTTAGTTCTAAGAGCATGCGGCTGATTTCATATCGTGCTGTATTTCAACTGATGTTTGGCGGATGCAACTATTGCTCATCTGATCTAGAATCTGTTCTTTTTCTCCTCTCTCTGTTCCGGTGTTGCTGATTTAGTAGCTTTCCATCCCAGCTCGATAAGGTATGGAGACAAGAATGTCGTAATAATCATCATAGATCCGATCACTGACATGAGGAATGCGCTTGTAGTTCCAACATCGGCGCCTCCCTTGGCTGTGACCACGCCAGTTCACCGCCAGACGCAGATAATCCAAATCCAGCTCTTGCAGATATCTTTTTGTGGAGGCCTAGCACCCTTGCAGGGATAAAGACATTTCTCAATTTTGCTGCAAAGGACGCGGCAATGAGTATAAGGGCAGGAACTATAAATGAGGGAAGCAGCTTGATGTCCATAAGCGCTCCTAGAGAGACAATAAACAACGCACCAAACATGTCTCGGACTGGCATTGTGATTATCTTGGCAATAGTATGGACCTTGGATTCAGCCACAAGCATACCAGCAAAGAAAGCGCCAGTTGCCACAGATATTCCAATTAGGTCGGCAATAAACGCCAGTCCAAATGCGACCCCCAAGGCTGTTATCAAAATCAACTCGTACTGATTCGTCTTGCCCATCGCATCTACTAGTCGTGGCGCTATCTGAACCAAGATACAACGCCCCGCCAATCAAAGCAACAACTACTCCGACCAGAATTCCAATTTCTCCAACCGATAAATTTCCTATCGAGGCAATCGACTGCAGCACCGCAAGCATTGAAATAATCATGATGTCTTCAATAACTGCAACGCTGAGAAGAAGAAATGATGCCTCGTCTTTTATCATGCCTAGCTCTTCCAGCACACGGATGACAATTATCGTGCTTGTCACAGAAATTAAGAGAGCTAAAAAGAGGCTATCAAACAGGGCCATGCCCATCTGCTGGCCGACAAAATAACCTACTGTAAACGTCCCAAACGCTTCAGACAACGCTATGACGACAGCATTTTTCCCGATAGACCTGAGCTTTGCGATGTGGTATTCTATCGCCACTACAAAGAGGAGCAAAATGATTCCCAATTCGGCCATCAGATTGACTGTCTTGATGCTACTAACAAGGCTGAATGGCTGCGTATGAGGACCTATGAGTATGCCTGCAAGTATGTAGCTAATAATCATAGGCTGCTTCATCTTACCGGTCACGCCAAGCATTATGGCGGCAACAAACATGATTACGGCGAGATCCATGACCACAAGGTCATTGAGCTGGACGCCACCACCTCCAAAAAATCATGACGGGATAATAGATTGTATATCGAGAATTTGTGATTCTGTGAAGGTGGCTATGTGATTCATTGTCCCTCCATGAATAAAACTTGCCTTCAATAAAAACAAGCCTATGTCATAAATCAGGTAACAGACAGAAAAGAGAGGGACACCTCTGGCTCAGAAGATGAGTGGTTCATTAACCGAATTGCAGAAGAAGTAATATCTGGGAAAGGAGATGATGCTGCAGTTGTTCGGCAAGACCAAGGCATGGAAGGCAGAGTACGACGACACTCTCTACAAGATATACGACTGGGACGGGCACCTTGCTGGCTACCTGTTCCCGCACTACGGCGACAACATTGACACAGAGGGAGAAAACGACGAAGTAATTGAAGAGATGAACAAGGTGCATACAGAAGTGCCGGAGGCGACGCTTCTGCTCCCGATGGTCAAGCTGGGCCTGCTCGACAACTACCAAGGGATAGACATCGACTATGTGATTTCCTCGCTTGAAGCCAATGCAGAGCGCACCAGAGCATGGAAGAAGTGGCTTCAGGGAAACGCCAAGACCTTTAGCATATTTGCTGCAGAGGTGCACACCGCAAGGGAAGATAGAAACATGCTTTCAATCGCGCTTGGCATAGTCGCCAAGTTCAGGCTTGGCGAAAAAGAGGTGCGCGACGTGCTGGCACCCCTTCTTGACAGGCTGCACCAAGACGGGCTTCTCTGATATTATTATATGAGGTCGCCGCGTGATGCGGCAAGCACATGAAGATCCAGTTTGCGAACCACCTAGTCTGCCTGCACCACCAGGAAAAGCAGTTGCGACTCACCCTCGAGAGCCTCGCGATGGACGGAAAAAATGAGTGCATTGAAGGCTTCCTCACGTGCAAAAAGTGTGGCGCGGCCTACCCAGTCATACAGGGCGTGGCGATAGTAGTCAGAGACTTTCCCGCCTATGCCGCAGACAGGTCGCAGACGTACGGTAGGTGGCTGCTGGATAGCAAGAGCGAGGAGATGAAGAAGTTTTTGAAAGAGAGCAGCTCGAAACTGTCGCCGGAACCTGCTGCAAACGACAGGTACGAAGAAGGCGGCAGCAGGTTCGTGCCATACAGATGGACGCAGTACGAGCATTCCACCGAAGACAGGCTGCTCAAGTCACTCCGGTGGCGCCTTAAGCCAAATGAGGTCTACCACCGCGTAGTCTATGGCATCAACCCCAAGATGGGCGGAGTCGCGCTTGACATGGCCTGCTCGATGGGATACAGCACGATGCTCCTGTCGCACAAGTTCGCCTTTGCGATAGGCATCGACATGTCGTTTTCGTTCATCCGGGAAGCGAGGAAAAAAATGTACGAGCAAAAGCGTGGCAACGTCGAGTTCTGCGTCGCTGACTCGCTGAACGCGCCCTTCAACCCCGGCAAGTTCGACCTAGTGCTTGCGCTGAACCTGCTAGAGCTGGTAGACGCAGACAAGCTGCTGGCGGCTATACACAGACTGCTCAAACCCCATGCCGACGTGATTATCGCAGACCCCTACGATTACAACTGCGGCCCGCCGCCGAAAAAGACCTACGACGGCCAGTCGTTCCGTGAGCTTGTCGAGGACTCGGGCTTTGAGATAGGCGAAAAGAGCAGCAAGAATGAGTCGTTCATACCGTGGATCATAAAAGTAAGCGAGCGGGCGTACCTGTTCTATTTCGTGGATTACCTCAAGGCGAAAAAGCTGTCGAAGGAAAAGTTCTAGCTAGCCAGTTTGCGATGCGTTTAATAACACAGCAAATGCAATGGCAGCCATGCCAACAGCATACGTCCTTATCAACTGCGACCTAGGTTCGGAAGAAGAGATTATCAAGGAATTGAAAAAGCTGCCCGAAGCTGTCGAGGTTTCCGGAGTATATGGCGTTTATGATATCATTGCCAAGATAAGGTCTGATACCATGGATAAACTAAGAGAAACTATAACATGGCATGTTAGAAGGATTGACAAGGTGCGCTCTACTCTTACAATGATAGTGATTGAAGGCCAAGGAGAGCTGAAGGAAAAGAGAAAGTAAGGCTTTTTCAAACTTATTTGGAACCTGCTGATTTTGTAATAATGACATGAACGCCATAGAGGCAATGCAGGCAGAGATAGAATATCAGGTGGAGGACCTGCCAAAATTGGGCCTGCCCAAGGCCAGCGAAAATTGCCTGTTTGTGGGCGCCGGCGACTCGTACGTCGCTTCGCTTGCTGCCCAGTATGTTTCAGGTGGCCACGCGCTTTGCTGCTATCCTACCGACGTCATTCTGAATCCATCCGTAGCAAGCGATCGCAACATGTACGTCGTTTCGATCTCTGGCAACACCAGGGCCAACATCATGGCTGCTCAGGCGGCCAAAAAGCATGGAGCCAGAACCACCACAGCAATCACTGCAAGACCAGAAAGCAGGCTGGCAAGATCATGTGACAAAGTAATACAGCTGAAATACAGGAGCGTAGGGGTAACGACCGCAGGAACCATTAGCTTTGCTTCAAGCATACTTGCATGCCTCTCGCTTACCAAGCAGGTGCGGCTTCCTGCAAGCCTTGGCAGGATTTACAGGCAGGCGTCGGATCAGGCAGAGAAGGCAGCTGGCAAGATAGGCAGCAGAGGTAGTTCGTACATAATACTTGGAAACGGGCCGCTCCACCTTGCATCCCTGTATGGCGTACTAAAGTTCAACGAGGTTTTTGGCGCAAAGGCATTTGCGTACCCCGTCGAAGAGTTTTGCCACTCGCCTCTGTTCAGCGTCAGCAGGGGAGACAGGATAATAGTCATGGGCGCAGAGGGCGACGACAACAGCAGCCTGAGTGAAAGGCTTTGCCAAGAAGGGTATTCGTCCGTCTACGTCGACTTTGGAAAAAAAGAAAAAGTTGAATTGCTGCTCCAGCCGACGTTCTTTGTACAGCTGTTGGTGGTCAGGTTGGCCCAAAAGCGCAGGCTAACAAGCTGCTACTTTTTGAAGAACAGATCGCTGCTCAGGGTTAGCTCAGATTTTATCTACTGACAGGCAGGTCAGGCTTATTTCCCCACTCGCCCCATGACCCGAGGTACATGCGCACGTTCTTGTAGCCGAGTATCTTAAGCGCGACAAAGCTGTTGGCGGCACGGTAGCCGCCTTGGCAGTAGGTTATGACCTCCGCGTCCTTTGGGATGCGGCCGTACATCTGTTCCAGCTTTTCCGCGCTCTTGAAAACATCCTGATCAAGGTTGCCGTTCCAGTCGATGTTGACTGCGGTCGGTATGTGGCCTGCCCTTGAAGCGCGGACGGCAGAGCCGTCGTACTCAGCTTTAGAGCGCGCGTCCAGTATGATCGCTTTTTTGCTTTTTATCGCCGTCTTGATGCGAGTGGAGTCTGCAAGAATCTTCGGGTCCGGCTTGCCTCTGAAATTAGAGTGGACAAACGGGTTTGTCTTCGTCTCTGTCTTGTATCCAAGCGCCTTCCACCTGTTTAGCCCGCCATCTAGCATGGCGACCTTGTCATGCGAAAAGTAGAGCAGGAGCCAGACTCCCCTTGCTGCCGACGGCCCGGAGACGTCGTCGTAAAACACCACGAACCTGTTGGCTGACACTCCGATGTTTGAAAGCAAGAGCTGCATCTGTTTGTTGAACTGCGCCACGCCTTGCTTTGAGGTATCAATCCAGTGGAACTGCATGAGGTCGATGTTGACCGCGCCCGGTATGTGCGACTCGGCGTAGCCAGAAAACGGCCTAGTGTCGACTAGCAGGAGGCTCCTGTTGCCCAGCATGGAGCGCAGTTGGTCTGCGGAGATAGCGAGGATCAAGGTGCTGCAAGATTTTTTAACAGTGTTAATATTTATTGCTATGATCGGAGCTAGCAGTAGTGGCAAGAAAAGTGATAAAAGCCAAGTCAGGCCCGACAGCTATAAAAAAGGGTAGCCGGCTGGATTCCATCCGCGACGCCCACAACGCCCAAAAGCTGGGCCGGACGACCCGCATGGAGGACTACCTCGAGGTCATTTACGAGCTTATCGCGCACAAGGGCTACGCCACGACCGTAGACATTTCAAGTTACCTCAATGTGAGCTCGCCCAGCGTGACAAAGATGCTCCAGCGCCTCAACGAGAGCGGCCACGTCAACTACGAAAAATACAGAGGGATAAGCCTAACAGAGTCAGGCGTAGCAGTCGCCAAGAACATCCATGACAGGCACGGCGTTTTGGCAGAGTTTTTGAAAATGATAGGTGTGGACGAGGACACTGCCAACAGGGACGCGGAGGGAATCGAGCATTATCTGCATCCCGAGACGCTCAAAAAGCTTGAAGAATTTATCAGGCTGGTCAAGAGCCAAGGGCTTGCCGGCCTTCGCTAGGCTAGTGCCTGCTCAGGAAAACTTTGATTTCCTGCCCGGCAAGTATAGCGTTCACTATGCTCCTTCCAGCCTCGGAGCGCTTGTCTACCTTGACTCTCGCCTTCTTGCCCACCTGGCTGCTCATGATGTAGTCGTCCTCGACGTAGACATCGACCGTGCGCCCCACTACTTCGTCGTCAACGAGGATGTTGACTGATGATCCTGATTCGCTGATGTCAAACTCGATCTCTTTGCCAAGCGTCGGGATTTTCGCCTCGACGTCTATCTTTACTCCAAGCATCTCTTCAAGCTCTGACACGGTCGCGCCGCCCTTGCCTATCAGCCGGGGCGCGGCTTCCTTGCTGACCCTCACCTGTACCTTGTTGTCCGAGATGATGTTTACTTCGGCGCTTGGGTCAAACCGGCGCACAAAGTCCAATATCTTGGACTGGGCAAGCTTTCTTATACCCCTCACAGCCTCGCCGCCGCTTTTGGCAAGCTTACTCACCGGCACTACCACGTTCTCCTCTCCAAACGTATAGATCTCGTACTCGATTGCGCCGGTTTCAAAATCGCGCACCTCGACAAGCGGCCTTGCAAGGTCGGCCTCGGTCATGCCGGTTGGCACCTTTACCGTCAGGCTCAGTTCATAGACCTTCTTGATGCTACCGTCCCTAACGAATATTATCGTGTCAAGGATGTGTGGTACCATGCCAAGTTCCACCCTGCCCATGAAGCGCTGGATGGCGTCAAGCGGGCTGCTTGCGTGCACCACGCCCACCATCCCGACGCCGGCGAGCCTCATATCTGCAAACACTTCAAAGTCCTGCGCCCGCCTCACTTCGTCAAAGATAGTATAATCAGGCCTTACGAGAAGCAGTATGTCCACCGCCTTTTCAAAGCTGCCTTCAAGCGGGCCGTACTGTGTCACTTCTTCTGGCACCTGCAGATCGCGGGGCGACTCAAATGTCTTGACTATCTTGCCCCTTTCAGAATAAAACTGCGCAAGGCTGCTTGCAAGGGTGCTCTTGCCAGAGCCTGGCGGCCCAGCAATGATTATGCCTTCTGCCTTTCCAGACAGCCGCCCCATCAGTTTTTCGCTTGCCTTATAGTCGGCAAGGGCGAGCCTGACAATCGGCCTGACGATTGTCACTTCAAGCCCGTCTGAGAAAGGCGGGCGGGTTATTGCGATCCTGAAATTGCCAAACTGGATAACCGTCGCGCCGCTCCTGCTGATCTCCACAGAGCCGGTGCCAGTAACCCTGCCAGCTTCAGACACCTCTTTTATGATGTTTGTCAGCTGCGCGTACGTGCTCTTTTCCTGGGCTATCTTGACCAGCTGGAAGGTGCCCGGCCTCCCTCGCTTTGCCATAGGGAAGGTCCCTTCCTTCAGGTGCACGCTCATTGTATTTTCGTCAAAGTATTTTTCAAATTCCAGATCTGTCGTCTTTGTGGGAGCCCGTATGTGCGTCGCCTTGATGCCCTGAGCCTCAGCCACGAGCGCCTGCACATAGTCGGCAGTGATAAGCGTGGCAGATTCCTGCATCGCGACGTCCTTGATTATCGCGTCTATCCTGCCGTGCTTTGCAAGCCGGATATCGTTCAGGTCTGGGCGCTGACCCACAAAGCGCAGGCTGATCTTTCTCCTTGCGCTCAGCTCGCGCATCTTTTTTATTTCTTCTAGCCCCACAAAGCCGTGCTCCTTGTTAGTCGAGGCCTGCGACTGGAGCTCATCGAGGACTGCCAGTGGGATGACTATCTCGCTTCCTTCCTCTACGTCGCCGGCTTCAAGCATCTTGGTTATCTCGCCGTCAATTATTATGCTGGTGTCAAGGACGAATTTCTTGTTGCTCAAGTGGTACTACTAGCACCACCTCAAGGTGTTTTAAGCATTTTTTATAAAACTACCATTCCAGCCTGCCCGGCCAATAACAATTTATGGCTGATGGTGAACAATAGTCGCCAGATGAAGAAGGTAGAAGCGATAATCAGGTCCGAGAGGATGCCTGTCGTGAAGGAGAAGCTGAGGCAGATGGGGATCGGCGGCATGACGATTTCTACAGTATCTGGCTGGAGCAAGCAGCGAGAGCTGCATCTACAGTGGAGGGGGCAGCCAGTCGCGTACGACCTACTTCCAAGGGTCAAGTTCGAGATAGTGGTTCCCAACGAGCAGCTTGACAAGGTCGTGCAGGCAGTCATCGAGTCAGCTAGGACGGGCGAGCACGGAGACGGAGTCGTGTTTGTCTCGACCATAGAGCAGGCATTCAACATCGCCACGCTTGACAAGGGCGAAAAAGTAATAGTTTGAAAATGACAATCAGGAAACTGTTGCTTGCCGCGCATGCAGCCGCTGCTGCAGTGGCGTTTCTTGTTTCCAGTTTTGTTCCGGCTTTTGCAGCCAACTACTATGCGGACCAGACCAATTTTGAAGAAACCTCTGTCCCTGTGGCAAGGTACCACTGGAGCGAGGACATCATCGACAGCTGCATATACAAGGACGAAAATGTGCCCAACAAGTATTACGCATGGGCAAAGCTTGCAGCCCAGCAGTGGCGGCAGGCGCTCAGGGAATACACTGGCAACCAGCAGGCATGGGAGCTCACGGCTCGCTATGTCAGCTCACAGTCGGAGCTCAGGTCCTGCGACGTCAGGGTCTTCATATTCGACTCGTACATGGACTTTCCTGACTACCCTTCCCAGACGGGCGCCTACACGTCAGTGAAGTTTGACGAAGGCAGCGAAGGCGAAATTGACGCAAACGTCTACCTTTCGCCCTTTATCCTGCACGGCGACGGCGAGACAGAGATTGACCTTCCCTCCTACGCCTTCCGGAATTCGGCGGTGCACGAGCTGGGCCACGTTCTGGGCCTCGGCCACATGCAATCCCCCGGAGGCTACCTGATGTCGCCCCAGTTCGACTTTTGGGAAGAAGACGACCAGCTGTCGATCACCTCCGTTGAGCTTGAAGCCCTTGTCAGTGTGTACGGGAACGACGGCTTTGACTGATTGAATTCTTAATACCTATGAAAAGCAGCCTTACGCATGCAAGATGACGACGAAGAGGAGCCGGTGATGTGCAGCAAGTGCAACGTCGCATTCCAGACGGAATCAGAATACCTTCAGCACTACAATCAGGAGCACAGGCAGCGAGAAAATAGTGACAGTAGCAGATAGGGCTACTACTGAGCCACCAGCAGCTTTTCCTCTATCTTGTAGAGCGCATGACTGACGTAATCGTTGGTGATAAGCGACGGTATCTTTAGCTGCTCCGATGTCGGCAGCATGGAGTTGATCTTGTAGAGGATTTCGATTTCTTTGTCGATGTTGAGCTCGTTCTTGCACTCTTCGATCATTTTCAATATGCTTCTTTCGGTGATATGATCCATTTCCAAGTGTAAACTAAATGCTCTGCTGTCTTATAACGGCTGTAGATACCGTATTAGTGGAAACGATACCGAATGATTTTACAGGACAAAGCTCAGCACACGTTGGCAGTTGCGTACAGCCCGCCCCTGTCGTCAACTGAAATGCCGACCCCGATGCGCCTGGCGACAGGGTGCTCGACGACCGGCCTTGAGAGCCTATCGAATACCATGCCGGCGATCTCAACTTCTGCCATCTCCAAAACTGGCCCGGTGTTCAGTAGATGGTTTCTGCGCTGCCGTTTGGAACCCTGAACGAGCAGGTGATCTTTTCCAGCCGGTAGCGGTCTGCAATGTCAAAGCCTGACAGGTCAGTGTGGCCAAAGTAGTCTCCCACGATCTTGCTCGTGCTGTGCCTGCCTGCCTGCCACTCCGGCCAGATCCAAGTCCATCTTGAGGAGCTGAAGGCTGAGCTCTTTCTTGTGCTCATTGACAAGCCTTACAATAGTCGTTTCGATGTGTAGGTAGTCCAGTGTCATTTCTTCAAGCAGGGCGCGCCTACGATCGTCTGTTTCTATGCGCGGGTCTTACTCTGCAGTCTTTTCAGACCCGGACTCTTTTCCTCAGGCACAGGAGATATTGCACTGCCACCACCATCATCTTCTTTTGCTGCGGCTATTGATGACCCATCATCTGGCTTTACGTCATCATCATCTCCTGTGCCAATGGACGGCTGCGACGACACTGCCGTAAGAATCGACGCAAACTAGATTATCGCAGCAACTGCAATGCTGATGCTAATGCCAAATCCTGCGTCGGCCTTCAATCATGGATCGAGTTTCCCGGCGGTTATTAAGAAGAGAGGAGGCGGGTTCTATATTGCAAGTTTTGAAAAAAATTCTTCAGGTGGAACGCCCACCGCAAATCTCTATATATGAACCATGATACAAAAGTCAGAGATGAATTTTGAGAGCTATCTGCGTGCCGGCAAGATAGCGTCCGAAGTCAGGGAGGGCGCCCGCAAAAAGTACCACGTGGGCTCGACGCTTCTAGAAATTTGCGAGTCGGTCGAGTCCCAGATCCGGGGCATGGGCGCCGAGCCGGCTTTTCCTGTCAACACCAGCCTGAACGACATTGCCGCGCATTACACCGCGGAGCCAAACGACTCGATCACGGTAAAGGAAGGCGATGTGCTCAAGATAGACATCGGAGTGCAGATTGACGGCTATATCGCCGACACGGCAGTCACCGTGTGCTACGACCCGAAGTACGAGTCACTTGTCAAGGCTGCTGAAGCTGCGCTTGCCGAGGCAGTGCGCGCAGCGAGGGCCAACACCAAGGCCGGCGACATTGGAAGGGTGATAGAGGCCACCATCACCAAGTTTGGCTTTAGGCCGATCCAGAACCTCAGCGGTCACTCTTTGCAGCAGTACACGGTCCACGCAGGCAAGTCGATTCCAAACATCTGGACGCGCGGATCTTCATTTGCACTTCTCCCAAACGAGGCATATGCTATAGAGCCGTTCGTCACCACGAAAGACGGGCAGGGCGTCGTGTACGAAGGCAGGATGAGGAACATTTTCGGGATAACGTCGCGAAAACCTGTCAAGGATGAGGAAGCCGACAAGCTGCTGGACCTTATCTGGAATAGGTACAGGACGCTCCCGTTTGCGATGCGGTGGCTCACCGACAGGTATGACGAAAAGGATGTGCGCCGGCTGATGGAGACCCTAATCAAGAAAAAGAACGTACACTCGTATCCCATACTTGTAGAAGGGCACGGCAAGGTGGTCGTCCAGGCAGAGCACACGCTGATCCCGTCAGAGTCTAGCGTAAGCGTCATAACCCTCTAGGCCTTGCTGCTGTTATTATCATCTGGCGGATATTCGCCATAGATGGCTCTTACAAGTACATCAGAAGAGGAGCACTTTTTGCATTGCGCGCCTGCCCGAAAGACATAGTCGCCTTCTTCAAACTGCCGCCTCGACTTTTCGCCGCACGACTGACACATCTCCTCGGTGAATATTTCTGGCTTGACCTCTTTTTTCTTGCCAAAGAACCGCATGCTATTGGCTCACTCCAAGCGTGTTCCCCACGCCTACAACAATGACGGACTGCCCCTCGGCCGTCTTGTCTTCAATGACCGAATAAACAGTATTTGCCACCTTTTCGGCTGCGTCTGCTATTTCCTTTCGCATTATCGTGATTGCATCCTGGACCGACTGCTTGACTATCACTGCATAAACCGGGATATCAAACTTGGTCGCCACTTCTTCAATTTGATATTTCTCAACGCCGATTCCGCCAATGGCGGCGCCGATCCCTTCCGCTACCTCACCGGTTTTCTCGCCTTCCAGCTTGAGCGCGGCATCTAACATTATGATGGCATCCACCTTGATGCCGAGATCGCCAACGAGTCGCATCATTGCCTCGCCGGGCCTTCCGACAGTCCCTGACGGGCCTTCCGCCTTAAGCAGGTAGAGCTTTCTGCCCCTGTACTCCTCTTCGCTGTAGACAGTCTCCCTGGCGGCAAGTTTCTTTTCCTTTCCAAGCATCATCCGGCCCACTACCATCGGGCCGATGCCGTCGCCTATCGGCTGGCCGCGCTTGAACGCCCCTATCGCGTTCTGTAGCGCCTCGGCTTCTTCAAGAAGGAGCGGCATCACCATTTGCAACTGCACGAGCACGAACATGCTGGTCGTGCGCTTGCCCATCAGGTAAAAGTGCCTAACGACCTTGTAGATCATATTGAGCGCAGTGGCCGCTTCAAGGATGTTCTCTATTTTTGAGACTTCCTGATCGCTTGCCCCACCGCACAGCTTTTTGACCTCAGCCCGCAGCCTCTCGTCCCTCGTCCTCATGATGTGGTCAAGCTTGCGCACGATGCCACTTGGGTCAAGGTCGACTGGCATTATCGTGAAATACTCCAGAAACCTGTCTACTCCAGTCGCAGGGTCGCTTGAAGGTTTTACTGCGCCCTTGACGTAGTTGATCGCTTCTTTCCTTGCATTTTCCTTCATCGTTTTTAGCTTTACAAGCGACTTTGAAATGTCGTTCAGGATAATGCGAGACTGGAACTTTTGCGCGTACATCATGAAAAACGGAATTGTTGCAATCGAGATAATGTAAACCCACATCATCGGGTTGCTAGGATCGAATCCTTCCTTGCCTCCAAAGAGACCTTCAAGCTGAAGCAGAATATCCGAGAAACTTGACATTTGATTGCCTTTGTCCAAACCGGATGAGTCTCCAAGCTCAATTAAATCTTACCGTAATTAACTCGGTGGCAGCAAAGAGCCAAAAAAAGATTATGAAAGAGGGTTTTGCCACTGACCTTCAGCCATGCAGCAGCTAGATTTTCTGAGCAGAGAAATACTTTTTCTTTTCTGGATGGTAGTATTCGTTGTTTTCGTCATGTTCTACAGGCGCCAGCTGCTTTGCAACACCTTCGGCGGTTTTCAGGAGTTTATCCAAGAACTCCATGAGAGCGCAGCTGTCAACTGATTCCTATAAGGCAGCTTGTGGAATAAAAAATTACAATAAGGAGAATTAATATATGATGCCCAGGGTTGAAGAATCGCCGGCTCGGGCTACTTACTTGCCTTTCTTGTCACCGCTGTGATGGCACTCGCACTGGCATTTGACCATCTTCATGTCAAATGAGCAGTCATGGTCCGGGCCACAGATCTCACCTACTGGCCACTCGCCGGGGCAGTCGCCGTGGCGGTCGCGCGTGCAAAAGAAGGTCAGCATTGTCCAAGTGGAATTGGCATACGGAGAAGATTTAATGTTTTGTATTATAGTTGGATGTTGAAGAGCTGGGGAGCGTAGATGGAGCCCTCTCGTACCCGCTTGACCTTTGCTACCGACAAATAGTGCGGCCAGACTGTCACCATGATTGAGCCCTCGGGCACGCCCTCCGGCACTTCAATAACAACGATATCGCTCTCGTTGACGCCATATTCTATCAGCTTTTCTTTTGAAAACGCGACGTGGTCAGCAGGCATGCCGCTGCTGTAAACGTAGACCTTGCCCGTGTACTCTATCTTGTCCATCTTTCGCAGCAGATTATGCATTACTCTAGCAAAAAAACGTATCTTAATCCGAGCCCGAGTCGCCAAATATCAGCTTCATTTCGTCAAACGTAAGCTTCTCTCCGCTTGACATCTTTTTCATTGCAGCTTCCTTGAGCGTGTTCCAGCGCTCTTGGTACTCTTTGTCGCGCTTGGCTTTCTCCTGCATTGCCTCCTGCCTGTCCTTGCGGCGGTCTTCCATCTCCCTCTGCCTCCTGTGCCTATGCTCGGCCGCCTGCATGCGCGACTTTTTGAACGCAATTGCGTTCAGCTGGGTCTCTATCATTTCCAGCTTGGCGCCGGCCTCCCTTACCGTGTGGATGACCTTCCTCCTTTCCTCGTATAGGCTTTCCCGCAGGTTTATCAGGGTGTCAAGGCCCTCCTTGAGCTTGCCAATCTTGGAGCCGTACTCTTCTTTTAGCTTGAAAATCCTGTTGACCTGATCTTTCAGCTGGTCATATTGCGTCGATATGGTGCGGTACTGGTCTTCCTTCTTGTGCATCATTTTGAGCGTGTGCAACTTGGTGGCTATCTCCTTGGACTTGGCAACAAGCTTGCGCTCTTCGTCCTTGGACAGCTTTTTTGTCTGGATGTCGCGCTCTATCTGCTCAAGCGCCTTTTGCAGGTTGTTGATGTCGCTCCGCTCCTTGCGCGACTTGGCTGCCGCAGTGCCTACCTTGTCATCCAAGTTTTTCACCTGGTTCTTGGCCTCAATCAGGCTGTTTCTCATCTCGACAAACTTGGGGTATTCGGTGTCCTTTTCCTCGTTGATCTCCTTTAGCTTTGCCCGCAGGTCGTCAAGCCGCGCCCTCTCATCATCAATCTGCTTCTTGACTCCCTCTAGCTTGCTATTTATCTCCTCTATCCTTTTCTCGCCTGTCTTTTGCTCTCCTTGAACGCTCTTTTTAAACTCCAGCAGAGTCTTGAGATTAGGGTCATTCGATTCCCTCACCCGCGAACTACTATTGTTTGCAGTTGTTGTAGCCGTTAACGCTGTGCTGCCACCATTGTCACTGTCTCGTACCACGTCGCTTACGGACTCTTATAACATCAAAAATATATTTTTTGTCATTCTATATCCCCACAAGCAGGTAATTATCATTCATTTTGCGGTGAGCTGTATGATCAGCGATGGTGCAACAATTGCCATCGGCTGCTACAACTTTATAAGAGCAGCGAACGTACTAGTTTAGGTTAGCGATGGACGATTTTGAAAAGGACTTTCCAGACTTTGACTGGAAAAATACCCCTGCCTACAAGCACCCGGGAGGCAAAGACTGCCCCTGCCCTAAGCACGAATACATCAGGGAGCAGATCAATGTCGCCAAGGTCGTGAGCGAGAACAACAAGGATATTACGCCTGAACAGAGACAGAAGGCGCAGGTGACCTTGAAGTTCTGCCCGGACCACTACGACGTGTACTTTAACGAAGTAATCCCGTCCATGCCCTTCAAGTACCGCTTCATGACCAAGGTGGCGCTCAAGCTGGGAGCAATATCAATACAAAAGCTGACCTATATGCAGTCTGACCAGTGCTTTTACTGCAAGTTCGGTTCTGGCGGCTTTGACAAAAAAGCGGAACTTCCACCCATCTAGCATTAGACAATAGTCAGTCTTGAAGAATTTAGCAGCATGTTTCTGAACGTTGCCTTGGTGTCTGACGAAAACCCAAGCGAAAGGGCGTTGCGGATGATTAGCGAAAGGTAGGTAAATCCGCTGCCAGTCTCTGACAAGTAGCCGTCATAAAACGCCTTTTCGACCTGCCGATACCTGCCAATGTCCATGACGCTTGCCAGAAATGACCCAATGTCCATGCTCCTTGAATAGGATGAGCTGCTTTTTTTTATGAATCCAAGATCTGTCCGTACAAGCGAATCGCCTCTGACAAGGTAGTTCTGCGCTTTGTTGTCAACGAAAGCATAGCCCGCACGATGAAACCTGCCTGTCAGGCAGCCGGCGGCATTTGCAAGTGCAGAGTCGCCGCCTGAAGCAAGCGCCTGGTACAGGTCGCCGCCCTCGATGTATTCCTCCACAAGGTCGGCGTTTGAAATCGAGATCAGCTCCGGCGTCGATATCCCGATGTTTTTCAGTGCATTTCTCATGCTGCGGCCCTCGTTCCTCATTGTCTCGCTGAACGCCGGAGGAGCAGACGGGTGGACAAGAAGCATTGAAATGAATGAGTAGGCGTAGATTATGAGGAATTCGTGGAACTCTTTTGTGGACTTGTTGCGCTTGACCACGACCTTCTGACCGCTCCACTCCTCTAATGTCACCTCTCGCTGCCAGTTTACGAAATACACAAGTAGTGTTCTAATGGCAGAAAGGCATTGATTTACTTTTGTTCAACGCATAATAGCAAGTATCGCCTAGCAGTACTACTAACAGTGCTGGTTCACGAAGGCCATGCAAGCGCAAGGAGGTTCTTCACCCAAGCCAATGCGGAGAGCTATGATGCAGTCGTGCGCTTTACGACCTTTGACAGGGATTCCATGTGGAAGCGCGGCATGCTTGAGGCACTTGGTGGCAGGGGTGACCACGTGCTCGAGCTTGCCTGCGGGACAGGCGTCCTTGCTTCCATGCTTGCCCAAGCTGGCAAGAACGTAACTGGCATCGACCTTACGTTTGAATACCTCCGCGCTTCAAGGTACAAGCTGGGTCTGCCACTTACTCAGAGCACCGCTGAGAGCCTGCCCTACAGAGGTGAATCCTTTGACGCAGTGGTGTCGTCATACTTGGCAAAGTATGTTGACGTCCAAAGGGTAGTTGACGAGTGCTGGCGCGTGTTGCGGCCAGGCGGCGTTGCAGTGTTTCACGATTTCACTTATCCATGCGGTGTAATGCGCGGCCTGTGGAATGCATATTTTCACATTCTCCGGCTTGCAGGCAGGTTTATTGCTTCTTGGAGGATAGTTTTTGAAGAACTGGACGACGTAATAAGAAAATCGCAGTGGGTCAGCCAGAGTCAAAGCGCGCTTAGCAGCAGGGGATTCCAGAATATCGCTTGCAGATACTACACCGCAGGCACGGCCGCCATAGTGCGCGCCGAAAAGCCATGAATGCCAACACGAACGAGACACGCATGAACGAGTGGTTCGTGCCCAAGTTCGGACCAGTCAGGTTCCGCGTCTTTGTCGGGCTTTTGTTCCTGCCATACACCGGCATGTGCATTTCGTTTACAATAATTGGCTCGATGCTTGCAGATAATGTTGTTATATTGTGGGACAGGGTAGGCGCGATTGCGCTCATCTATGCTCTTGCCCTTGGCGTCTCAGCCCACGTTGCAGATACCCTTGGCTCGAAAAAGATCAAGCCGTGGGGCAGCTACTTTTCCAAAGGCCAGCTGCTGGCACTTATGGTAGCCACCCTTGCCGCGGCGTACGCAATCGGCGTATATTATATCGTGCTTTACGTACCGCACCTTGCGGTGATCGCAGTGCTGGAAGGCTTCTTTTTGTTTGCCTACAATTTTGAGGCGTTTGGTAGCCGGTTCCACAACAACTTTTGGTTTGCAGTCTCTTGGGGGGCGCTGCCGGCGCTTGCAGGCTATATCATGCAAACAAATTCCGTCAGCCCATTAGCGGCTGTTGCGGCTTGCATGATGGGACTCGTCAGCTATGCCGAGATCAAGATGTCCCGGCCGTACAAGCAGCTGAAAAAGAGTGAAGGCGACCCAGCAAGGGCAAAGAGGCTCGAGATCGGCCTCAAGGCAATCAGTCTTGGCACGATAGCCGTTGCCCTAGCAATGGTCGCCTTCAGGATAATCTTTTCATGATCCTTGCTGTACACTAGATGATTGCTGTGGCAGAAGGGGTAATCCTGAGAAAAGGCGACTTTGGCAGTTTCATGCTGCAAAAAATTTCTGAGCTTGAAGGCAAGTCTGGCATCAGGCTCCCACTGGCGCACAAGATCCTGCTTGCAGAAACCGGAACCGTCGAGCAAGTGCTGAGCATCCTGATAGGCTCGGCAGTAAGCGTCAGGGTGGTAAAGCAAAAAGAAAACGCGCGCACTATTACCCGCGAGTCAGTCATCACCAGTAGCGATACCGGTAGGGTGCTCATAAGGGCGCGCAGCAAGATCTTCGTCAGCAACCTGCCGGCAAAAGTGGTGAACCAAATAAAGCAAAAACAGGCCGGCATCGGGACGATAATTCAGGGGGCCGGCCTTGAAACGTTCAGGAAAATAGTTCAAGTCGGGTACGACCCGGCAGCCAGATCCGTTTTCAGAAAGTACCAGATCATTTACAGAAAAAAGATCGCATTTGAAATCAGGGAGGAACTGTCGTTAGAGGGTGGACCGGGTGGGATTTGAACCCACGACCTCGGCTTAGCGAGCTTTCCAAGGCAGGTATATGTCTGTCTCTCTACCGCCCCCCATATATCTAAAGAGCAGATCTATTGAAGGAGAACTTTACAAGTCAAATCTCACCCGGTCCATTTTTTCCTTGTATGCTCTCTAGTCTTGACCAATTTCTCGTTCTATTCGATGCGTTCTGAAAGAATAATAATCATTTTTCCTAGGCACTTTAATGCTAAAGCAGGTTGCGTCCCCTATGCTCTAAATATCCCGGATTGTGCCCTTCAAAAGTTTCTTCTTGCGGGTGTTTGTCATCACCCATGTGTGCTGCAGCTTTTTCGGTGTTGGTGTATGCGTCCTCAGCCGGCGATCTCAGGTCGGTCGGGAGCCTAAAAAAGAATGTGGCTCCGACGCCGCTTTGGTTGTTTATTCCCCCTATTTTGCCGCCATGGGCGTCGATAATTCTTTTCGATAAATATAGACCAAGACCAGTGCCGCCACTTGACCTGCTTACAAATTTCTCAAAAAGCCTCGTTTTGATCTCCGGACTGATCCCAATCCCAGAGTCTTCGACTTTGAACACCAGAGAAGAATCATCAAACTTTACAGCGGAGACGGTGATGGTTCCATTCTCTGTAAACTTGACGGCATTATCGAGCAGGTTGTAGAGCACTTGATTGATCTTGGAGCTATCGCAAAATATCATATACCTGTCCGCTAGCCTGTAATCTAGCCGAATATTCACTGGTTTGTTTTCCGTCAGCGCGTTTTTCCTAGCGTCTTGAATCGCCGTTTCAAGCAAATTTTTTATTTCAACTTGTTCCAGATGTAAGTTAAAACCTCCACTTTCTATCCTGCTAACCTGCAAAATATCCTCTGACAGTTTGTAAAGTTTGGATGCATTTCTCACTATGACGCTTATGTTTTCATTCAAATCGTCTAGCGTCAGGTTGTCGAGTTTTCCTTCTCCTCTTAACTTTGTAATGCTTTCCGTTGCAAGCTCGGCGCTTGCTATGATTGGACAGATGGGGTTGCGCAGCTCGTGAGCAGCAATGTTAACAAATTCGTCCTTTAGCCTGTCTGCTTCTCTTGCCTTTTCATAAAGATCGGTTTCTCGCCAGAAACTCTCAAAGATAGTGACATAGGACAGCACTGTTGGCTTGCTGTTTGAGAACGTTGCTAGTCCTACAGCTTCTTCAAAAATGCCCTTGGCATCATTCTTTGTTTCAATAACAAGGGAGAACTTTCCGTCAACGATCAAAAGCTTGAACTTTGTTTCCGCTGGCGATGATTCTATCTGTCTGACCACACTTCCATTCTTTCTAAGTTCGTCAAGATAAGCAGCGACAAAATCGTCCTCCGGCGTCAATAGCCTAACTGTCACTCCGCGCTGACGCGCACGCCGCAGTTCTGTAAAGACACCCAAGCGTTCTTCTCTGCGCACAGCATTAATCGTCGGAAAGACCAAAAGCACTTCTTGTTGGGAATTTCTCAGCAGCGAGAAGTAAACCTGCTTTATATTCTGGACGTTAGAAATAATCTGAATAGATTCATCTTCAGGCTGTATCGAACTATGCAGATTATCTTCTAGCGGCTCATCGTAATTGTCGCCGTTTTTTGAACCCACTGCTACATCAACTTACTTCATGTCTGGGCTACATAAATCAATAAGCAAGATTGTTATAGAAAGTTATTACGATGTCGTGCGTGCGGCAAGCGTCTTTTCGACAGTTGCTTTTAGGTTTGTGGGCATTATTGGCTTGCGTAAAATGGTGCTGAACTTTAATTGAGCAATCTGTTCATCGTAGCTGGCAGTTTCAAAAGCAGTCATCAGCAGCAGTTTGACATCCGGGTTGATTTTGCGCACCTTTGCTGCAAAATCGATGCCGTTCATGTGGGGCATTCTTAGGTCAGTTATGACAAGCGAACACTTGTCGCGGTTTTTGGCAAAGAACTCCAGCGCTTTCCACGGATCTGTGAAGCCATTGGCCTCATAACCACTCAGCTGCAAGACCTTGCCAAACACGCTTACAATATCGGGTTCGTCATCTAGAAGAATAATCACTGTGATGTTATAAATATTGTGCCGCTTACCTATAAGGTTAAGGATCAGCAAGGAGGCGGTCTCTGAGATTTTAGCTCTTTCGTGTTCTAAAACACAAGCTTATCAGTGTGCTTGTCGTCACCGGCTTTCTGACAAAATATGCTTCCCATCGGCGCCTGCAATAGTCTGTTTGTAAACATTCCGAAAAGTTTCATGTGTCGTAAAGAAGCAGATATTGACGCTTGCATCAATTTTTCTGGTTCTCTGATATAGCTCAACAAATGTAAAGTCGTTAGCTTCTGGAGTCTCTCAGATGCGGAATTACATCAAACGGGTCGGTGCCTTTAGCGTAGATCAGACCGCCGTTGTAGAGCGATTTCGATGTCCTGTCGAAAACTGCTTTTGGCATTTCCAACTTGCAATGCTCATAGATGGCCGCCTTCGAACTTGGACCATTTCTAATTATATAGCCTACAATCTTTCTAGCCTCTGGTGCAATGCCTGCGAGGTTGTAGGCCTTGTCCTGTGGGCGAATGTCTTCCCATGCGATCATTGCATTGTCCATGTTTTCAATAAAGAGCCTGACCTCCTTTTCGACATCGTCAAAGGTTACCTGCTGCTGCATGTTTGACCTACCATCAGACAGCCCTAAGTTAAGAAGGATAAGGGTTTCCATCCGTAGTTTCAGGATTGTAAAAGATGGACCTGGTGGGAGTTGAACCCATGACCTCAGCAATAGTTTTCCATGCTGCTTTTACCTCTATCTAAAGACAGGCAGCTATGGAAAGAATCATTAGCAATGCTTAGTATCATGAACTTGTAATCTCCAAGGCTTTTTTCCACCCTTCCATTTCAATATCAAATGCAGCTAGTTGTTCTTCAAATTGTTTGTCATCCAAGCCATCAGGTCTTATGAATGTCCATGAAGTTGTAGAACCATGCTGGTTAGGAACTATTCGTACATAGACATACCAAACCAATCCATTGCCGACAAATATATGGTCTATGACGCCTAATTCTTGCTCGACTCGACTAAGTTTAAGCTCTGCTTCTCCTGTAGGAGTATGAAATTTCCACCACTCATCTTCTCCTTTTGTAATATCCTTAAGGATTCCACCGCTTTCCATGTTCTTAACATTTTCAAAGAATTCAAACACAGTGTTGACGCTTCTGTTTACAGTCATTGTTTTTACAATGACCTTTCGGGGAGTTGTGCTATCAGTCTCTTTTTGTTGACCCGCTGTCTCCATGTTTCAATTAAGTAAAGAATAGCTACTTAAGTGTCAGTTCCCCCCTACGGGGTATAGAAGAATGAGCATGTTAGATGACCTAATTAGCATAGGATTAACGTCTGGAGAGGCAAGAGTGTTTCTGACGCTGCTAAAGTTGGGTTCTGCAAAAGTTGGACAAATTGTAAGGGATTCTAATGTATCATATTCTAAGGTATACGATGTACTGGACAGACTTTCATCAAAAGGTCTTGTCAGCCACATCATTCTAGGAAATGTGAAGTATTTTAACGCAGTTGAACCCTATAGATTAGAAGAATACATCAAAAGAAAAGAGCAAGAGATCCGTAGCCAGTTAGAGACAGCCAACAAGGTAATTCCTGAGCTTGCCAAGATTGCTGACAAAAACAGACAAAGCGATATGGCAGAAATATTCATTGGAGATAAGGGAATAAAAACAGCATATGAGATACTTCTCAGAGATCCAACTTCAAAGGACATATTGTATTATTTTTACCCGTTTGAAGGATACCACCCTATTGCAAGTCCATTCTATTCAAGATTATACCTATTCCAAAAGCAGAAGAAAGTACAACAAAGAGGAATAGCAACACTTGATTTCAAGCAATCAAAGCACTATGCAGAGATTGCAAAAGGTGTGAAGATGAAATTTGTTGATTTTCCTCTCCCAGGTACAATGGATATTTTCAAGGACAAACTATTGATAATATCATGGGAAAATGTGATAGGCATCCTTATATCCTCAAAAGAAATAGCGGGGCATTTCCGCAATTACTTTGATAGTATTTGGAAATTGGCAACAAGGTAGCAATTACCAGGTTTCTATGCATTTTGTCCGACGACCTTCTAAATCAAGCTCAGTCTAATGCAATATTTTACGAGATTAGAAGAAATGGACCTGATGGAGGGATTTGAACCCACGACCTCAGCTGCAGCAGCCTCTATGTTATAAGGAATCTTTTCCACTGTCAGTTTCAATATGTCCACATACGGAAAATACGGACTATGTGAGTCATAAGAACCTACACCATAAGCACTATACTTCACCGAGATGAACTTTAACTGCGTTATTCACTGACTTCAATCCAAGACGCAAGACTACTACTGCTATCATATGCAAAAAATTCCGGACGTCTATCTCCCATTAGTAATGGTGAGGAATAGCACTTGCGTGCGAGATAACGATATGCTACCGGATGATCAACCCAACTTATTTACGATCTTTGCAACTTCTTCTTCAGTAAATGCCTTTAATGTAGTAGTCCTAGTATTGCCAAGCCTACCAACCCTTAGCCCAAACTCCATTGCCGCATCGTCGTTAGGAGCCTCCAAGATACCGATTCCATCATATTTGCCAAATGTCCAATACACTGTAAATTTGCAGCCTAACTTTTCTGCCTCACTTTTTTCTGCCTCCGCACGTCCTATAGTATCCTTAACATTTCTTATTCCTTGGTCTGTAAACCGCATCAACATGATATAGTGTTGTGCCATATGTACTTAAGAAAGAACACGCTGCTGAACTTTAGTTTTTCGGTAGCATCTTCAGTTGCCGTTATTATGTGAAAAGTATTGAAAAACCATTGCTAGGAGTTTTTGCCTTACACTTGTCAAAGATGAACCTTAAATAATACCGTATTTTACCAGAATGACAATAGTGGACTGGGTGGGATATGGCGTAGTCTCACTCGCCGGTGAGTGCTAACGGGGGAGGAGAGAGAGACATTGAGTTCGAGTTCCAGCCCTAATAATAATGACGAAAACAACAACAGACCTACTAAAGGATACTGGAACATGACAGACGAAGAGTATTACAGGTACTACAGGCATGCATCAGGTGCATGGTATCTGGTCCCAATATTTTTGGGGATTGTTGGAGGTGTCATAATGTGGCTTGCATTAAGAAAAGAAGACCCAAGGAAGGCAAAGAAGGGCTTGATAGTCGCGGTAATAGTCCATTTCATCGGTCTGGCTATCTTCTTGGCAACCGCAGCATTCCTAGCTTCGTTGGGCGCAACGATAGTGCCTCCAACTGTAATCCCGCCGCCAATAATCCCGCCGGCTTAATTTTTTCCTTTCTTTCCTTTATTATTTTGGCTGCTTGCATGATAGCATCAGAAATCATGAATGGCCTCTGACAGTACGGACGGCAACGACTTTGACGAGCGAGAGAAGATGCTAGAGCAGTTATGGAACCGTTCGTACGCTATGATATGCTCCCTGACATATCTATTCGCACTGGCTCTTGGGTGGTCGACCCCTATCCCTACATGGAATTTTTTCCAAATTTCCCAGCTGGATTTGTTGATATGATGATAGGTAGCAGCAGGAATAAGAGGTTGAGGAAAAAAGAAGGGTTGTTGTTATTATTATGTCGTTCTATTGCTACTGAGTCTGATTAGTCATAGTTGTTGCATTACTGATACGAGTATCTCCTAGCATAGTCTGTGGATGGTATTCACAGTAGTAGCGCAGCGAGTCTGTTGCATTTGGTGTGATTGACAATTCTCCCTGATCACCGGGTTCTACGTCTTCAGTCGTAGCCATTTCTTCTTCTTCTCCTCCTCTTCCCTCTGCCATTGCAATTATTAATTGATGTTCGTCGTCTGTTGGATTGTTGACAGTGATTGTGTTGTCGACATTTGCCAACAAAGTTATTGTTGGATTGATATTGTTATCAACTGACCAACGGTATGTGCCGTTTACTTCAGTGGGCGTCATCTCGATTGTTGTTGCTGGTTGTTGTCCCTCTCCGGCCTGTGACGTTTCTCCACCAGCAGGCTGGGCGAACACCTGCTGTTGAGTCGTCATTGCTGGCGTTAGACCTCCGCCTCCTATCATAACTATCACCAAACTTGCTGTCAGGGCAAATGCCGAAGTCGCTGATAGAATCTGTTTATGATAATAATCAAGTGTTCTTGACCTCCTCATCTCTGTACCCAATGCAGAACAAATATTAATTAAGAATGCCTGATAGATACCAAAGAAAAAACTTTCTGTATCTTAGAAATAAGGTACAAAAATATAAGTCTCGCTCTTCAAACCAGCAGAAGGCATACTAGTAACAACACATAGCCTCACTCTTTAAGAAGGATATATACGACAGTATAGTTGTTGCTGCAGCTACTACTAGCACCAGCGCGTGTACAGTGCTTTGGCATGTTTGGAGAACTCTAGCAAACCAGATTTTGGTACTGTCTTTTTATTTATAATGTCCTCCTTGGGACATCCAAAGCGCAGCAATCACATCATTCATAGCTAACTTGACCATCAATACGGATTTGTCCGACATTTCTTGAAATATTTTCAGGATTCTGTCGGACAAATTGGAGGATATGGCATTGGCATTGATCAGGACGTGGGTCCGACAAATGAACTGGATGAGCTCATATTGATGCCGTAGTTTCAGAACAAGTAAAAGATGGACCCGGTGGGATTTGAACCCACGACCCCAGCAATGCAATGGGCCAAGACATTTCAGTAGACTTGGTACTTTAATTCCTTTTA